>NZ_JAYSDK010000031.1:0-70704 GCF_041914405.1 Zoogloea sp.
GAAGTCGTCGGCCCCGCCGGCCCGACCACCGCCACCCGCATGGACAAGTTCACCCGCATGATGCTCGAGAAGACCGGCCTGATCTCCATGATCGGCAAGTCCGAGCGCGGCCCCGTGGCCATCGAGGCGATCAAGGACAACAAGTCCGCCTACCTGATGGCCGTCGGCGGCGCCGCCTATCTGGTGGCCAAGGCCATCAAGAGCGCCAAGGTCGTCGGCTTCGCCGACCTGGGCATGGAAGCCATCTACGAGTTCGACGTGCAGGACATGCCCGTCACTGTCGCGGTGGACTCCTCCGGCACCAGCGTGCACAACACCGGCCCGAAGGAATGGCAGGCCAAGATCGGCAAGATCCCGGTCACCGTCGCCTGATCACGCCCCTGCGCAGCCCCCAAGCCCGGCCGTCTGGCCGGGCTTTTTTTCGGTCCGCACAAAATCCTTTGGCATAATCCGTACTCTTTCCGGAAGCCGCTGCCGCGGTGCCTCAGCCATTCCCCATGTTCCGCAAGCTCCGCATCGCCATCCTGCTGTTCATCCTAGCCAGCGTCGCTGTCGGCAGCTGGAAATCCAGCGCCCGCAGCACCGCATGGGATAGCACCCTGCATGTGACGGTCTACCCGATCGCCGCCGACCCTTCCGATACGAGCCGGCGCCTTGTGGCCGACCTGAAGTCCGAAGACTTCGCAGCCATTGGCGACTGGCTGGAAACGGAGCTGCATCGCCTCGGGCGCCCCCTGCTGCGGCCAGTAGCCATCAACCTGGCCCCGCCGCTCGCCAGCCTGCCGCCCCCGTTTCCGGCCGGCGGCAACGCCGTGGCGATGATGAGCTGGAGCCTGCAGCTGCGTTTCTGGGCCTGGCGTCATGACGCTACCCCCGGCCCACGGCCGGATGTGCGCCTGTTCCTGCTCTACCACGACCCGGCCTTGACGCCGTCGCTCGACCACTCAGTCGGCCTCGAAAAGGGCAAGCTCGGCGTCGTGAAGGTCTTCGCCAGCCGCCGCGAGCGCCAACGCAACGCAGTGGTCATCGCCCACGAGTTGCTGCACACCCTCGGCGCGACGGACAAGTACGACCTCCACAGCCTCACCCCCCAGTTTCCGGCTGGCTACGCCGCCCCCGGGCAGCAGCCGCGCTATCCGCAGACGGCAGCCGAGATCATGGCCGGCCGCATTCCCCTCAGCGCCGAAGAGGCCCGGATCCCGGACAGCCTGGCAGAAACCCTCATCGGCCCCCAGACGGCCCGCGAAATCGGCCTCTGAACGACGCGAACGGCATCACACACTGTGCCGATGCCATATTTCAGGCCATGCGACGCCATATTTCACGCCCTGGAAGCCATAAATGGCTGTCATTTAAACGCTTTGTGATATTAGTGTCGGCCTGATATCCGTTCCTCGCTCTTGTCCGTGTGCCTGGCGTCCGATGCACGTTGAAAACTCATTTCCCCCCCTCTCATCCCGCCCCCAGGATCTGACCCGGGCCTTTTACTGGCTGGGCGCACTGACGCTGCTATACGCCATGCTCTGGCTGCAAGGCGACCTCGATCTGGGGCTGGGGCACTACCTTCCGTTGCACGCCGCCATGGAAACGGCATCGATCATCGTGTCGATGCTGGTCTTCGGCATCGCCTGGAACGCCCACTCCCATGCCCGGCCCGGCAATGTGGTCCTGCTCGGCACGGTCCTCCTCGGCACCGCACTACTCGATTTCGGGCACATGTTCGGCTATCGCGGCATGCCGGACTTCGTCACCCCGTCCAGCCCACAGAAAGCCATCGTCTTCTGGCTGGCCGCCCGCGTGCTAGTCGCCGCCGGCCTGCTGATCGTCGCCACCCGCCCGTGGCAGCCGTCACTAGGCAGCCTGCACCGCTTCGGCCTCCTCACCGTCGTGCTCGCCTATGTCGGCGCGGTGTACGGTCTGGAATTGTTCCATGCCGCGAGCCTGCCGACCTTCTTCGTCCAGGAGAGCGGCCTGACCCAGCTCAAGATCGTCAGCGAGTATGGTCTGATCGTCCTCTACGGACTCGCCGCCCTGCAGTTCTACCGGCAGGCCCGCCGTGGCGCCGCCCACAATGCGAGCGACCTGTTCGCGGCAGCTGCGATCGCCGCACTGTCGGAACTGTGCTTCACCTTGTATGCATCGGTCAGCGACGTCTTCAACTTCGTCGGCCACATCTACAAGGTAATCTCCTACGGATTCATCTACCGCGCCGTGTTCGTGGACAGCGTGCACCAGCCCTTCGCCGCCCTGAACCGGGCGCTGGCCAAGGAAAAACTGTGGGCCGCGGAACAACACTCCTTCGTGCGCACCCTCGACATGCTCGACGAGGCCGTGCTCGAACTGCTGCCGGACGGGCGCATCGCCAGCGCCAACAGCGGCTGGTGGCAGCTGACCGGCAATGCGCCAGGCCGCGGCCCGCTGGCCGACGCGATCCACGGGGAGGACCGGAACGCCTTCCTGAAATGCCTGGCCGACCTGCAGAACGGCCGCAAGGACGAGTTTCATGGCCGCTTCCGCATCATGGCCGAAGCCGCCTACGAACAATGGATGGAGTGCCGCTTCGTTGCCGAGCGCAATGAACAAGGCCAGCTGGTCGGCATCCGCGGCGTACTGCGGGACATCACCAAGACCTACCTGCAGGAGCGCCACATCGCCCACATGGCGCTGCACGACGCGCTCACCGGCCTCCCCAACCGAGTGCTGCTGGAAGACCGCATCAAGAAGACCGTCCAGCTGGCACGGCGCACCAATTCTCGGGTGGCGGTGTGCTTCATCGACCTCGACCACTTCAAGAACATCAACGATGCCTACGGCCACAAGACCGGCGATGCGCTGCTGCTGGGCATGGCCAAGGCCCTCGAAAAGAGCCTGCGCGATGGCGACACGATAGCCCGCTGGGGGGGCGACGAGTTCGTGGCCCTGCTGCCCGGCCTCGCCAACGCCGAAGACGCTCGCAACGTAGCGCGCAAGCTGGTCAGCGTCATGCAGCAGACCTATGAACTGGAAGGCCAGCCCATCAACGCCACCTTCAGCATGGGCATCTCCCTTTTCCCGGACGACAGCGACAGCGTGGACACCCTACTGGCCCACGCCGACCGGGCGATGTTCTACGCCAAGTCGCAGGGACGCAACAACTTCCAGATGTTCTCCGACATGTCGGCCCGCGGGCTGGGCAAGAAAGAGCTCTACATCCAGTCGCGGCTGGCCCAGGCGATCCGCGATGGGGGCATCACCAGCTGGTTCCAGCCCCAGTTCGCCGCCACGCCCAGCGCCGACGGTACGCGGCAGCTGACCGGCGTCGAGGCGCTGGCCCGCTGGCGCGATGCCGACCTCGGCTGGATTTCCCCCGGCACCTTCATCCCGATGGCGGAGACCCTCGGCCTGATCCACGACCTCGGCCAGCTGGTGCGCCGCCAGGCGCTGGAGCAGTTCGCCCAGTGGTACCGGCTGCGCCCCGACATGCAGCTCTCCCTGAACATTTCCAAGCGCCAGCTGTTCGCCCCCGATTTCGTCGATCTGTTGCAGGCCGACACGGCCCGCTACGGGCTGCCAGCCGCAGCCCTGATCCTGGAGGTGACCGAATCGGTGGCGCTGATGGAAGTGGAGTCCGCCGAGGAGCGCCTGCGCCAGCTGGTGCAGGCCGGCTTCACCCTGTCCATCGATGATTTCGGAACCGGCTACGCGTCCCTGTCCCAGCTCCACGAACTGCCGGTGGGCGAACTGAAGATCGATATCTCCTTCGTGCAGCGGGTACACACGCCGGATGGCCTGCGCATCCTGCAGGCCATCGTCAACCTGGCGCGCGCCTTAGGGCTGCGCACGGTTGCAGAGGGCGTCGAAGACGAAGCCACCGCCTCGACGCTGCAGCAGCTGGAAGTGGACGTCCTGCAGGGCTACCACCTGGGCAAGCCCTGCCCGGCAGACGAATTCGAGAAGCTTCCGTTCTTTGCCGCCAACCCGACGGGCAGCCCCGCGATGGCCGCCAACGGCTGAGCGCGGATCGACTGCCCGCGTTGGGCTTCAGCGGATGATCTCGATGATCTCCACGCCCATTTCGTAAAGGCCGGCCTGCTCGAGGCCGTGGCAGCGCCGCACCCGCACCCGGGCGTGCAAGGGCATGTAGGTGCCGCCGCTCTCCGGCGGCAGCACGGCGACCTCGAAAACCTCGTCCATTCGCGGCACATGGCTGGAATGGATGGTCATGCCGCCGACGCCCAGTTCGACACAGATCCCGACGACGGTCGGCCCGCCGCCGTACGGCCTGATACCCACCTTGCAGCCCAGCGGAATGCGGCGCTCCTTCCGCCTTTCGGTCATTCGGTCCATATCAGCAAATTCCAGCGGTCGAAGCGCGCACCATACGAAACTCGGCCGCGTCCCGCAAGGCTCACAGACGCTTGCAGGCAATCTGGTGTGACGCTTATCTCACCGGCAGGCCGGCCGCGGGGCCCTCTCGGACCAGACGCAGCTCACCATAGGCGACCCGCTGGGCGAACGGTCGGGTGCTTTCGAGCCCCTCCTGCCAGGAAATCACCTCATAGGCGCGAAAGCCGGGTTGCCCGGCCAACTGGGCCGCACGGCGCATGAAGACCTGGCGTGCCTCGCCATCACCACCGGAATGAATTGCCTTCAGACGCAGGGCCAGCAGGTAGCGGTCCTCCCCCTGACGGGCTTCCTCGATGTTCCAGTTGGGCGCGAAAGGATCGCTGACCACGTAGAAGATCACCGCACCGGCCACCATCGGCGCCTTCAGGTAGCCGGCGTTGGAAGCCACCAGGGCCGCCGCCGGCAGGAGCGCCCACTCCTTGGACGGCGTGCTGCCGCAACCGGCGAGCACGAGGCTCAGGCCGAGGGCGAGCAAGGAACGCCGATAGACCCGCATCCGCTTAATTAATGTAGTTGAAAAGTGACAGGTTGCTGACCTTGATGAAGCTCTGCTGGGCCGCCTGCAGGTAGATCTGTTGTTGGGACAGGTTGCTCACCGCGGAAGCATAGTCGGCGTCCTGCAGGCGCGACAGGGTTTCGCTGTACTGCAGGTCCAGGCTGCTGCCGATGTTCTGCTGTGTTTCCACCTCCAGCATGCGGGAGCCGACACCGGCCTGCACCCGCGAAATGCTGTCCTGCGCCGCATCCATGCCGGCAATGGCCTGGCGCCCGCCGAAACGGGTCACTGCCGAGTTGCCGGACTGCAGGGCCGCCACGAAATTGCCCATCACGTCGAAGGCACTGGCCACCGTGCCGACTGAATAGCTATCGCCGGCTGCCGCGGCGCCGCTGAGAGTCATGCTCACGCCGCCGAAAGTGAGGGTCGTGTCGGAGCCGTTAACCGTCACGGTTGGCGTGATCGGCGCGGCATGGGTGGGATCGGCGGTCGAATCGAAGACCTGGTAGGTCGGGCCCGCACCCACGCTGATGTCGTAGCTGTGGCCGTTGTAGGCGTTCAAACCCAGGCCGGAAACCAGCGCCGTGCCGGTGTTGCCAGCCGAGCTGAGCGCAAAGGCCGAGCCTGCCGGTGCGCGCAGGACGTTGAAGATCTCGTCGCCGGAGCTGGTGATCGGCAGGTTGCGCGACGAGGAGATCTGCAGCGTGCGAGCCCCCTGGTCGCCCTGGTAGGTCATGCCGGTGGTCAGGTTGCCGACGAAAGGCTGGGTGTTGCTGGTGTAGCCACCAAAGATGTATTCGCCGGTGGAGTCCTGGCTATTGGCAATACCCTGCAGCGCGGAATACTGCTGGGTGATGTCCGCAGCGATACTGAGCTGCTCGCTGTTGGTATAGGCACCATTGCCGGATTCGACGGCGCGGGTACGGACGTAGGTGACGAGATCGGTGGCGGCGCTCAGCTTGCTATCCACCAGCTTGAGCTGGTCGGTCGCATAGCCTTGGTTGGAGGTGTACAGCGCATTGACGCTCTTCGACTGGGTGACTTCCAGCGCCCGTGCCGACGCGACCGGATCGTCCGACGGTGCCAGTACCCTGCGCCCGGTGGCGACTTCCTTCTGGCTCTTGAGCAGCTGGCTGTTCTGCGACTGGATCTGCGCGACGCCGCTTTCAAAGATCATGCCGGTGGTGACTCGCATGATGGCGCTCCTTACTGGCCGAGGGCCAGCACTTGATCGAAAAGTTTGGAGGCAATGGTCATGACCTTGCCTGCCGCCTGGTATGCCTGTTGATAACGGATCAGATTGGCCGCTTCTTCATCCAGATTTACGCCGGCCACCGATTGCTGGGCTTGGACGGCCTGATCCACCAGGCTTTTTTGCGCATCGCTGTTCACGCTGACCTCGCGGGCCTTGTTGCCAACCGCGCTGACGAGCTGGGCATACACCGACTGGAAGGTGGCGGACGGCTGGCCACTGGCGGAGAGAAGCAGCTTGCTGGTCTGCAGATTACCCAGTAGCACCGCGTTGCGGCTGTCCGACACGCCGCCGGCGTTGGGCGCGAGCGTAAACGTATCGTTGGTTTGCGGGGCACCGTTCATCGCGAAGGAGACGCCGCCGAAACTTACCGTCATCCCGCTCGTGTAGGGGATCGAGGCGACCGGCGCCGCCACCGTCACCGCGGTGCCACCCGCCGGCGTGTAGGTGACCGGGAGGCCGGCCGGAAAGCCGCTCAAGGCACCGCCCGAGTAGGTCAGCTTCAGCGGTGCCGCCGGCGTGCCGAAGCTGGCCAGATTAGCCGTGCTCGATACCACCGGCGCCGTGATGCTGGCCGAGCCCAGGTTGCCGCTGGTGGCCGATGAGGTAACCGGCGCCGCGGCGGCGATCATGCGCGTATCGGAAATGGCGACGTTGATGTTGGCCGCGGCGTTACGGGTGGGCTGGATCACGAAGCTGTCGCCGGGCTTGGAGGTCGCCGGCGGCGTGATCGACAAACCGACCGTCGCGGGGCTCACCGACATGCCGTCCGAAAGCCGGGTCAGCGAATAATTGCCGACAGCATCGGTAAAGACCAGCTTGTAATCATCGCCGGTCAGCTTGGATACGTTACTCAGCTGCACCGTCGGCGGCGTCGTAGTCGCGCTGGAGTCGCTCAGCACGGTGACGGCGGGCGTCGTGAAGAAGGACGTCCCCAGGTTGCCATTGAGATCCTGGCCCAGCGCGTGCTGGGCGTTGAACGCAGAGCTCAGGCCGACGGCGATCAGGCCGAGCTGGTTCTGCGTCGCGTCGAGCGACTCGGAGCGCATCGCCAGCAGGCCACCCAGCTTGCCACCGCCGAGCAGGCTCTCGGGCACCGTCAGCGGGGCACCGCTCTGGGTGATGATGTTTACGTTGAGGCGCGATGGATCGGTGGTGGACGGCCGGGCTTCGAGCTTGGTGGCATTGATGCCAACCACCAGCGGCTGACCGGTGCCGATGAAGACGGACATGGAGCCATCGCTGGCCGTGGTGGTGGACACCCGCACCAGCTGGTTCAGCTCCTTCACCAGCTGGTCGCGCGTGTCGAGCAGATCGTTGGCCGGCTGGGATGAGCCAGCCTGCTGGGCAATGGCGATCTGGCGATTGACGTCGGCGATTTCCTGGGCGTAGGTGCTGATCGACGTGACGGTGTCCTTGATCTGCCCTTCGACGCCGGAGCGGATGTCGTTGAGACGGGTCGCCAGGTTCTGGAAACGATCCACCAGGCTCTGGGCGCTGGAGATCATCGACTGGCGGGCCGGGATGCTCGACGGGTTGGCGGCCACTTCCTGCACGCCCTGGAAGAAGGAGTCCACCGCCGGCTCAAGGCCTACCGTGGCGTCCGCCAGCATGTTGTCAATCTGGCTGATCTCGACGCTGTAGGCGTTGTACTCGTTGTACTTGGTATCAGCGGACAGCACCTGGTTGGTCAGGAAGCTGTCGTAGGCCCGCTTGATCGTATCGACCTTGGTCCCTTCACCGAAGAAGCCAGCGCCGCTGAACATCGCCGGGTTGGTGCTCTGGACCGTCGACTGGCGGCTGTAACCGGCCGTTCCCGCGTTCGAGATGTTGTGGCTGGTCGTGATGAGCCCCGCCTGGGCGGCGTTGAGTCCGGTGAGGCCAATGTTGAAGATGCTGCTGCCCATGATCCGCGTCCCTGATTCGGAGGTATCTACGGCAGACTACGCAAGAACTTTGCCAGCAGTGAACCGGCAAACGGCGCCGCTCAGGCGCTGGGCACTGCCCCCGCGCCGAGGGCGACCCTCAGGGTATTGCCGTTAATGATGCGGGCCAGCTTGTTCGCGTATTGCGGATCGGTTGCGTAGCCGGCCTCCTGCAGGCCGCGGGCAAAACGGGTGGCATCGGTCTGGCCAACGACCGCGGCGTAGCGGGGATTGCCCGCGATGAGACGCGCGTAATCGCGGAAGGACTCTTCATAGGAGGCGTAGGCCCGGAAACGGGCGCTCTCCGCGGTCGGCTGGCCATTGCGGTGTTCGGTGGTGGAGGTATTCACGGTCCCTCCCGCCCAGTTCCGTCCAGCCTTGATGTTGAAGAGGTTGTAGCTGGGCGTGCCGTCCGCATTCTTCAGTTCGTGCTTGCCCCAGCCGGTCTCGAGCGCCGCCTGGGCGACCAGGAAACGCGCGGGGATGCCGGTCGCCTTGCTGGCCTCGACGGCTTGCGGCCAGACCTTGTCGACAAAGGCCCGGGCCCGACTGCTACTCGCCATGTCCGACAGTTGCGGAGCAGTGCCGCCGACGACACCAGCGGCCGGCAAGGTTACGGCAGAATTTGCCGCAGCATTGCCGCTACCGCCGTCCTTTGCCGGAGGCGGCAGCGCCATATCGAAACTGCGCCGGATCGACGGCTCCAGCGGCACCGGGCCGTCAGGCAGGCTCACTGGCTCCCGCCCCTGGCTCATCTGCCGCTCGATGACCTTGGCGAGGCCGAAGCCGCGCCCGCGGGCGGACAGTTGCATGGACATCTGCTGGTCGAGCAGGGACTGGTACATGCGCGTCTCTTCGCTGTCGAACATGCCGCCCTTGGGCGTCGCATCGCGCATCGACTTCATGACCTGCTGCACGAACAGCGCTTCAAACTGGCGGGACGCCTCCTTGATGGCCTCCGGCGAATTGTCCTTCGACAAGCGCTTCAGGCCGGACAGCGCATTCGGGTCGAGGGCGTTGATCTGGCTGAAGTCGGCCATCAGATCACCTCAAGCTCGGCGCGCAAGGCCCCGCTGGCCTTCATTGCCTGCAGGATGGCGATCAGTTCGAGGGGGTTGGCGCCCACCGCGTTGAGAGCCTTGACCACATCGGCCAGGTTGGTGCCGGCCTTGATGTTGAAAAGGGTGCCGCCTTCCTGCTTGATATCCACCGAACCCTTGTTGGTGACCGCGGTCTGACCGCCGGCCAGCGGGTTCGGCTGGCTCACTTGCTGATCGTTATTGACCGTGACGGTCAGACTGCCGTGCGCAACCGCGCAATTCTGCAGGGCGACCTTCTGGTTCATAACCACCGAACCGGTACGCGAATTGACGATCACCTTGGCCGCCTGCACCGCCGGCGTCACGTCGAGGTTCTCGAGGCGGCCAAGGAAGGCCACCCGCCGGTTGGGATCTTCCGGCGCAAGCACCTGGATCTGACGACCGTCGATGGCCTGAGCGGCACCGGGGGCAACGCGGTTGATCGCATCGACCACATTCTGGGCAGTGCCAAAGTCGGCTTCATTGAGCTCGACAAAGACCGAATCCCCCTGCCCCACCGGACTGGCCACCGCCCGCTCGACCGTCGCCCCGCCCGGGATGCGCCCGGCTGACAGGTGGTTGACGGTCACTTTCGCGCCGCCCGCCGAACCGCTGGCTCCGCTCACCGCCAGGCTGCCCTGGGCCATCGCGTAAATCTGCCCGTCTGCCCCCTTCAGCGGCGTCATCACGAGGGTTCCGCCCTTCAGCGAGCGCGCATTGCCCATCGACGAGACCGTCACGTCGATCTGCTGCCCTGGCCGCGCGAAGGGGGGCAGGCTGGCGGTGACCATCACCGCCGCCACGTTCTTGAGCTGCAGGGACTGCCCAGGCGGCAACGTGACGCCCAGGTTGCCGAGCATGTTGATGATGCTCTGCACCGTGAAGGGCGTCTGGGTGGTCTGATCGCCCGAGCCATCGAGACCGACCACCAGGCCATAACCGACCAGCTGGTTCTGCCGCACACCGCCGATAGAGGCCAGATCCTTCAGGCGCTCGGCCTGGGCCGGAACGCCCACGGCCAGGCTCGCCACCGCGGCAAGGGCCAGGCACAGACGGGAGAAGGAAGACATCGTTCAAGCCCCTCAGAAAGGCATCACGTTCACGAAGAAACGTTGCAGCCAGCCCATGTTCTCGGTTTCGTCGATATAGCCGTTGGCCCGGTACTCGATGCGCGCATCGGCCACCTGGGTGGATTGCACGGTATTGGCGCCGGTCACGTTCACCGGATTGACGATGCCGGAGAAACGGATGAATTCATTGCCCTGGTTGATGGCGATCTGCTTCTCGCCGGACACCAGCAGGTTGCCGTTGGAGAGCACCTCGATGACCGTCGTGGTGATCGTGCCGGTGAAGGCATTGTTGGCCGCCGCATCGCCCTTGCCGCCGAACTTGCTGGCATCCGAGGCGGTTGCGCCGAGCCCGTTGAGGGCACCGGCCAGCGGCACCTTGGCGAGGCCGGACAGCGAGGCGCTGAGGCTGGCATTGCGCTCCGCATTGGCCGACGACTTCTTGCTCGCTGCGGTCTGCTCGACCAGGTTGATGGTGATCACGTCGCCGACGAAGCGGGCTCGCCGGTCCTCGAACAGCGGGCGCGAAAAGCTCGGCTGGAAGATGGAGCCGCCCTGGGAGGCCTGGGCCGGACGCGCTTCCGGACGGATGGTCATCGGTTGATGGACGGCTGTCGGCGGGGTGCTCTGCAGGGCGGCGCAACCGCTCAGCCCAGCCAGCAGCAGCACGGAAAGGGGACGAGACAGGGACACGATCAATCTCCGCGGTGCAGGACTTACAGGGAGGTCAGCTTGCCGAGCATCGCGTCGGACGTGGAGATCGCCTTCGAATTGAGTTCGTAGGCGCGCTGGGTCTGGATCATCAGCACCAGTTCCTCGGCGACGTTCACGTTGGAGGATTCCACGTAGGTCTGGTTGAGCACACCGACGCCGTTGGTGCCCGGCGTGTTCGGATTGGGCGTGCCGCTGGCAGCGGTTTCCAGGAAAAGGTTTTCGCCGATGCTCTGCAGGCCGCCTGGATTGACGAAACTGGCCACCTGGATGTTGCCAATCTGGGACGGCGCAGTCTGGTTGGGCAGTGTCACCGACACCACGCCATCCTTGCCGATGGTCAGGGACAGGGCATTCGAGGGGATCGTGATGGCGGGCTGCAGCGGGTAGCCGCTGGAGGTTACGACCTGCCCGTTGGCGTCCTTCTGGAAGGCGCCATCCCGGGTATAGGCCGTGGTGCCGTCCGGCAGCAGGATCTGGAAGAAGCCCTCGCCGTTGATCGCCACGTCCAGCGCGTTGCCGGTCAGGGTCAGCGTTCCCTGGGTGTGGTTGCGCTCGGTGGCAATCGGCCGCACCCCGACGCCGAGTTGCAAGCCCGACGGAATCGTCGTCTGCTGGGTGGACTGGGCTCCCGGCTGACGCAGGTTCTGGTACAGCAGATCCTCGAAGACCGCCCGCGAACGCTTGAAGCCGTTGGTCGAAACGTTGGCAAGGTTGTTGGCGATGACGTCCAGCTGGGTCTGCTGGGCTTCGAGGCCGGTGGCGGCAGTCGAGAGGGAACGAATGAGCATGGCGGGCTCCTGGGTATCTGGTTACTGCGGCGACAGGATCGACCGCCGCAGTGGATTCGATACTAGACTGAGCAAGAGGTGTTCCAGCTCCGGAGCAGACAGGGAAAGCCCCGCCTATTCCGCCCCGCCCGGCGCCGCTCAGCTCTTCGCCAGGAGCTGGGTGGCAGAGCGGTCCATTTCCTGGGCGGTGCTCAGCATCTTGGTCTGCATTTCGTACTGGCGGGACAGGGAAATCATCGAGACCATCTGCTCGACGACGTTCACGTTACTGCCTTCCAGGTAACCGGCGGCAACCTTGACGGCAGGATCTGCCGGTGCCTGGGCACCATTTGCCAGGCGGAACAGGCCGTCTGCGCCGCGCTGCAGATCCTGCTCTGGCGGATTGACCAGCTTCAGTTGGTCCACCGCGCTGGTGTTGTTGCGCGAACCCGAGCGCTGCACCGTGGACAGCGTACCGTCGGCGCCCAGTTGCACTTCCACGTCCGGCGGAATGGTGATCGGCCCCCCGTTGCCGAGGACCGGCAATCCGTTGCGGGTCTGCAGGATGCCGTTGGGGCTGACTTCGAAGCTGCCATTGCGGGTATAGGCTTCGCTGCCGTCCGGCAACTGGACGGCAAACCAGCCCTTGCCCTGGACCGCCATGTCCAATCCGCGCCCGGTGCTCTGCAGGGTTCCTGCGGAAAGGTCGTCCGATACGCTGGCGTCCACCACAAAAGCACGAGTCGGCAGTTGCGCGTTCTGCACCGGCACCGCGCGCAGGCGGTGCAACTCCGCCTTGAAACCGGTACTGGTGGCGTTGGCCAGATTGTGGGAAACGGACGCCTCCTGCCCCATCGTGGAGGAGGCGCCGGTCATGGCGGTGTAGATCAGACGGTCCATGGCTTGCCCCGCTCAACTCATCAACGCAGGTTGACCAGGGTCTGCAAGACCTGGTCCTGGGTCTTGATGGACTGGGCGTTGGCCTGATAAGCGCGCTGCTGGGTGATCATGTTGACCAGTTCTGCGGTGAGGTCCACGTTGGAGTCTTCCAGGGCGCCGGACTGGATCACACCCAGCACGCCGGTACCCGGGGCATTGGGCTGCTCCGGACCGGAGTCGTTGGTGGACACCCACTGGTTGCCGCCGACAGACTTGAGGCCGTTGGGGTTCTGGAAACTGACCAGGAACACCTGCCCCATGACCCGCGACTGGCCATTGCTGAAGTTGCCCAGCACCGTACCGTCGGCACTGACGCTCAGGCCGGACAGCTTGCCGGTGGTGAAACCGTCCTGGGTCAGCTGGTTGATGCCGTAGCTGTTGCCGAACTGGGTCGTGCCATTCAGATCGACGTCGAAGGTCAGCTGGGTGGTGGCACCGGTGGTGATGTCGTAGGCGACCTGGACCTTGGAACTCGGACTCTGCACATAGGCCATCTGCGTCGGATTGGCCGGATCCTTCTGGTAAAGGCTGGTGCTCTGGAACACCCCATTGCTGTCGAAGCTGACCGACATCCAGCGGTTTTCAGTGGTGGTCGGATTCAGCGCCTTGGCATCCGCATTGATCTGCGGCGGCAAGCCGTCCAGGCTGCTGTACACGTCCCAGGTATTGGCCTGGGCGGTCTTTACGAAGTACAGGGACTGGGTGTGCGGATTGCCGAGGGAGTCATACACAGTCTGCGAAGTCGAACTGGTGTAGCTGCTCGGGTCATTGATGCTGAAGTTGGCATTGCTGCCCGCTGTCGTCGTCGTGGGCAGCAGCGTGGCCGGCGTGCCGGTGACGGTGATGCCGGACAGGCGACCGGTCCGCGCCGACGTGAAAGTGAGGGCCGGGGTGCTGTCACCCGCCACCTTGATGCGCCCCTTGAGCGCGCTCTGGTCGATGGCCGTCTGGATCGCCGCAGCCAGAGAACCCACGTCGGTATAGGTCCCGGCCGGCATGGTCACCACCGTCGAGCCGGTTTCACCGTCGAGTTGGAAAGTCAGCTTATCGGTCGCCGCCAACGTAAAGGACGGAGTCGCACCAGTCAACGAGGCGATGGCCGCGCTCTTGCCCGACGCAGCGGTGAGGGAGGTCGGCGTGGCGGAACGGGAATCAAGGTTCACGTTATAGCCGGCGCTGCTGGTCGCCTGGGGCTTGGCGTCGCTGAGATTGAGCTTGAGGTCGCCGGTCGCACCGGTCAGGACACCGTTCGCGTCCGCCACCTTGCCGGTCAGACGCAAGCCCTGGGAATTCACGATGTAGCCGTTCTTGTCGGTCTGAAACTGACCATTCCGGCTGTAGGTGATCGCACCATCGTTGCTCATCCGGAAGAAGCCCTGGCCATTGATCGCCAGATCGAGGCCATTGGTACTGGTCGTGATGTTGCCCTGCCCGAATTGCTGGGCCACCTTGGCGACCTGGGCGCCGATACCAACCTGGGTCGCACCACTGGCCAAGGAAGCCGCAAACACGTCGGAGAACTGGGCAACGGCCTGCTTATAGCCGACGGTCCCGGAGTTGGACACGTTGTTGCTGATCGCATCGAGGGCCTTGGACGCAATCGAAAGGCCACTCAAACCTTGTTGGAATCCCATTTTCGTCTCCGCTTACAGAATCTGCTTGATGTCGGACAGGGCGACGGTCCCGCCCGACCCCACGTCCAGCGACACGCTACCGGTGCTGGAGCGCAGCACGCTGTTCACCGTGGTCAGGGTCAGCGCGGTCGGCTTCACGTCGGTATCACCGCGGGTCGCGCTCACGCTGACCGTGTACTTCCCGTCGGCCGCAACGGCGCCATTGTTGGTCTTGCCATCCCACGCAAAGTTATAGACGCCCGCCTCGTCGACCGCGCCGAGCTCCATCTTGCGAACCTCGATACCATTGGCATCCTTGATCGTGACCGTCACCTTGTCGGCAGCGCTGGCGACCTCGAAACCACCATAGGCCTTGCTGCTCGACAGGGCCAGGGTGTTGCCGGAGACCATTACGCCCTTGCCCACCAGCGCTGCAGCCTGCAGGGCATCGCTGGACTGGGACTGATCGAGCAGGGAGGTCAGCGTCGCGTTGAGCTTGTCGATGCCATTCACCGTGCTGATCTGTGCCAGTTGCGACGTCATCTGCGCGTTGTCGGTCGGATTGAGCGGATCCTGGTTCTTGAGCTGTTCGGTGAGCAGCTTCAGGAAACGGGTCTGCGCATCGTCGGTCTTGCTGGTGGCCTTCGAGGACTTCTGCAGCCCGGCCAGCACATCGGCAGCGGTAGTCGAGGTCGTGGAATTGACGGTACTCATCATCGTGCTCCGTTACGCTTACTGACCGATGGTCAATGTTTTTTCCATCAGGGACTTTGCGGTCCCCATCACTTCCGCATTGGTCTGGTAGGCCCTGGAAGCGGAGATCATGTTGGTCATTTCTTCGACGACATTCACATTTGGGAGCGCTACATAACCTTCCGCATTGGCCGCCGGGCTCTTCGGATCGTAGGTCATTCGCATCGGCGCGGCGCTCTCCACGACCTGGGTTACGCGCACGCCCTGGGCGCCTGGGCCCGCCATCGGCGTCGCCGCGAACACGACCTGCTTGGCCTTGTACGGCTGGCCATTGCTGGAGGTGATGCTGTCGGCGTTGGCCAGGTTGCTGGCTGTCGTATTGAGACGCAGGGACTGCGCGGTGAGCGCACTGCCAGCCACGTGGAAGACATTGAGCATGCTCACGAACGTTCTCCTTACTGACCCTGGATAGCTTGCTGCATGGAGCGCAGCAGGCCGTTGATGAAAGTCACGCTGGCCTGGTACTGGACGGAATTTTCGGCAAAGGCGCTGCGCTCCACATCCATGCTGACCGTGTTGCCATCAATGGCGCCCTGCTCTTCCGTCCGGTACTTGAGGTTGCCATCCAGCCCCTGCTCCCCGCTGCCCGCCAGGTGACGGGCCGAGGTCGTAGCCATCGGCAGCCCACTAGACTTGCCTCCCAGCGCGCCGTTCAGCGCCTCCCGGAAATCGATATCACGTGCCTTGTAGTTGGGCGTATCGGCATTGGCGATGTTGGATGCGATCACCTGCTGGCGATAAGCCCGCACGTTCAACGCCGTCTGATGAAAGCGCAATGCGTTGTCCAGTCGATCAGCCATTCGATTCACCCCTAAAGTTCGTTTCCGTCGGTGCCGATACACTGTCTGTCACTCAGGGCACCACGGTTTTCGTGCATTTCAATGCAGCTTCCGTGCCAAGCACTCTACGCCGTGAAGCCCCCCTTTGATGGCTCAAACAAGCGGTGAATCCTTCTTCAATTTGAATGGCGCGCACTCCCCTCCGGTCGCAACGGCAAACTTTGCCGCTCGAACCGGCAACTAACGCCTGCCGCCCCACTGCACCGGAAAAGATCTGCGGATTTTTCGCACTCTTCCGGCCGACGTGGTCGAATGAGGACATCCGTCCAATCCCTCAGCCAATGAAGTCCGCCCTGCTCCGTTTAATCCCCGCACTGGCCCTGCCCGTTCTGCTCATCGCGCCACCGCCGGCCAGCGCCCGCCAGGATCCGGCCCCGGTACGCGCCGAGGTCGCACGTTTCCTCAACATCCAGAGCCGCAGCCTGCCGGGCGAGGTCAGCGTCCAGGTGGGCGACTTCGCCGCCGACAACGTGCTGCCCCCCTGCGTCCAGTTGGAGGCCTTCCTGCCCCCCGGGAGCCGACAGTGGGGCCGCCTGACTGTCGGCGTGCGCTGCCTCGCACCGAGTGCTTGGTCCGCCTACGTTCCTGCCGAGGTCCGCGTACGGGGCGTCTATCTGGTAACGGCGATCCCTTTGATGGCTGGCCAGATCGTCGGGCCCGACGACCTCCGCCGCGAAATCGGCGAACTGAGCGCCCAGGCGGCGGACGTGCTGACCGACCCATCCCAGGCCGTGGGCCATGCCGCCCGCATCTCCCTTGCCGCCGGCAAGCCGCTGGCCGCCAGCAACCTGCGCCTGCCGCCGGCCGTCGTCCAGGGACAGCCGGTGAAGGTCATTTCGCGCGGCCCCGGCTTCCAGGTCGCCAACGACGGCACCGCCCTCAGCACGGCCTCCGACGGCCAAGGCGCGCAGGTCCGGCTGAGCACCGGCCAGGTCGTGCGCGGCGTGGCCCGCAATGGCGGATTCGTCGAGATCATCACGCCATGACATTCGCACTCATGCCACTCGTTCAGGTTAAAGTTTTGCTCCGACGAGTCGTAGACCGAGACGAATTCTGGAAGAAAGGACAAGACCGTGAAGATTGAAAACTCAGTCAAAGCGACCGGTGGCCTGCCGTCCAACGACGGGCGAACCCGCGCGACCAAAGACACGCCCCGAACCCAGGCGAACAGCGGCGACACCGACAAGGTCGAGATTTCCTCCCTGTCGTCGCGACTGCAACAGATGGAAGAAACCATTGCCGGCACCCCCGTCGTGGACAGCGCAAAGGTCGACGAAATCAAGCAAGCCATGAGCGAGGGACGCTTTAAGGTGGATACCGGCAAGGTTGCCGACGGGCTGATCGAAAGCGTGCGCCAGATGCTGGCCTCCCAGACCGGACGCGCCTGATAGAGCATGGCCACCGTCGATCAGACCTTCGTTCACCGCCTTGCCGTGCTGATCGGCGAGGAACGTGACGGCCTGCAGAAATTCATCGCCTTGCTGCAGCAGGAAGAGGCCTTGCTGATAGCCGGCAAGATCGACACCCTGACCACCCTCGCGGAAGAGAAGACTGCGCTGTATCGCGCACTGCAGCGCCTGTCGGACGACCGGACGGTGATGTTTGCGCGGGTCGGCGCCCGGGTCAGCAATGAGAACATCCGGCTCGCCCTTGGCAGCCTGCCGGACGCGCTGACGAGCTGGGACGAGGTGATCGCCCTGGCCACAGAAGCGAAAGAGCGCAATCGCGTCAATGGCCAGTTGATCCGAGACCGCCTGCAAAACAACCAGCAGGCCCTCACCACGCTCCTCTCAGCTGCCGAGCACCCTCAGATCTACGGCCAGGACGGCCAATCACGCCCCACTGGCGGCGGCCGCCATCTCGGTTCGGCCTGAGCGCCACCCCTGGTCACCCGATCCGTTCAGCGCCGGCCCCCGCCGGCAACGGCCTCCGGTGCCACAGCCCCCGGCGCTGCAGCTGGCTGCGGAGGGGTAGCGTTCTGCGGCAGGATGGAGTCCGCCACCCCCGACGCCCTGACTGGCTTGTTTGGCTCCGGCTCGGCCACCCGCGATTCGATCAGGATGGTCACCCGTCGATTGCGGGCGCGCCCATCCGGCGTAGCGTTGTCCGCCACTGGACGCTGATCGCCATACCCGGCCGCAGTCAGACGGGAAGGCAGTACACCACTCTCGACGAACAGCCGCACCACGCTGGAGGCTCGTACCGCAGACAGCTCCCAGTTGGACGGAAACATCGCCGTCGCGATCGGCGTCACATCGGTATGCCCTTCCACGGTGATCGGAAACTCGGCGGCGGCCAGCACCTGAGCCACCGCGCGCAGCGCCCGCACCGCCTCGGGCCCGAGCTGGGCGTAGCCCGGCGCAAAGAGGACGCTGGCGTTGATCTCGACGGTGATGCCGAAGGCACCCTCGGTAACCCGCACCTGGCCATCAGCTACCAGCGGGGCCAGCACCTTTCGGATTTCCTCTGCCATGTTGCGTACCCGCTCAGCCTTCGAACGGCGCGCCTCGTCGGTCTCGCCCGCGGCGTTGGGCGGTGGCGTGGTGCTCGGGCGGATCGACTGGATCGGGTTCGAGACGATGCGCGGATTTTCGCTGTTGGCGATATTCCGGAAGGCGTTCACCACCGAATCGGACATGATCCGGTACTTGCCCTCGTTGAGCGACGACAGGGAATACATCACGACGAAAAAGGCGAACAGCAGGGTGATGAAATCGGCGTAGGAAACCAACCAGCGCTCGTGGTTCTCGTGCTCCTCCTCGCCCTTCCTGCGCCGCGCCATGGTCTATCCCACGTAGCCGCTGAGCCGGCGTTCGATGATGCGCGGGTTGTCACCATTGGCGATCCCGACCAGTCCGTCGAGCAGCATCTCGCGCATGGAGACCAGCGTACCAATAACGGCCATCAGCTTCTTCGAGACCGGCAGGAAGATCAGGTTGGCCGAGCCGACCCCGTAGATCGTTGCCACGAAGGCGACCGCGATCCCCGAGCCGAGACGGGACGGATCGGACAGGTTCTCCATCACGTGGATCAGGCCCATCACCGCCCCCAGGATGCCTATCGTCGGTGCGTAACCGCCGGCCGCCTCCCAGACCTTGGCCCCCTGCTTCATCTGGGCTTCCCAGGTATCGATGTCCACCTCCAGCACTTCGCGCAAGCGCTCGGGCTCGACCCCATCGACCAGCAGCTGCAGGCCCTTCTGGATGAAGGGGTCCTCCAGCGCAGGGATCTGCGCCTCCAGGGACAACAAGCCTTCCTTGCGGGCCACGTGACTCCACTCGACGATCTGGGCGATCAGCTCGGCATGGTTGAGCGCCGGCGGAACGAAGACCCAGCGGATCATCCGCACGCCGGTCCGGAATACCTGCAGTGAGCTTTGCAGCATGACAGCCCCGAGGGTGCCGCCGATGACGATCATGAAGGCCGTGGGCTGGATCAGCGACCCAACATGCCCCCCCTCCAGCACCTGGCCAATGAGAATTGCCGCCAGGGCAAGGGTGATCCCGATAAGACTGATGCTATCCATGCGTGCCCTCTGGCCGTCGTTCAGGGTGCCGCCGGCCGGCGGCCGCGGCCACGACCTTCACCCTTGGCCTTCGCCATGCCCTGCGCAGCCCCCGAAATACGGGCACGCAGGCGCGCGATCGCCTGGCTGTGCAACTGGCACACCCGCGACTCGGACACGCCGAGGACTTCGCCAATCTCGCGCAGGTTCATGTCCTGCTCATAATACAGGCCCATCACCGTCTGCTCCCGCTCCGGCAGGTCGTCGATGGCCCTCACCAGCACGTCACGCATGTTTCCCTCGAGCAGCAGGGTCAGCGGATCGTTGCCTTCCAGCGTGATGTGGCGCTCGAGATAATCGTCCTCACCCTCTCCGGTGAAATCCTCGAAGTACACCAGTTGGTAACCACGGGCCTCCTGCAACATGTGCTGGTAGTCGGAGAGAGGCAAGCCCAGAGAGTCGGCCAGTTCCTTCTCCGTCGGCGGGCGCCCATTCTGCTGCTCAAGCTGGTGGACGGCCGCCTCGATACGCCGCATGTCGCGCCGCAGGCTGCGCGGCAACCAGTCGTTCTCGCGCAGCCCGTCAAGCATGGCGCCCCGGACGCGCTGCACCGCGTAGGTCTCGAATTGCGCCCCCAGGCCTTCCTCGTAGCGGTTGATCGCATCGAGCAGGCCCAGCATGCCGTTCTGGATGATGTCCTCCACCTGGACGCTGGCCGGCAACTTGGCCATCAGGTGATAGGCAATACGCTTGACCAGCGGCGCGTACTGGACAACGAGTTGCTCTTTATCGAGGGTGCCGGAGGCGGTGTACATCTTTCATCGGCTTTCTGATCTGGGTTTCCGGGGCCGTCCGCATGTTACGAGACCCCCACCGGCAAGGCTACGCTTCTCACGGCCCCGTGCGACACAATCCACACCCACTCCCCTTTAGCCGGCCAGGCCGGCGCCGGCCTGGGCCGACCAGGCGCGCAGGCGACGGATGAAGGCACTGGCCCCGTCGGCGGGGTGGCGCGCACCGAGGGGCGTCGTCATCGCCTCGGCCAGCGGATCGCGCCCAACCTCGCCGCGCCATACCAGCGGCAGGCCGACGTGACGGGAACTGAAATCCTGCAGGCTTGCGAACAGCGCCGTCGCGTCAGCCCGGTCGCGAGCGCCGCTGACGGCGATCTCCAGCGAGCCGGCACCGGCCGCGGCCAATCCCTTGATCCATTGACAGGCTCCGCGCGCGCCCACACCACTCGCCTCAACCACCAGCAGGCGACGCCCGGCGGCACGGGCAAAGGGCGTCAGACGGCGGGCATCGCCGACCGTATGGATGGCCAGTAGGTCCGCACGGCGCTGAAGTTCGGCAATCCCGACCTCCAGCCGCTCGTGATGCCCCGCCCCGAGGAGCGGAACCGCCTGCACGGTGGCCGCTGCCGGCACGACCCACAGGCCGTCAGCCACCTCGCGCATCGTTTCAGAGACTTCATGCTGGCCCTGCAGCGCGCCGAGCAAATCGCCTCCTTCAGGAAAACCAAAAGCAGCCAGCAAGGAGCCCCGCTCGGGCGCATGTTCGTCGATCGCAACCACCCGCCGGGCACCATCGGTCAGCGCCAGCAGAACCTGCACCGCCAGATCGCGAGGCGAGCGTCCGGAGGCGAACAGCGCCACCACGGGGGACGGTGTACGACGGAAAAGACGACGCAGGCCGGCAGCCTGATCGGATGCGTGCAGCATCTTAGAGGCCTCCTCTCAGGCCCGTGCCGCCGCCCTTGCCTCCCGATGCCAGCATCAGGCCCGCTTCCAGGGGATCGAGGCGGAACGGCGAATTCGCCGGCAACTCGCGGAGCGCCTGCCCGAGGAGCTTGTCCCGGTTGGGCAGGTGCAGGTCTTCCGGCACCCGCTGGCCGTTGGCGACGTAAAACACCTCCACCTGGCGGCGGATGGCCACGTCGAGCACAGGAGCCAGGGACATGGCCTCATCCATCTTGGTGAGGATCACGCCGGCGAGATCATCGCCAGCATAGGCATTGACCACGTCGTCGAGGGTATCGCCCCGGCTGGTGGCGTTGAGCAGTAACAGGCGCGACACCTTACCGGCGCCGGTCAGCATGGCGGCCTGCTCGGCGACCATCTTGTCGCGTTGGCTCATGCCCATCGTGTCGATCAGCACCATGTGCTTGTCGCGCAGGCCGGCCAGAGTCTCGCGCAAATCGGTGGCATCGCGGACTACGAAGACTGGCACGCCGAGGATGCGGCCATAGATGCGCAGCTGTTCGTGGGCACCGATCCGGTAGCCATCGGTGGTGATCAGGGCCAGCTTGTCGGCACCGTGGCGTACCACGCAGCGGGCCGCCAGCTTGGCCGTGGTGGTGGTCTTGCCGACGCCGGTGGGCCCGACCAGCGCATACACGCCACCGCGGTCGATGATGTCCACGTCGCTGGCCATCGAACGGAAACGCTGATCAAGGGCCACCTGCAGCAGGCGATGCGCCTCCTCGGGCGCCTCGTCCTCCGGCACTTCTTCAGCCAGTTCGCGCGCCAGCATTGCCGAGAAGCCAGCCTCAAGCAGATCACCGATCAAGCGCGTACGCCCGGGCGTCGAACGGGCCATCTCCCCCCACGCGAAGCCGGCGAGCTGGCGCTCCAGCATGCCGCGGATGGCGGCCAACTCGTTGGCCATCTGGGAGTTGGCATTCTCCAGGGCGCGGATACGCGCCTCTTCCTCAATGCCTGCGGGGCGCTGGCGGGCTGCATTGTCGCGGGCCGGCGTCGCTTCCCGCGGCGGAACGGACTCGCTGCGCAGCGGCGAGCGGGGCGCCGGCGCCACCGCATGTTCTGCCGGCGGGCGGCGGACCTGGGCCGAGGCAGCGTTGAAAACGTCGCGGTTCAACTCGACGCGCGGAGGCGTGAAGTTCTGCACCGTCGGCGCCGGACGCTGGGGCGCAGCGGGGCGCGGCACCGACTGAGTCGGCGGCACGGACGCAGCCGCTACTTGCTGGCGATTGCCAGCCGCCCGTGAAAGGCTGACCCGGAAATCGTCGTCGAAGAAATCCTCGGGAGGCTTGGGAGCAGCCGCCGGCGCGGGAGCCGGGGCGGCAGCGGGCATCGCCTGCGCCTGGCTGCGCGCACGCTGGGCCGACTGCATGCTGGCCACGTCGCCAGCCGGCAAGGCCAGAATCTCGACGCCGCCATTGACGGCCCGATTGGACAGCACCACCGCATCCGGCCCAAGATCATCCTTCAACATGCGAAGGGCCTCGCGAGCGGTTTTGGCAAAGTAGCGCTTGACGTTCATGCTCCTGTCTCCGGGAACGAAGGCCTCAGGGGTCTGGACACGTGCAGACGCCAGCTGGCACTTCGGTAGCTTCCATTGTCGCCGCCCCGGCGCCCATCGAAGGCGCGGAAAAGACAGGTTTTAAGGCGCTATTCCCGCGCCAGTATCCGGGCGTTCTTCAGGACGTCACGGCGATCATCGCGGAAACCCGGATCAGACGAGTCTCGGGAACCTCGGAATTGGCCACCACCTTGAGGCTCGGCACAGCCCTGCGCAAGAAGCGTGACAGCAGCCAGCGCAGCGGCGCGGGCACCAGCAGCACCGGCGGCAAGCCGATGTCCTCCATGCGCTGGGCCGCCGCCGCGGTTTCGCGCAGCAGCGTATCGGCCAGGCCCGGCTCGATCGCCCCGCCCTCCGGTCCGCCGCCGGCCATCGCCTGCATCAGCACCCGCTCTAGCCCTGGGTCGAGGGCCATGACCTGGACCTCCCCGTTGCCCGGGAAAAGCCCTTGCACAATGGCCCGCCCCAGAGACTGGCGGACGCGGGTGGTAAGCTCCAGCGGATCCTGAATCCGCGGCGCGAACTCCGCCAACACTTCGATGATGGTGCGCATGTCGCGGATATTGACGCCCTCGTCGAGCAGGTTCTGCAGGACCCGCTGCACCGTGGCCAGCGACAGCATCTTGGGCACAAGGTCCTCCACCAGCTTCGGCGTTTCCTTGGCGATATGGTCGAGCAGCGCCTGGGTCTCGAGACGGCCGAGCAGCTCGGAGGCATGGCTGAGGATCACGTGATTCAGGTGGGTCGCCACCACCGTGCTGGCATCGACCACCGTATAGCCGAGCGCGTGGGCCTGCTCCCGCTGGCTCGCGTCGATCCACACGGCCGGCAGGCCAAAGGCCGGATCGGTCGTCTCCCGGCCATTGAGCGGACCGGCCACCCGGCCGGGGTTGATCGCCATGAACTGCCCGGGGAAGGCCGCCCCGGTGCCAACCTCGACCCCCTTCAGGACGATGCGGTACTCGTTGGGCTTGAGTTCCAGGTTGTCGCGAATATGCACCGGCGCCGCCAGGAAGCCGATATCGCGGGCAAACTTCTTGCGGAGCCCACGGATGCGCTTCAGCAGCTCGCCATCCTGGCCCTTGTCCACCATCGGGATCAGCCGGTAACCGACCTCCAGGCCCAGCACATCCACTGGCGTCACGTCGGCCCAGCTGGCCTCCTGACTCTCGACCGGTGCGGCCGGCGCCTCCGCCGGCGCCTCGGCTTCCTCGACGATCTCGGCCTGGCGCGCCCCGCCCTTCCAGGCCAGAAAGCCCAGACCACCGGCCAGCAGCAGGAAGACCAGATTCGGCATGCCGGGGATCAGGCCGAGGATGCCGAGGATCGCCGCGGTAAGGATCAGCACCTGCGGGTTGGTGAACACCTGGCCAATCAGCTGGGAACCCATGTCCCCCTCGTCGCCGACCCGGGACACCACCAGGCCCGCCGCAACGGAGATGATCAGTGCCGGCAACTGCGCCACCAGGCCGTCGCCGATGGTCAGCAGGGTATAGTTGTTGGCGGCCTGACCCAGCTCCATATTGTGCTGGAGCACCCCGACGACCAGGCCACCGACCACGTTGATCACCATGATCAGGATGCCGGCCACCGCGTCGCCGCGCACAAACTTCGAGGCACCGTCCATCGCGCCGTAGAAGTCCGCTTCCTGGGCGGTTTCGGCACGACGGCGCTTGGCCTCCTTCTCGTCGATGAGGCCGGCATTGAGGTCGGCGTCGATGGCCATCTGCTTGCCGGGCATCGCATCGAGGGTGAAGCGCGCGCCCACTTCGGCAATCCGTCCGGCACCCTTGGTGATCACCACGAAGTTGATCACCGTGAGGATGATGAACACCACCAGACCGACCGCAGTGTTGCCACCGACGAGAAAGTGCCCGAAGGCCTCGATGACCTTGCCCGCCGCATCTGGCCCCTTATGACCGTCCAACAGCACCACCCGAGTGGACGCCACGTTGAGGGACAGCCGAAGCAAGGTGGTCACCAGCAGCACCGTCGGAAATACCGAGAACTCCAGCGGCCTGAGGGTGTACATGGCGACCAGCATGACGATCACCGACACCGCGATGTTGAAGGTGAACATCAGGTCCAGCACGAAGGCCGGCAGCGGCAACACCATCATCGCCAGGATCAAGACGATGAGCAGCGGCCCGGCCAGGGCACGGATGTTGCTGGGCGCGAAGAGCGTTCGCAGGTTCAGGCTACCATTCATGGGGGCCATGATCCTCCTTCTCCAGCCCGATGAAAGGCGGGAGAACACAGGGATTTACCATCCAATTCAGGGCGAGCGGCGACGGCGGGCTCACTGCAGCTCGGGACGGCTCTCCGCGGGATCCATACCAGCCGGCACCGCCAGGCCGGTTGGCACCTCTGGCGGCAAGCCGCCTTCGGTAATCCAGTAGTTGAGCTGATACACGTAGGCCATCACCTCAGCAACCACCGTATAAAGAGCCGCCGGAATCTGTTGTTCGAGTTCGCAATGCGCGTACAGGGCGCGCGCCAGCGGCGGCGCCTCAAGAACCGGAATGCCGTTCTGCTGGGCCAGTTCTCGAATGTTCTGGGCGATCAGGTTCATCCCCTTTGCAATGACTACCGGCGCACCAGCGGCCTCCGGGTCATAACGCAGCGCTACCGCGTAATGGGTCGGGTTGGTCACCACCACGTTGGCGGTCGGCACATTGGCCATCATGCGACGGCGGGACATTTCGCGCTGGGCCGCCCGGATGCGCGCCTTGATCTGCGGATCACCCTCCTGCTCCTTCATCTCCTGGCGCAGCTCTTCCTTGGTCATGCGCAGCTTGCGGTGGTATTCCCACAATTGGTAAGGCACGTCGAGGGCGGCAATCAGCGCCAGGCTGGCAACGATCAGCAGGGTCGAGAACAGCACCAGGCTGGCAAAATCGTCGACGCTGGACTCGATCGGCTGCATCATCAGGCCGAACAGATGATCCCGTTCCCGCCACACCACCCACACCCCGACACTGGCCACCAGCACGGCCTTCAGGCTGGCCTTGACCAGCTCGGCCAGACCATGGGTCGAGAACATGCGCCCGAGGCCGGGCAGCGGATTCAGGCGGTTCAGATCGGGCGTAAACACCTTGGTAGAGAACACCCAGCCCCCCATCACAAAAGGTGTGACCAGAGTCGCCAGGACCAAAGCCATCAACAGCGGCGCAATGGTGATCAGCCCGTCAAGGGACAGGGCCGACAGCACCTGCCCCATGCCCCCCGGCTCGAACGCAGCCTTGCGCTCGAAGGACAAAGCCGACTTAAGCAGCCCCATCATGCGCTGCCCACTCCAATGCCCGAGCACGTACAGGCCCACCACCCCGACAATCAGCAGGATGAACGTGGACAGCTCGCGCGAATGGGGCACCTGCCCTTCTTCGCGCGCCTGTTCTAGCCTTCGGCCTGAGGCCTCTTCTGTTTTTTCGGCGTCGCTGTCTTCAGCCACGGACGATCCGGAAAGTGTTCAGGGGTGATCAGGATACGCGCCGGCAGAACGGCGCGCAGCACAAAACAGCAGGCCTGTGCGCCCACCGTCCTGGCGCTGACATCAGGGTGCTGAGCCACCCTGCAACAGGCCCCGCAGGCTGTCCGTCTCACGCTGGAGTTCGGACAGCTTCAGGCTGAGCAGAATGAGGTGCTCTTCCATCATGTCGAGGATGTCCTTGCATGCCTGCACCGGACTGCCCGCCAGCACGCGGGTCATGTCAATCCGGGACTGCAGCGCGGAGAGCGGGCCTTCCTGGCCCGGGTGCATCGCGATGCACTGGCGCAGCGCCATATCCCGGGCCTGGAAAAAAGCAGCGGGATCATGCTCTGCGAGGTGTTTCCAGTAGTCGAAATCGAAGCCACCCACACACCCTCCTCCTGCCGGACAAAGGCGCGCGACGCCTGTAAGGCGAAGGGCGACGGCAGTCAGGAACTATCCTAACCGACCGTCGCCCAACTTACGAGCGCCGAATGTCACAAGCCCGTCAGGCCGCCAGCGCGGGCACCTCCAGCTTGGCCAGCAGCTCCCGACGCGATACGCCACCACCGCGGGTGTCGCCGAGGGCGCCGAGCAGTTCCTTCATGTCGAGGATCAGCACGATCTGGCCATTGGACAGGGTGGTGACGCCGGCCACACCCTTCGGACGGAAATCGTCGAGGGACTTGATCACTGCATCCTCGCGACCGGCAAAGCTGTCGATGGCCAGGATGAAGCTCTGCTCGGCGCTCTGCATCAGCACGCCGTACTCGGGCGTCTGCACCGGCTCCCAACCCAGCAGGGTAGTCAGCGGCATGATCGGAAGGACTTCGCCGCGGACGACCATTGTCGCCCGGCCACCGACTTCCTGGACCTCGGCCGGCTCGATCGGCAGGATCTCACGGACCATCGACAGCGGCACCGCGAAGGGCTGCTCGCCGAGGCGCACCAGCAACACGGGCAGGATCGCCAAGGTCAGCGGCAGGCTGATGACAAAAGTCGTCCCCTTGCCGAGGCTGGAGCGGATGTCGATGGAGCCATTGAGCTTTTGGATGTTGGTGCGCACCACATCCATGCCGACCCCGCGTCCAGACACGTCGGAAATCTGGCTGGCCATCGAGAAGCCGGGCAGGAACACCAGGTTGAAGCTCTGACGCTCGTCCATGGTGTTGGCTTCCTCATCGGTGATGAGCCCCTTCTCCACCGCCTTGGCACGCAGGCGCTCGGCATTCATGCCGCGACCATCGTCAGCCACGAGGATCACGATGTGATCGCCTTCCTGCCGCGCCTCGAGACGCACGATGGACTTTTCAGGCTTGCCGTTGGCCAGACGCTCCTGGGGATCCTCAATACCGTGGTCCACGGCGTTGCGGATCAGGTGAATGATCGGATCGGACAAGTCCTCGATCATTGTCTTGTCGATTTCAGTTTCCTCGCCGGCCAGCACCAGCTCCACGTCCTTGCCGAGGTTGCGCGCCAGGTCGCGGGCAATCCGCGGATACTTCTGAAACAGGCGGCCGATGGGCTGCATGCGGGTCTTCATCACCGCGTTCTGCAGGTCGGAGACCAGCAGGTCGAGCTGGCTCACCGCCAGATCGAGGGCGTGCAGGGTCTCGGTGTCATTGCGGCCATTCAGGATGTCGCTGCGCAGCGCATTCAGGCGGTTCTTGGTCAGGCCGATTTCGCCGGACAGGTTGAGCACCTGGTCGAGACGCGACGTGTCGACGCGAATCGAGTTGTCACGGGTCTTTTCGCTATCACGACGGCCGATCGGCCCGGAGGCACCCGGCTTGTCGGTAGCCCGTCGGCCAACTGCAGCCTTGATGACCTGATCGGGCGTCTTGTGGGCCAGCGCCTCGTCAGACTGATGCATCACCACCGGCGGGGGGGCTTCAATCGTCACCGGCACGGGCGCGGTAACGGTCGGCGTTGCGGGCTTGCTTCCGGTCACGGTCTCGAAGAGCGCATTCCAATCCAGGCCATCGGCGGAAGGCGCCGCGGCTGTCGGCGCCTCAGGCGCAGCCACCGCAGCGGGCGGAGGCGCGGGCTGCGCTACGCGCGCTGGAGCGACCGCCGACTCTGGGGACAACCCACCAGCGATCGCCAGGCGCAAGCTCTCGATAAGGCTGCCGGCCGCAGCCGGGGGCTGCACGCCCTGCTCCAGATAGCCGAACATGTCGCGGACGGCACCAGTGGAAGACAGGATCACGTCCATCACCTCCGGCGTCACCTCCAGCTCGCCATTGCGCAGCTTGTCGAAAAGGTTTTCGGTGAGATGACATAGGGTGACTAGCTCGGTAGCGTTCAGGAAGCCCGCCCCGCCCTTGATGGTATGGAACCCCCGGAAAATGTCGTTGAGCAGCCCCTTGTCATTGGGTGCCCGCTCGAGGTCCACCAGCTTGTTGTCCACGCCCGACAGGAGATCTCCGGCCTCGACCAGAAAATCCTGCAGCAGGTCTTCCATCCCGCCAAAATCGCTCATTTGCTCTGCTCCTTGCGGACTCGCCCGCTACCTTCCGGTCAGAAACCCAGGCTCTCCAGCAGGTCGTCCACCTGCTCCTGGTTCGACACCACATCATCACGCCCGACGGCGTTGATCACCGGACCATTCAGGAGACCGTCCTCCACCTTCCGCTCTGCCGGAATCGCCTCGATCAGCACCTGCAGCAGCTGCTTTTCGAGATTCTGTGCAAGATCCACAACCTTCTTGATGACCTGCCCGGTCAGATCCTGGAAATCCTGGGCCATCATGATTTCCATCAGCTGTGCGCTGGTGTCGCGGCTGCCATTCACTACGGTACCGAGGAAGTCGCGCGTCTCGCCGGCCAGTTGCCGGAACTCATCCGGACTCAGCTGATTGGCATAGAGCCGGTCCCAGCGAGCCCGCAGCGCGCCGGCATCAACCTCGATCCGATCCTGGATCGGCTTGGCGATATCGGTGGCATTGAGCACCTTGCTGGCCGCCTGCTCGGTCATCTCAGCGATGTAGGTGAGGCGCTGGCGGGCATCCGGAATCGCATGGGCCGCCTCCTGCAGGCTGCGGTCGTAGCCGAGCTCACGCAGGGTGTCATGAAGCTGCCGGGTCATCACGCCGATCCGATTGAAGACTGCATCGCAACTGTGAGGCCGCTCTTCCGCCGCAACAGTCGTGTCTTCCGAGGAATACTCGCTGGCCACCGAATCGAACAAGGCCTGGAGCTCATCGTCATCCCCTCCGGCACTGCTGGCCGGCGACACGACCTCAAGGCGGGGTGGCGGTGCAGCAGGAGCTGGCGGGGCTCCGTCGGCAATGCTGTCAAAAAGGGCTTGCAGATCGTCGTTGTCGCCGGATTCATCGAATTTAAGCCGTTTTGCCATGATGGATTTCCGTCTCGTCAGCTGCCGTCAGGCAGCCTTCTTGCCCATCTTTTCGAAAATCTTCTCAAGCTTTTCGGAAAGGGTTGCCGCCGTGAAAGGCTTGACGATGTAGCCGCTGGCACCGGCCTGGGCCGCCGCGATGATGTTTTCCTTCTTCGCCTCGGCGGTGATCATCAGCACCGGCAGATGCTTGAGGGCCGGGGTCGCACGGATGTTCTGCAGCAGGGTCAGGCCATCCATATTGGGCATATTCCAATCCGTCACCACGAAGTCGAACGGCAGAGAGTTGAGCTTCTGCAGCGCGATCTGCCCGTCCTCTGCCTCATCCACATTGGTGAAGCCGAGTTCCTTCAGTAGGTTGCGGACAATCCGACGCATGGTCGAGAAGTCGTCGACAACGAGAAATTTCATCTTGGGGTCTGACATATTGTTGATCTCCGTTCAATCCCGGTAGGCCCGCATCAGCAAGGGGCGCAGGGTGTCAGCCAGGACTTCGGCATCGAATTTGGCCACGTAGGAATCGACACCGACACTTTTACCCATCGCGCGATTGGCTTCCGACGACAGGGACGAGTGCATAACAACCGGAATACCCTCGAAACGGGCGTCCGACTTGATGTTGCGAGTCAGCACGTAGCCGTCCATCTCGGGCATCTCCGCGTCGACCAGAATGAGATTGAGTTCATCGGACAGGCTGGCACCACGCTGCTGGGCATGGGTCGCCATCCCTTCCAGGCGCGTCCAGGCCTCAAGGCCGTTGAGGGCATGCTTGTGACGCACGCCGAGCTTGTCCAGGGTTTCCACGATCTTCTTGCGGGCGACCGCGGAATCATCGACGAAGAACACCGTGGCGTCCTGCCCGCCTTCCAACGGGTGGATCTGGCCAACGATTGCCTCACCGAAGGTACTGGCGAGGATGGTTTCCACGTCGAGGATGGAGACCAGTTTGCCGTCCTGCAGTTCGGTGATCGCGGTGATGAAATGATGACCGGACGAGGTAACGTTATCCGGCGCACGCACCTTGTCCCATTCGACGCGGATGATGCGATCCACCTCGTGTACCAGGAAACCCAGCGTGCGCTTGCTGTACTCGGTGACCATCATCGAGCCGCCCAGCGGATCGCCGGGGGCGGAAATCCCCATGATCTTGGCCAAGGCAAGCACCGGGATGACGTTGCCGCGCAGGGAAATCAGCCCTTCCACACCAACCGGCATATTGGGCGCCTTGGTGATGAAGGGGGTACGGGACACCTCCCGCACCTTGAACACGTTGATCCCGAAGATCTCCTGGGTACCCAGGGAAAACAACAGGATTTCCATGCGGTTGGAGCCCGCCAGCTTCGTGCGGGCATCGACGGCCTCAAGCAGCCCACGATCGACATGATCCATGCTCATCATGCTCCTCTACTTCCTTCAGTCCGCCTTCGCTGCGGTGCGCTGGGTGATCAGGCGGCGCAGCACTTCGGCCAGCCGCTGCGGCTCGAACTTCGCAACGTATTCATCAACGCCCACGGAACGGCCAAGTTGCTGGTTGGACATGCCGGACAGCGACGAATGCATGATCACCGGGATCCCTTCGAACCGAGGGTCGGTCTTGATCCGCTTGGTCAGGATGTAGCCGTCCATCTCGGGCATTTCCACGTCGGTGAGGATCAGCGCCACCATGTCCTTGACCTTGCGTCCGCTGGACGCCGCGAAACTCGCCAGCTTCTCGAGCTCGTCCCAAGCCTGTCGCCCATTCACCGCCCCTACATAGCGCACGGCCAGCGCGTCGAGGGTGCGCTCGATTTGCTTGCGCGCGACGGAGGAATCATCGGCGAAATAGACGGTCAGCGGCTCATCGACCGAGATCGGCTCGATGCCCTTGAACAGGAATTCGTCGTCGTAACGGGTCGTCTCTGACAGCACCTTCTCGACGTCGAGCAGCATCACCAGCTTGGGACCGGGCAGTTCGGTCACCGCAGTGACCAGCCCACCCAGGTTGGCCGTCAGCATGTCCGGCGGAACCCGCATCTGCGACCAGTCCAGACGCAGGATGGTATCGACCGCCTCAACGAGAAAACCTTGGGTGTGCCCGTTGTACTCGGTGACGATCATGATGTCGCGCGGGCCTTCACTGCCCATGCCGGCATACTTGGCCAGATCGACCACCGGCACCAGCACGCCGCGCAGGCTGACCATCCCCTCCACCGACGACGGCATTTCCGGCGCGGCAGTGATGGGAGGCGTACGCATGACCTCACGGACCTTGAAGACGTTGATGCCGAAGGTCTCACGCCGGCCGGTGCGGGGATCGACCCCGAGGGTAAACAGCAGGATCTCGAGCTTGTTCGTACCCGCCAGACGGGTACGCGCATCGATGTTCTTGAGAAGTTCGGACATGCTCACTCTCCGTCGCAGACTACCTGCCGTCCCGATGGGGCAGGCCTCGACTTGGAAGCAATATCGGCGGGGGGCAAACAATCTTGAGGATTGTCAAACACCATTTCACGCCTCTGCATAATGACAAAACGGCCCGCAACCAGGCGGGCCGGACTTTCTCGGGAGCGCTTCGGATCAGGCCCGGTAGCCGATCCGGAAGCCTCCCCAGTGACGACCATTCACGTAAATCGGTGCCGAAATGTCGTGCATGATCTCGCCCGTATCGCGCCGATAGGTCTGGATCAGGAACGGCATCTCATGCCTTCCGCATTGTTTTCCAACCGGATCATCGAAGATCCGCTTGCCCCGGTTACCGACGAAGTCCTTGTCGTAATCCCCCGTCAGCGCCTGACTGAAGCGCTTGTTGTGGGTCGGCACATAGGCATTGCGATCGGTACTGATGGCGTAGACCATTTCCGAATTGCCATCCAGCAGACGCTCCTGGATCGCTGGGAACAGCCGGTCGGTCAATGCATCGAAGCGCGTACTGTACTTCTGTGGGCGAGTATTTGGAATCGGCTTGTAGCTGTCGTCGAAAGCATCGGCCTCGCTGATCTGTCCGCCAGCGATGGCTTGCTCGAGCAACTGGCCGATCTGCCGGGCCGCTTCCCGCACGACGCTGGGCATCTTCTTGTGGACGCTCATCGCCTGCTCGCCCTGCGGGCCAAGCTTGAAGACGCGACTGATTTCCTTGAGATTCACCGCCAGTCCGCTGAGGCTGGACGCCTCGTCGAGGGTCTCCTGGGCACCGGCCGAATTACGGCCAACCATATCCATGATCTCCCGCACATGGCCGACGATCTGGTCGGCCTCGCGGCTGTGGGCATTGATTGCGTCGGCGATGGCATCCACCTTTTCCATCGTCTGCTGGGCCCCCTCGTTGATCTGCTGGAGGGAGTCCGCGGCTTTCTGGGCCAGCGCCGCGCCGGCATGGGCCTGGGCGCTGCCAGCATCGATGGAGGCGATGGCCGTCTTCGTTTCGGCCTGGATCGCGGAGATCATCGTGCTGATCTCAGTCGTCGCCGACGAAGTCCGCTCGGCCAGCTTGCGCACCTCGTCCGCCACCACCGCGAAGCCACGCCCCTGCTCACCCGCACGGGCCGCCTCGATGGCGGCATTGAGGGCCAGCAGATTGGTCTGATCGGCGATCTCGCGGATGACCTTGACGATCCCGCTGATTGCCTCGGAACGCTCACCGAGAGCGGAGATGACCTGGGCGGAATCCTCGACGGAGCGGGCGATCTGCTCGATCTCCCGCGACGCACTGGTAACGATTTCCGCCCCCTTGATGGACAGCTCGCGCGCCACCTGGGCATTGGTCGCCGTCTGGCTGGCATGGTCGGCAACGGCATTGACGCCCGCCGTCATCTGCTCAATGGCAACGGCCATGCTTTCGGCCGCGGCCTTCTGGCTGCCCGAGCCCTGAGCCACGCTCCCCGCATGGCCGGACAGCAGATCCGCCGCCTCGGACACCCGCTGGGCGTCGAAGATCACCTTGCCGACGATTCCCTGGAAACTGCCGATCAGTTCATTGAAAACGGCCTCGACCTCACCGACCTGACCGCTGGAAACGGGAGCCCGACGGGAAAGATCCCCGTCCTTGTGCATGGCCTTGATAGTGTCGCGCAGCTCCGCGAGGGGGCGCACGAAGATGAATCGGGTCGCTGCCAGGACGGCAACACCAACCACACCGCCAAGCACCACGCCCGCCAGGGCAAGACCCGCCCCAAAGGGCACACCAAAAGCCAACCCGATCGCGACGCTGCCTCCCGCGACGATCAGGCCGGCAATAAGGGAAAAAAACTGAATTTGCATGATGTCCGGCCAACCCCGTGTATTGAAATGGGTATGGGCAGGCGTTTGCGCCTCCCCCGGGAACCGGCACGCCCCCCGCGCGCCGGAGCCTCCGCTCCGTTACCTGTTATCGACAGGTAACACGAACGTCGCCCACTTATCGGCCGGTGGACACAGAACTTTAAAGATCGCCTACGGCTCGGAGCACAAATCCGTCACACCCGGACACCTGGGAATACAGCTGCAGACGGAAGCGCGGGATCATCAGTCGATGGGGAACAGCTTTCCGAAATTGGCGATTTCGAGCACCTGGTGGACACTTCCCTTGGCATTCGCCAATCGGACCGTCTTGCCGGCGCCCTTGGCCTTGTCCCGCAACATCAGCAGCATGCCGAGCGCGGAGCTGTCGAGATAGGCCACGTTCGCCAGATCCACGGCCACTTCGGAGGTGTCGGGGCTGCTCAGGGCCCGGTCGACGGCATCGCGGAATTCCCGATGGGAATTGAAATCGAACCGGCCCGAAAGCTGAATGCGGGCCTGATTCTGCTGGGTACTGACTGTTGTATCCATATATGTAATGCCTCTGCTTTGCAATGACTCGCTTTTTCAACCAACTGGCAGTCGCCAGCGTCACCCTCGCATTTTCACACTTTTCCGCGCCGCTCACCGCCCCGTAAACGTGCCAGCACACGCTGACCGACATCCTTGAGGGACACGACCTCATCGAGCGCCCCGACACTGGCCGCCTCCCTGGGCATTCCATAGACGACGCAGGAGTCCTGGTCCTGCCCGATCGTCCACGCGCCCGCCTTATGCATCGCCAGCAGGCCCTGTGCACCGTCCTTACCCATGCCGGTGAGGATCACGCCGATGCCGTTGGCACCGACCTGACTGGCCGCAGAATGAAACAGCACATCCACCGCCGGCCGATGGCGGTTGACCGGTTCCGAGTTGGCCAGTTCACACACGTAGCCTCCTCCGGAACGACGCACCGACAGATGGGAATGACCGGGAGCCAGATACGCCGTTCCCGGCATCACCCGCTCGCCGTGCTCAGCCTCCTTGACCCTCAGACGGCACAGGCCATCGAGGCGCTTGGCAAAGGACGCAGTGAACATCTCGGGCATGTGCTGCACGAGCAGGATGCCCGGCATCTGCGCCGGCAGCGAACAGAGCACCTCCTTGATCGCTTCCGTTCCACCCGTGGACGCACCAATCAGGACCAGCCGCTCCTGAAGGATCTTTTCCGGCAAACCCGACGTCCCGCCAGCGGCGGCGGGACTCTCGCGCGACACGGCGCCAGCCCCGGACAGGGATGGCGCGGCAGATGGCCGAGACTGGAGGCGGGCACCACAGGCGGCCCGGATCTTGTCGCAGATCTCGATGCGGTACGCCTCGATACCCGACGGCAGGTCAAACCTCGGCTTGGGCAGAAAATCGACTGCGCCCAATTCGAGGGCCTGCAGGGTCGCCTCGGAACCGTGTTTGGTCAAACTCGAAATCATTACTACTGGCATGGGGCGCAATCTCATCAGACGCTCCAGAAAATCGAGTCCATCCATGCGGGGCATCTCGATATCGAGGGTCAGGACGTCCGGATTAAGGGTCTTGATCATCTCCCGGGCTGCGATGGGGTCGGGCGCCACGCCGACGACCTCCAGATCAGGCGCCGAATTGATCACCTCCGACAGCAGACTGCGCATCAGCGCCGAATCGTCGACGACGAGAACCTTGATTGTCATGCTTCACTTTCAGATCAGGACAGAGCCCGGCACGCGATCAGCCAAAGAGCTCGATATCCCCCTGTACATTGTCGCGCCGCAGACGGGCTTCATATTCACGCTCGCGAGCGATGAGCGTGTCATTCTTCACTCGCACCAGCTTCTTCATCATCACGCGTCCGCTGGCCGGGAAGAAATAAACCTTCCGCGGATAAATGTCGAGTAGATCCTGCGCAACAATGGGTATGCGTTCGGTCTTCAGATAGTTGAGCACGAATTCGGCGTTCTTCTCGCCCACCTGGGCCTGGCTCAAACTCGCCAGCACCTTTCCCCCACCGAAGACCTTGGCTTCAAGGCTGCTGCGTCGGGCACCCAGCTTGAGCAGATGATTGAGCAGGACTTCCATCGCATACGCACCATAGCGGGCCGACGAGGAAAGGACGCCCTCCCCGCCATTCTCTGGCAGCATGAAATGGTTCATCCCCCCCAGGCCCTTGTCCCGGTCCCGCACGCAGGCCGTCACGCATGAACCCAGTACCGTAACCAGAACGATGTCGGAGGTGGTCACGAAATACTCGCCGGGCAGCACCTTCACCGCATCGCAATCGAAAGTCCGATCAAAGTAGCGGTTTCCTGCCAGATGTTCCACATAACCGGGATCAGCGTGCACGGACATCGGCCCTTTCGTAAACGGTTCGGCCGAGGGAGCGGAAAAGATCTGCCGAATGCAGGAAACTCTCCGAATGACCGGCGAACAGCAAGCCATCCGGCTTCAACAGCGGAACGAAACGCTGAAGGATGCCATGCTGTGTCGGCTTGTCGAAGTAGATCATCACGTTGCGACAGAACAGTGCGTCAAACGGCCCCTGCACGGCCCAGCTCTTGTCCAGCAGGTTGATCCGCCGGAACTCGATCAGACGCTGTAACTCGGGACGCACGCGGGCCTGGCCGGCCTGCGTCCCGGTCCCCTTCAGGAAGAAGCGCTGCATGCGCTCCCGCGACAGGCGCTCGACCCGGTCCAGACCATAGACCCCCTTCTCTGCCGTTGCCAACACATTGGTATCGATGTCGGTGGCAATGATCTGCACCGGCGGGCTCAGACTGTTGAAGGCCTCGCAGGCAGTGATGGCCAGGCTATACGGCTCCTCGCCCGTCGAGGCGGCACTGCACCAGATCCGGAAAGGCGAGCGCGCGACATGCTTCCTGAGGCGCTCGGCCAGGATCTCGAAATGGTGGGCCTCCCGAAAAAAGGAAGTCAGATTGGTGGTCAGGCTATTGACGAAGGTTTCCCACTCCTGTGGCTCGCGCTGGGCCCGGTCAAGATACTCGCCGAAGGTACGATCGCCCCGCGCTCGCAGGCGGCGGGCCAGGCGGCTGTACACCATGTCCTGCTTGATCGGGGACAGGGAGATGCCGGCATGGCGGTAGATCAGGTCGCGGACACGCTCGAAATCCGCTGACGAGAACTGGAATTCGCGATCCGGGGACGCCGCTGCGGGAGACCGCGGGACAGGCGCTAGAGGCCGCGCCGTCGTCCCAGAACGCGATACGGCCGTGTCCCGGGGCGGCACTGCACTACGGGAAAAAGGTTTGTCCGACATAAGCCGCTCTTTAGAACTCTTCCCATTCATCATCGAGGTCACTACCGACCACGCCACCGGTACGCCGTACCTTGGGCAAGGGCGCAGCGGAGCGGACCGCAGCAGGTGCAGGCCGCGACGCACGCTCGGGCAGACGCGACACGTTATCGGCCATCAGGCGCCCATCGGCGACCGCCGGCGGCACCTGCTGGCTGGCCTGCAGGCGGAACATCGCCACAGCCCGGACGAGGCTGCGGGCCTGGTCTTCCAGGCTCTCGGCCGCTGCCGCCGCCTCTTCCACCAGCGCCGCGTTCTGCTGCGTCACCTCGTCCATCTGGCCCACCGCCTGCGTCACCTGCTCGATCCCGCCGCTCTGCTCCTGGCTCGCCTCCGAGATGTCCGTCACCAGCGCCGACAGCTTCTGGAAGTTCGAGACCACGTCTTCCATCGTCTGCCCCGCTTCATTGACCAGCCGGGCTCCGTCTTCCACCTTGTCCACACTGTCCGCGATCAGCGCCTTGATCTCCCGCGCCGCCTGCGCGCTACGCTGCGCCAGGCTCCGCACCTCGCTCGCCACCACCGCAAAACCACGCCCCTGCTCGCCCGCCCGCGCAGCTTCCACCGCCGCGTTGAGCGCCAGAATGTTCGTCTGGAATGCGATTGAGTCGATCACCCCAATGATGTCCGCGATCTTCTTCGAGCTCTCCTGGATCGAGCCCATCGTGTCCACCACCCGCGCCACCATCTCGCCGCCCTGCGCCGCCACTTCGTTGCTCGAGCTCGCCAGCTCCCGCGCCTGACGCGCGTTATCCGCGTTCTGACGAACCGTCGCGTTCAGCTGCTCCATCGAGCTCGCCGTCTCTTCCAGGCTGCTCGCCTGCTCTTCCGTACGTGCCGACAGGTCCGAGTTGCCCGCCGAGATCTCCTGCGCCGCCACGTTGATCGACTCCGCAGACTCCTTGATCTGCCCCACCACTTCGCGCAGACGCTCCACCGTCGTGTTCGTATCGTCCTTCAGCTGTCCAAACGTCCCGCTGTATTCCGCCGTGATCTTCTCCGTCAGGTCACCCCGCGCAATCGCGTTCAGAACCCGCGCAAGGTCGTTCAAACTCCCCGCGACCCCCTCCATGAGGCGATTGATCCCATCCGTCAGATCGACAAAGAAGCCGGTCTTGCCCTCGCGCTGCAAACGGGCCGAGAAGTCACCATCCGCCGCTGCCGACACGATGGCCTGAATTTCACGTTCAGCAGCCAGCTCATCGGTACGGTCACGCCATTCGCCAACCGACCCCAGGCGCTCTCCGCCCGCATTGAAGATCGGACTGGTCACCACCTCGAAACTACGCCCGCCAATCTCCATCATGCTGCGCGTGGTCTGCTGCAGCGCCGCCAGGCGCTGGCGTGCCGCAGACGGATCGGCATACAGGCGGGTGATATCGCTACCAACGAAGCTGTCGGCGCGGAAACCCGGGACGCTCTTGCAGATTTCCCCTTCGATTCCACGAATGGTCTTCACCAGAGCTGGATTGGCATAAATAACCCGGCCATCGGGCTCGGCGATCCGCACGTTTGTCTCGACGCTGTCCAACGCCTGGCGGATACGTGCGTTCTCATCACTGACCCGCTGTTGCTCGGCAATATCGCTGCCCAGCTTGACCTGCATCGCCTCGATCGCTTGCATGACGCGCCCCACCTCGTCATTGCGGCTGACATCGATCTCGTTGTTGTAACGGCCGTTGGCCACACTCTGGGCAGTCCGTACCATTGCCGCCAACGGACCCGCGATCAGGCCACGCAACAACACAAAGATGAGCCCCGCCAGCAACACCGTTGCGAGCAGGCTGATGCCAAGCAGCATGACGCCGATATTGCGGGAAACGCTCTCGAATTCATCCATGTAGGTGCCGCCGGCGATCAGCCAGTTCCATTCAGGAAAGCTGTCGAAAGCCACAACTTTGTCGCGGGCCGAGGTCTCGTTCAGTTCTGCATTCAGCCACGGATAACGGATCACCCCCTGCTTTCGCTCGAGCATCTCGCGGATGAACGGGCGACCACTCGCATCCTTCGATTCGAGAACACTCTGCCCTTCCTTGGCCGGATGAACGACCAAGGCTCCCTGGGTCTTGCCCGCCGTGGAGTCCAGCACATAGGCATAACCCGTGTCGCCGAAGCGGACAGTCTTGATCTGCTGGCGCAAAGCCGCCATTTCCTCTGCAAACTTGCGTCCGACAAAGGTGGCACCAATCACCTTCCCACTGGCATCCTTGATCGGAGCATAGCCAGTGTAAGCATCGACACCGAACAACACGGCCTTACCCACGTAGCGCTCACCGGCCAGCAAACGGGCATAGGCAGGGCTGTCATGGGCCAGCGTAGTCCCGACGGCACGCTCGCCGTTCTCCTTTTTAACCGATGTGGCGACCCGGTAGAACTCGTCTCCTTTACGGGCAAAAAGAGTGGCCACCGCGCCACTGGCGGCGGTGAAGCGATCCACCTCCTGGGTACGCAGGTTCATCACCGTGCCGCCGTTGAGCAGCACAGGCATACCCTCACCAGCGGCATTAACGCTGAATCCGTCCCCCAGACTGGCCGCAAAGAGGTTACCTAGCCTGTCGGTTTCGACGCGCAAGCTCTGTGCCTTGGATTCGACCAGCGCTCGTACGGCCGCCACCTTATCGGAAACCACGGCCAACCCCTGCGCTTCGAGCGCCTCGCTGGCCCGTCCGCGCATGTACAGCGAACCTGCTCCGAGGATCACCGCCAGCGCAAGCGTTGCAGCCAACGCAGAACGCGCGGCCAATGAGGTGCTGCCCAGCCAACGCCCGAACCTGAGCGCGACACCAGCCGACACGACCTTGCCATCCACGATCTGCTTGCCGCCGGCCTTACCCTCGCGAAACTGAGCATAGGCCGCCTCTGCAGCGCGAATCTTGTCCGCGCTGGCCTTGCGTCGCACTGACATGTATCCAAGAACGCGACCGTTGTCGAAAATCGGCGAGGCATGGGCTTCAACCCAGTAGAAATCCCCGTTTTTGCAACGATTCTTGACCATCCCAACCCACGGACGCCCTGCCTTCAGGGCCTGCCACATGTCGGCAAAGGCCTCCACCGGCATATCAGGATGGCGCACGATGTTGTGGGGCTGACCGAGCAGTTCCTCTTCGGTAAACCCACTGATCGCGATGAAGTCCGAATTGATATAGGTGATCTGCCCCTTGAGGTCGGTCTTGGAAACGATCAGCGTCGTTTCCCTCAATTCAACCTCGTGCTGGGTCACCGGCATATTTATTTTCATCTCGAATCCTTCCCTCGCCACCTGCACACGACAGCCAATGGCCAATCAAATGTTCAAAACTCTTCCCACTCGGCTTCCGCCAGATCTACGCCCCCTGCTTTCAGCTTGGGCAAGGGTGCAGCCACTTTGCCCCCTCCCCCCCCTTTTTCACCCCGGGCGCGGGACGGCAAAGGCGTAACACTGGCCTTCGGAGTGGCGGGTATCGAGGCGGGCATAGGGAGCCCCTCACAGCTCTGCTTCATATGGCGTATTTCTTGAATCGTTTCGTCGGAAAGCACCGCGAATTCATTGAGCAGCAAACGCCGCGCGCCGGCATCGTCTCCATCTTGTTTGGCACGGATAACCGCACCTGCGCAAGTATGGAAATCCGCGTGCTTGCTACGCAAAGCAGCGTAATGGGAATTGCCGGCGTAACGCTTGCCTTCACCATGGATCCAGCACCCAAGTACGCACTTGTCGTCACGGGACACCACGACCGGATCCAGAGCCTCGCCTTCGCCAGACAGGTAGTTACGCAACTTGTGCTTCCAGCCCATGTGCGCCTGGATCACCCCATCGAAATCCAGGCTCGCAGGCGCAGGCTCCCCAGCCTGGGCGACCAGGCGGAAGGTGCTCACAGCCCGGACGAGGCTGCGGGCCTGGTCCTCCAGGCTCTCGGCCGCTGCCGCCGCCTCTTCCACCAGTGCCGCGTTCTGCTGCGTCACCTCGTCCATCTGGCCCACCGCCTGCGTCACCTGCTCGATCCCGCCGCTCTGCTCCTGGCTCGCCTCCGAGATGTCCGTCACCAGCGCCGACAGCTTCTGGAAGTTCGAGACCACGTCTTCCATCGTCTGCCCCGCTTCATTGACCAGCCGGGCTCCGTCTTCCACCTTGTCCACACTGTCCGCGATCAGCGCCTTGATCTCCCGCGCCGCCTGCGCGCTACGCTGCGCCAGGCTCCGCACCTCGCTCGCCACCACCGCAAAACCACGCCCCTGCTCGCCCGCCCGCGCAGCTTCCACCGCCGCGTTGAGCGCCAGAATGTTCGTCTGGAATGCGATTGAGTCGATCACCCCAATGATGTCCGCGATCTTCTTCGAGCTCTCCTGGATCGAGCCCATCGTGTCCACCACCCGCGCCACCATCTCGCCGCCCTGCGCCGCCACTTCGTTGCTCGAGCTCGCCAGCTCCCGCGCCTGACGCGCGTTATCCGCGTTCTGACGAACCGTCGCGTTCAGCTGCTCCATCGAGCTCGCCGTCTCTTCCAGGCTGCTCGCCTGCTCTTCCGTACGTGCCGACAGGTCCGAGTTGCCCGCCGAGATCTCCTGCGCCGCCACGTTGATCGACTCCGCAGACTCCTTGATCTGCCCCACCACTTCGCGCAGACGCTCCACCGTCGTGTTCGTATCGTCCTTCAGCTGTCCAAACGTCCCGCTGTATTCCGCCGTGATCTTCTCCGTCAGGTCACCCCGCGCAATCGCGTTCAGAACCCGCGCAAGGTCTTCAAGACTGGTGGAAACGATCCCCATCAGGTTGTTCATGCCTTCGGCGACCGTCGCAAAGAAACCGGCCTTGCCTTCAAGAGACAGGCGACGGGCAAAGTCTCCAGCCACTGCGGCATCGAGCAACCCCGCGAGTTCCTGCTCGACCCGCACCTCGTTGGTACGGTCCTGCCATTCCACCACCGACCCCAGACGGACGCCCTGGGTGTTGACCACCGGATTGGCGACCAGTGCAAACGTACGCCCGCCAATCCGGACGCTGGCTTTGTGCTCGCCCTGCAGATGGCCGAGAAGGTTGCGCTGGTGCGCCGGGTTCTGATGGAAGTCGTCGAAATTGCGGCCCACCAGCCCCGCCACACTGAAATTCGGCAGGTCGCGGCGGATGTCGGCTTCCGCATCACGCAACATCCCCATCACGGCTTCGTTGCAGTACACGATCTGTCCGTCATTGTCGGCCAGCATGATGCTGGTCGACGCCTTGTCCAACGCATTGCGGACCCGCAGATTGGTTTCTGCCACTTCATGTTCAGCGAGCAGGCGTGCCTTGAGGCTAGCCTGCATGGCATTCAAGGCTGCGGCAATCTCGCCGAACGCATCACGGGAACTCACATTCACCGGCTCATCGAGAACTCCGTCCGCCATGCGCCGCACACCGGCCTGGATCTCGCCGATGCCGTCCAACATGGTGCGGCGGAAGCCCAGAAACAGATAACCCACCACCAGCAGACTGAACAGGATCACGCCAATCGCCGTCCAACGTGCCATGTAAAGGCGCTGCAGACGCAACTGGAGGTAACGGTCGAACTCCTGGACAGCCACGTCGAGGATTGCGTAACTCGCATCCACGGCCTTGGAGCCCTCCTCGAACATCTGGGCAGCACCAATCGACACGTCCGAGCCCTTCAACACATGCTCATCGACCAAGACACCAAAGCCTTTCACCGCCGCATCGAAGTTCTGTCCCGGCACATCGAGGCGGGCACGCAGCGCCTGCCCGTTGCTTCCGACCTTGACGATAGCCGCCTCGACGCCCTCCCGCCCGTCCGCGAGACGTCGCATGAACACGTTCATGTCGATACGTTCGGCCTCCGTGCTGTGCTGACGGATAGCCAGGGCGGTTCCCATGGCTCGCGCCCGCCCGGCATCCTCGGCCAGCGCCGGCAGACGGACCGTAAACAGGTCCATCAGGTAATAGGTTTCCAGTTCCGGATCGAGGGTGGCATTTGTCTTGTCGGCCACCATGGTGATGAAGCGGCGGACCTGGGCAATGTAATCCGTGTGCAGCTTGAAGCTCTCCGCGCTGCCGACGCTGACCGCCTTGGCCTGCACCTCGGTCCACCCCTGACGAAGGGCGGCCCAGTCGGCGCTCACCCCAAGCCCCTCACCAAAACGGGCCGATGCCGCATCGCCTTCGGCGATGGCCTTGTCCGCCTCCGCCCGCAGCTCAGCCAGCTTACCGGCAAGCGACGCATTCCCGCCGATCACGCCCTGAGCCACGCCACGATGGGTCTGCAAAGCCTGCATCAGGTGACGTGCCGGCATCACCAGCGGCGCAGCCTGGGTTTCCTTTTCGGAAAAAGCGATATCCCCTTCGACCCGGGCCAGCAGCATGTACGCCAGTACCACCACGGACACCATGGCGATCAGACCGAGCAGGAGCATCTTGCCCTGCACGGACAGGCGATTCATCACTCCAACCGCGGGAGACAGGAGGGTAGTCATGACAAAGACTTTCTCAAGAGACAGGAACGAGAGCCGGGACAGGCAGAACGCGTAGTCAAGCTGCCGCTTCGTCCACCAGGGCCATTTCACTGGAGAGCATCAGCCGCTCGATGTCGACGACGATCAGCATGCGTTCGCCGAGCGCACCCAGACCCATGATGTAGGCGGTATCCACGGACGAAGCAAAATCGGGAGCTGGACGGATCTGCTCGGGCTTCAGGGCAATGACGTCGGAGACCGCATCGACCACCATGCCGACGATGCGGCCGCCGATATTGAGGATGATCACGACGGTAAAGGGGGTGTATTCCGCAACGCCGACGGAAAACTTGATGCGCAGATCAACGATGGGCACGATCGTGCCGCGTAGGTTGATGACCCCTTTGATGAAGCTGGGGGCATTGGCGATGGTTGTCACCGCATCATAGCCACGAATCTCCTGAACCTTCAGGATGTCGATGGCGTACTCCTCTGCACCGAGGGTGAAGGTAAGCAATTCCTGCACGGCGCCGGAGTCCTCGGGCTCCTGCGCGGCAGTAGTATGGGCGGCCTGCAGCATGGCAACACTCCTCCAAGGGAACACTTGCCTTTACGGCACGAGACACCTTTTCTGAAGCCGGCGGATAACAGCGACACCAAAAGTTACCCGTCCGCCGAAAGCCCTGCCGGGGCGGCACCAATGCGTTCAGGCGGCAGCTGGCAGCACTCGCCGAGCCATCCCGACCAACATCGGCACATCGAGAATCAGAGCCACACGCCCATCGCCCATAATCGTGGCACCGGCAATACCCTGGACCCGGCGATAGTTGGCCTCCAGGCTCTTGATCACGACCTGGTGCTGACCGATAAGCTGGTCGATGAACAGGGCTGCACTCTGTCCATCCGCCTCGAGCACCACCATGATGCCTTTCGACCAGTCGGTGATCGCCCCGGGGATACGGAACACTTCATGCAGACAGATCACCGGCAGGTATTCGCCACGCACCTGGATCAGGCGCTCGACGCCGGACACGCTCTTCATCATGCCCCGCTCGGGCTGCATGGACTCCATCACGTAGCTGAGCGGAATGATGTAGGTTTCCGGCCCGACCCCGACGCTCATGCCATCCAGAATCGCCAGCGTCAGGGGCAGGCGCACGGTGATCCGGGTTCCGATACCCGCCATCGAATCGAGCTCAATCCGCCCGCCCATCGCCGAAATGTTCTTCTTCACCACGTCCATGCCGACGCCACGCCCGGATACTTCGGTCACCTGATCTGCAGTGGAGAAGCCCGGCTCCATGATGAGCTGCCAGACCTCCTGATCGCTCATCGAGTCGCTGACCAGCATGCCGCGCTCCCTGGCCTTGGCCAGGATGCGCGCGCGGTTGAGACCCGCGCCGTCGTCGCCGACTTCAATGACGATGTTGCCACTTTGATGATAGGCGCTGAGGGTGATCGTGCCGGTTTCGGACTTGCCCGCAGCACGACGCCTCTCGGGGGTTTCGAGGCCATGATCGAGGCTGTTACGCACGAGGTGGGTCAGCGGATCGGTGATCCGCTCGACCAGGCTCTTGTCCATCTCGGTGCTCTCGCCGATGGTCTTGAGCTCCACCTGCTTGCCCAGCTTTTGGGACAGATCCCGCACGACCCGCGGAAAACGACTGAACACCACCGAGATCGGCATCATCCGGATCGACATCACGGACTCCTGCAGGTCACGGGTATTGCGCTCAAGCTGCGCCAGTCCGTTGATCAGGCGCTCACAAATAACCGGGTCCACATTCACCGCCGCCTGGGTCAACATGGCCTGGGTAATGACGAGCTCGCCCACCAGATTGATCATCTGGTCTACTTTCTCGACGCTGACCCGGATGGAACCGCTATCGCCGCCACCCGGCGCACGCGCGGCAGGCCTGCGGGCAGGCACCTGCGGCACGGCGGCGACGGCTGCCGGAGCATCAACTGCAACGCTCGCATCGACCTGTTCGGGAGAACTGGTCGCCGGCGCCTCGGGCAAAGGCTCAAACAAGCCATACGCCGTTTCCTGGACCGCCGTAACTCCGGACGGCTCCGCATCGGGCACCGGCAATTCGGTAAAGAAACCGTAAGGCTCGGCCGCCTGCTGCTTGGCTAGAAGGCTGGCCACTTCTTGCTCGTCGAAGAAGCCATAAGCCTCCTCGGTCACCGCCGCGCCGGGCACAGACTGCAGCGGCTCGAAGAAACCATAGGCATCGTCACTGCTACGCCACTCGCTGCCACCCGCCACCTCGGGGATGTCTTCAAAGAAGCCGTATGCCTCCTCTTCTGCTCCCCCTCCCGCTAGCGGCTCGATGCGCAGCGAGGCTGCTTCGGCCACGAACTCGAGAAGGCCACGCAAGAAATCGCCATCCTTGTCGGTTTCGATGCGCAGATGGCAACGACGCTCGCCCGGCGTCGGGGCCTCCAGCGTCTGCACCACACCGATGCGCCCAAGCTCGGACAACAGGTCAGCAAACGTATCCCGCTCCCCACCCACGTCCCCGACCAGCGTAAATAGCAGGTCGAAACCCGCGGACGACGATGACTCCTGCGGCGGCACAACGGCGGGCCCTTCAGCCTCACCTCGGGACGGCTCATCGAGGGCCCGGCATAAGGCTTCGAGCCGGTGACAGATGGCCTCCGCCGCCTCCCGATCCGCCTCGTCCTCGCCGCGGTGGGCCGCCAGCAGGTTCTTCAGCACATCCCCAGCCACCAGCGAGGCATCGACCATGTCGTCCGTCAGAGGCGCCTCACCCTTGCGTACGCGGTCGAGCATGGTTTCAAGGATGTGGGTAACCTCCATCATGTCCTGGAAGCCGAAGGTCCCGCTCGACCCCTTGATGGAATGGGCCGCCCGGAACAGGGCGTTCACATCTTCCGGATCGGGAGCGCCGGGATCGATGGCAAGCAGCAATGCTTCCATGCTCGCCAGGTGCTCCGCGGCCTCCTCGAAGAAGACCTGATAGAACTGGCTCATGTCTATGGCCATGACTGCCTCCCCTGATGCCCGCCCTGTACCAACCTGATCAGCCGATGACCTTCTTGACCACTTCGATGAGCTTCTGCGGATCGAAGGGCTTGACCAGCCAGCCCGTTGCGCCGGCCGCCCGCCCCTGCGACTTCATCGTGTCGGAAGACTCGGTCGTCAGCATCAGGATCGGCACGCTGCGGTACTGGGGCATCGCACGCAGCGACTTGATCAACGACAGGCCATCCATGCGGGGCATATTCTGGTCGGTCAGCACCAGGCTGCAGGCCTTGGCCTTGGCCTTGTCGAGGCCATCCATGCCATCGACGGCTTCGACGACTTCGTAGCCGGCACTTTTCAAGGTGAATGAAACCATCTGCCGGATGGAAGCAGAATCATCAACAGTCAGTACGATCTTGGCCATCGTATATTTCCTAGGTTCTTGAAACTAAAACAAATCGATCTCGCCATGCGAGACTTCCCGAGCGTGCCCAGCGGCCCCCTCTTCGACAACTACAAGTTCAGCCAGGCGCTTCTGGACGGACTCGGCTGCGTGCTGCAGGGAGCGGACATCCCCAGCTGCGGCGAGCTGGATCTCACCGATCAGCGCATCCAATTCAGTCTCCAGCTGGCCGAGCCCCTCGATCCGCCGCTGCACGCGACCAATCAGCTGGGACACCAGATCCTGGAACTGCAGCGCCATTACCGCACGGTTCACTTCAGCATCCATTGCGTGGGTATATTCGCCCAACTCGCGAATGGCGCCGGAACGTGCCTTGTTGAGCGTCTCCATCGACATCAGCACACGCTCCACCTGCTGCTTCGACTCAAGTGCGAAGTTCATGTCGGTGGACGCCAGCTTGGCGATGGCGTCCTCGGTTCCCTTCACGCCCTCCCGCATGGATTTCATCACCGCCGCAATCTGCTGGCTGAACTGGGTCGTGCGCGTGGACAAGTCCCGCACCTCGTCGGCCACCACCGCGAACCCGCGCCCGGCCTCACCCGCACGGGCGGCCTCGATTGCCGCATTGAGGGCAAGCAGATTGGTCTGCTTGGCAATCGCTCCAATCTCGCCGAGGATCGCCTCCACATCACTGGCCCGTTTGGAGATGCGATCGGTCAGCTCGACCAGCTCCATACCCAGCTTGCTATTCATGATCACGCTATCGACGACCCGCTGCATCACACCCGAAGTATGGGCAACAAAGTCGTCGACGCGACTGGCACCATCGACCGGATCGCCTTCCTTGGCCAGCCCGAGGGCAATCTCCTGTTGCTGGTTGGTTGCGGCAAGAATGCCCTGAAAACTCTGCGTCAGCGTCACGATGGCGCCAGACAACCTCTCCTCCACGCTCCGGACCTCGGCCAGCGCCGCCTCGTGCTGCCGCTGGAATCCCCGGATGGATTCACGCAGAACATTCTCGACGGTTGCCAGGCCCGCGGAGCCAGCTGGCACCAGCTCTCCCGACGTCGGACCCGTAGCACCTTGCCGCTGCATCAGGAGCACGCCGCACCAGCCACCGGCGAGTAACACGAAGGCCAGCATGTGCCAAGCGTTCGCGCCTGACAGCAGCACCACCCCGCCAACAATCAGCAGGGACCACAGCACTCCAAGCAAAACCGCATTTGATCGTGACATTTTTTCTAGCACCTGGCCCGCTGGATCACCAAATCCGCATATCGCCACTCACCGAATCGCATGCACGGAACGGACTCACCGCACCGGGCGCGCTCCTTTTACCATGCCACGGCGAATATCCGTCGCATCCATTTCGTCACCGCTGCTCACTTCCAGAGTTCGGCTCGTGCTCGCCTTCAACGCAGCCTCCGCCTGACGGTTGAGCACGATGATGCTGATCCGTCGGTTGAGTGCCGCATTCGGGTTGGCCGGATCGAGCGGCACCGTATCGGCAAGGCCAACGACCCGCACCATCTTGCCTTCTGCGAGCCCTCCCGCCACCAATTCCCGGCGCGATGCATTGGCCCGGTTGGCAGACAACTCCCAATTGGAAAAGCCCCGCTCGCCGCCCGCATAGCGGGTCGAGTCCGTATGCCCTGAAAGACTGACATTGTTTTCCACGCCATTGAGCGTCGCACCGATGGCGCGCAGCAGTTCCTGCGTATAAGGCCTGAGCGAGGCACTGGCGGAATCGAACATCGGCCGATTCTGCTCATCGACGATCTGGATGCGCAGCCCCTCCGAGGTGATGTCCAGCAGCAACTGGTTCTTGAAAGCCCGCAGACTGGGACTGGCCTCAATAATGGCCTCGATCTGCCCCTTCAAGTCCTCGAGCTTGGCCCGCTCCCTGCGCTCTTCATTCTTGTTCTGGACGTTCTTGCCATCGTCCCCTTCCGGCTTGGTCGCCCCTTTGGCGGCCTCGATGTTGACGGATCGGCGGCCGTCCACATCGCCACGCTTGACCTGGCCAACGGAACGCGTGAGGTCCTGCCCGCCACCGGCGATCGGACTCAACGCGTCGCCGGCCCCTGACCCACCGTTCATCGCAACCTTGAGGGGAGAACTGAAGAAATCGGCGATCCCCTTCAAGTCGCCCTGCGCCGTCGACCCCAGGAGCCACATCAACAGGAAGAAGGCCATCATCGCCGTGACGAAGTCGGCGTAGGCGATCTTCCAGGCGCCACCATGGGCGCCACCGCCGCCCTTCTTGATCTTCTTGACGACGATTGGCTGCTGGGTATCGTCGCTCATTCGGCGCACCCTCCCGCATCACGGAGTTCCACTGTCGCCAGCCTCACTTGCGGCTCTTGATGGCTTCTTCCAACTCGGCAAAACTGGGCCGATCGGACGAGAAGAGAACCTTCCGGCCAAACTCCACCGCCACCTGAGGCGCATATCCGTTCATGCTGGCCAGCAATACTGCCTTGATGCACTGGTAGATCTTGCCGCCTTCATCGACCTTCTGCTCGAGCTGCCCAGCGACCGGAGCGACGAAACCATAGGAAACGAGAATACCCAGGAAGGTCCCGACCAGCGCACCACCGATCATCTTGCCCAGCACTGCCGGCGGCTGACCGACCGAGCCCATCACGTTCACCACGCCCATCACCGCCACAACGATACCAAAGGCAGGAACACCATCCGCCACCTTGGACACCACGTGCGCCGGACCGTGGGCTTCCTGATGGTGGGTTTCCATTTCCACATCCATCAGGTTCTCGATCTCGAACGCATTGAGATTGCCGCCAACCATCATCCGCAGGTAGTCGCACAGGAAATCGACAGCATGATGGTCGGCCGTGAAAGCCGGATATTTGGACAGGATGGGACTGCCGTCCGGGTTTTCCACGTCACCCTCGATCGACATCAGGCCTTCCTTGCGCACCTTGGCAAGGATCTCGTAGAGCATGCACAGCACGTCGACATAGAACGCCTTGTTGTACGGGGAGCCCTTGAAGATGGTCGGAAGCGCCGCGATCGTGCCCTTGATCGCCTTGGGGCCATTACCCGCCACAAAGCCGCCAATGGTCAGACCGACAATGGCGATGTATTCGGTGGGCACCCACAGCGCGGCCAGACTGCCGTGCACCGCATAAGTGCCCAACGAAGCCGCCAGGATAATCACGTAGCCGATGATCAAAAACATCGCTGCAACCTCTATCAGCGGACACGCCCTTACGGGGCGCATCCGGAGCGTTATTCTTCTTCGTCGATATCGGCCCAGGCCCCGGAAACTTGAGCCCGCGAGGCAAGCCTATCGTCCCCTGTGCATACAAAAAAAAGCCGCCACTAGCATGGCGGCATTCCCCGTCATCGAACACCTGTCATCACGGCCCCGCCGCCTCCTCCGCCCCGGGTGCAACCCGGCGGGTCTTGCCGGCCCGCGACGGGACATGGCACAAACCACAGACGTATTCATGGGTAGGATCAAAAGCGTGCGTGACGAACTCCCCGCCGCAACAGGTACAACGGGCCGACTGCAGCAGATTGGCGTCGAAGAAACGGATGAGCGTCCAGGCCCGCGTCAGGCTCAGGATCTGCTCCATCTCGAAGGATTCAATATGCTCGTTGTACAGGCGATAGGCCTGCACGATCGCATCAAGGCCATCCTGCTTGGCATGCTTGCGCACGAAGCGGTACAACGCCATGAACAGAGATGCATGAATGTTCGGCTGCCACGACATGAACCAGTCCGTGGAGAACGGTAGCATTCCCTTCGGCGGGGATACGCCTTTGACCTCCTTGTACAGCTTGAGCAGGCGCTCACGACTCAGGGAGGTTTCCGCTTCGAGCATTTGCATGCGCGCACCGAGGCGGATCAGCTCGACAGCCTTTTGAATGTCCTGCGCCTCAGCCAATACGCTCTTGTTACGCATGGCAGCCCCTGGACGGATCAAGCTTCAGGCCAGATCCTCTACCGGACGGCCAGCGGCCAGAATAGCCGCATGCAGATGAGCAGTTCCCCGTTCCCTGCCGTGGGACGACAGCAGATCAACGAGCATCGTGTCATTGAAGCGGAACTGGCACAGCAACATATTGGAACTGGCCATACGGAGAACCTGGGCCGCGCTCAGGCCTTCCAGGATGGCAGCCACATCTTCCCCGATACCGAGACGATAGAGGGCCGCGGCTCGGTCCTCGCGCAGCATCTGCTGAGCCAACATCAGGTAAGCGAGATTCAACTCCCGGATTTCATCTTGCATACCATTGGTGCGCATGGTGCTCTCCTCAGCATTTGGCCATCGTATGCGGCAAATTCTGCCGTCAACCGGCAAGGCTCGCCATCCGACGGCGACGGATTATGAAGTAAGAAAAAAACCGTATACAAATGTAAGAAAAAATCTTACACGCAAACCACCTTCAGGCAAACCGGTTCAAAGAACTACTTCCCTCCCAGCCGCCCCACCTTCGACCGCCGCCTCCAGCGCAGCCCGGAAGTCGGCGGCCGCGACAGGCCTTCCAAACAGATACCCCTGAAAGCAGTCGCAACCATCGGTAAGCAAGGCATCCACCTGGCTCGATGACTCTACCCCCTCGGCAATCACGTGAAGCCGCATGCTGCGTGCCAGTACGATGATGGCCCGGACGATCGCCGCGTTCTCCTCATCGTCACAAAGATCCCGCACAAAGGACTGGTCGACCTTGATCACATCAACCGGAAAGCGTTTGAGATAGGCAAGCGACGAATACCCCGTGCCAAAATCGTCGATGGCCACCCGCAACCCCATGTTCTTGAACGCCCGCAACATGGCCACGGCCGTCTCGGCATCCTGCATCAAGGAGGACTCGGTGATCTCAAGCTGCAGCCCCCCAGGCTCCAGCCCTGCGTCCTCCAGCGCCCGTCGCACCGATTCGATGAGCCGCGGCTGCGCAAACTGGACAGCGGAGACATTCACCGAAACGAACATGTCGCGCCACCCCATGTCGCGCCAACGCCGGCATTCCCGGCAGGCCTCCCGCATGACCCACTCGCCGAGCTCGATGATCATCCCGTTCTCATCGGCAATCGGAATAAAGCGGTCAGGACCGATAGGCCCGAGACGGGGATGACGCCAGCGCAGGAGCGCCTCCGCACTCACCACCCGACCATCGCTTCCCTCGACACAAGGCTGATAGGCAACCCAGAGCTCATTGCGCTCAATCGCAAAGCGCAGATCGCTCTCCAGGGCGATCCGCTCTGCCGAACCGCTCAGCATGTCCGCATCGAAGAAGCGGTAGGCGTTACCCCCTTCCTGCTTGACTGCGCTCATCGCCGTTTCCGCATGGGTCAGCAGGGAAAACACATCATCCTCGCCCTCGCGAAGCCAGGCCACCCCGACGCTGACCGACAGAAACAACTCGATCCTGTCCAGAACAAAAGGCAACTCGAATGCACGTATCAGCCAGCGGGCGAAGACCTCCGCAGCCCCGTGCTCGCAGACACCCGGCACGAGAATACCAAACGCATCACCACCGAGCCGGGCGACCAGCCCGTGGGATTCGGAACTCTCTAGCAGACGCTTGGCAACCTGACGCAGCAGGACATTGCCCGCCTCGTAACCAAAGCTTGAATTGATGCGCTGGAAGCGGTCCAGATCGACATGAAAGATGGCCGCCTTCAAGGGAACCTGCCTTGTCGATGCCTCACGCGCCCATTCGGCCAGACGGGCACAGATTAGCTGTCGGTTCGGCAACTTGCACAGGGCATCGAAGTACGCCAGCGCCTGAATCTGGCTGCCCGCCTCCCGCGCCACCCGGCGCGCCGCGGCGCCGCGCAGCTCCCGGGTGATAACAGGCACCAGACGGGCAAAATTACCCTTCGGCACGTAATCACTGACACCATCCAGCATCGACGAAAAAGCCTGCTGGTCAGTGATGACCCCGGAGTAAATCACGAACGGCAGGTCGCAACCGCTCTCCTTCAGGACCTGCAAGGCCCCTGCCGAATCGAAGCCCGGCATGCGGTGATCGGAAATGACGATATCCCAGCCCGGCGCGCACAGCGCGGCCCGCATCGCGCTTGCGTTATCCACACGCTCGCAGCGCACCTTCATGCCCCACTTGGCGAGTGCCCTGCCCAGGAGGAAGACGTCATCCTCACTGTCATCGACAACCAGGATTCCGATATCCCTGTCGCCTGCGCTGTCGCGACCGACTACCTGTCCATTCAAATTCATCAATGCACGACCGTCATTCTCGTTTGCGAAGATCAGGACTCAAGCAGCTTGATCGTACTAGCGCCGTGGAACGACCGGCCCCGGACGGGAGAGCTGAACACTCATGACCCGATTTCTTCCCTTTTCCTTCGCCTGATAAAGCGCCTGATCCGCACGCTTGATCAAGGCATCGGGATCCGGCATCTGTCCCTCGCGGCTCGCCACGCCGATGCTCAGAGAGATCTTCAGTGACACCCCATTGAGTGGAGCACGTACGTTCTCCACCGCGAACCGCACTCGCTCGGCACACGCCATGGCTGCATCCAAATTGGTATCCGGACAGATGACAAGAAACTCGTCGCCACCGGTCCTGGCGACGACATCCTGGGCCCGCAGCGCCCCCTTTACCACGGCGGCGACCCGTTTGAGCACCGCATCGCCGACGTCGTGGCCATGGGAGTCGTTGTAAAGCTTGAACTGATCCACGTCGATGACCATCACCGACAAGGCGCGGCGGGTTCTCGACGACACCAGCCACTCCTGCTGGATGCGATCCATCGCGTAGCGCCGGTTGGGAAAGCCCGTCAAGGCATCGGTCAGCGCCACCTCCTGGAGCCTCCGATTAGACACGGCCAGCTCGGCGGCAAACCGGCGGATCTCCTCGCGGTCCCGATCCACCTCCTGCTGCAGTCGAATCACCCGCTGCCCGGCACGCAGGCGTGCCGCCAGAACCCGCGGATTGATGGGCTTGTTCATGAAGTCATCGACGCCATTCTCGAAAGCCTCGATCAGGCGATCATCGTCATCGAGACTCGTCATGATCAGGATATAGATCGCGCGCCCGATCTTGGTCTGCCGCAAGGCGCGCGTGAGCTCGAGCCCGGTCATCTCCGGCATGACCCAGTCCACGATCATCAACTGCGGCTGGAACTCCAGCGCCATCTCCATCCCTGTTCGCCCGTCAGCGGCCTCCATCACCCGATGGCCGACGGTCTCAAGAACCTTGCGCACGACCGAACGCATGGAAGCATCGTCATCGACGATGAGGACGCGCATCGAAGGACTACCCGGCACACCAGCAGACTCGCCATCGAACACTTGCCCGGCCTCTCCCGCATCCACCGTGGGATGCTCAGCGGGAGACACGTCCGGTTCCCCGACCCGACCTGCAGCCAGTTCCTCTCCACGGACCGCCAGCTCCCTGAACGGCGGCACCTCCTCGGCCTGCAAGGCAAGCAGTTGCCCCCACGAATGCCATTCACTGACAACATGGTCACAAAGCTCGGTCACCGTCCCGCGATCAAAGGAAAGCCGCTCCCCAATCTCAAAGAGGCGTCGCATCAGATTCGGACGCTCCGGCGCAGCCGCCGTACAAACCTCGGCGATGTACTCGGCCAGATGAAGCGACTGCACGACGACGAACTCCCGGGAACCATCTGTATACCCGGCCTCCTCCGGCGCTTCGACGAAGTAGGCAGTCTCGTGAAAAATACGCGGCATCCCCCAATCGGCCAACATCGCCGCAGTCAGTTGCCGGTGATCCATGGCAAAAGCCTTTTGCTCCAGCTGTGCCAGAGTTACATCCCGGAACTCCAGCGTCTGCCGCAGCACCCGCTCATACTCCGTCGGATAGAGGGTCGCTAGCGCCAACTCCCCTACCCGGGCCAACAGCCCAAGGCAGAAAGTCTCCTCAGCCGCGGCAACCCGTGTCCGCTGTGTGATGGCCTGCATCGCGATGCCGAGCACCAGACACCCAGTCCAGAAACGCTCATAGTCAAAGCCCTTGCACGCCCCGCCCCGGTAGCTGGAGAGTAAGGAAAAACCAAGCGCAAGCGTACGCACCGCCGGCAGTCCCAGCACCATCAAGGCCTCGGTCACCGACGCCACCGCGCGGCGCCCGTGCGCCGTGCGCGAATTGGCTGCTTTGATCAAACGCCCTACGAAAGCCGGGTCGGTCTTCACCACGCGGGCCAGATCATCGATCGAGCTACCCTCCCGCTGTATCAACCTGATGACCGCCAAGGCAACGCCCTTCGGGGACGGCAGGTCCCCGGAAACTTTCAACTGCTCGAACTTCGTAATATCTATCGACGCTGCCATATCCCCGCCTGGCTCTCGCCAGCGTTCCCAGTCTAGTCCGTCAGTATCGGACGAAGCGCGCACCCCCTGAACCCGACATGCCGCGACCAGCGCTAGGTATACCGGAGTGCCATTGAATTAGAATGACCGGACTGTCCAAGCCTGTCCGCACATCATGAACTTCTGCTCCCATTGCGGTGCCCCCGTCAGCCTCAAGGTTCCCCCCGGAGACAATCTTCCTCGCCACGTTTGCGACCAGTGTGGAACGATCCACTATCAGAACCCAAAAGTCGTCGTTGGCGCCATCGCTGAATGGGAGAACAAGATCCTCATGTGCCGCCGAGCCATTGAGCCGCGCTACGGTTGCTGGACTTTACCCGCTGGCTTCATGGAAAACAACGAAACCACCGGCCAAGCCGCGCTGCGTGAAACCCTTGAAGAGGCAGGGGCCAAGATTGAACTGGCCGAGATGTTCTCCTTTGTGGATCTGCCACACATCAGCCAGATTCACATCATCTATCGCGCAAAACTCATTGACCCCGACTTTGCACCGGGTGAGGAATCCCTTGAAGCCAGCCTCATCACCGAAGCTGACGTTCCGTGGGAAGAGATCGCGTTCCGCTCGATCGAATACACCTTGAAGTGCTACTTTGAAGACCGGCGCCGCGGGCGCTTCGACCTTCACACGACGACTTTGGCCGTTCCGATCCCCGGAACTTATCGATAGCCGCCCACCGCCCTTCGATCCGCGCGCCTACATTGCCTCGAACAACACAGGCAGTTCCACTGAAAACGGCTGCCCCTGCGGCGGCACCGCAACCTGCGAGACGGCACGCCGCATCAGGTTCAAGGCCCCATCATCCAGATGCCCGACCCCGCTGGACTCGGCCAATCGGACTTCCGGCCGCTCAGCCCCTGGCCTAACATACACAACGAGCAACGCCCGTCCCTCCAGCCCGCCTGCCACGGACTGCCCAGACGCACGCTGCAGCCGCACCGCAGTGACGGCAAGAGCTAAGCGGTAGCGGCCTATCTGGACAAGGTCAGCACCCCCTTCATCCGGCACGACAGCCTGTGCCGGCAGCACAGGCTCCACAGTAGATGCGCCCGACGATACAGTGATGCCGACCAACTTGGACGAAGCAAGACCACGCTCTCGCCCATCTTGCGTGAGCGCTCTGACCGGAGCGAGGTCGGCCTTGGACATACTGTGCTCATACCGCGCCTTAGCCGCAGCCGTCGCGCCCTTACCCTCCGGCACCTCCAAGTCCGCACCCCGCACAGCCGGCATCGCGGGTGTAGCGCCACCAGTCAAGCGTACCGTAAGCGGTGTCGTTCGCTTCCGGAGCGGTGGCGCGTCCGGTGCCGGCCAAAAAACAACAACGTGTAGTACCAGCGAAAGCGCGAAAACGGCATAAACAAATCGCCCCACCTGCACCTCCTTCGCTGCAACTACAAAAACAAAAAGGGCCAGCTTTCGCTGACCCTTCTCTCCTTCAACTTCCCAACTCCGGCTTAAGCCGCAGCTTGTTCAGCTTCCGGTGCCTCAACCGCGCCTTCCGGACGGTCCAGCAGCTCAACAAACGCCATCGGGGCGTTGTCGCCATCACGGAAACCGCATTTCAGGATACGCAGATAACCGCCGTTACGGGCAGCAAAACGCGGACCCAGTTCGTCGAAAATCTTGACGACGATTTCGCGATCGCGCAGGCGATCAAAGGCCAGACGACGATTAGCCAGGCTCGGCTTCTTGCCAAGCGAGATCAGCGGCTCAACAACCTTGCGCAGTTCCTTTGCCTTCGGCACGGTCGTCTTGATGACTTCGTGACGCAGCAGGGAGTTAGCCATGTTGCGCAGCATAGCCTGACGGTGGCTGCTGGTGCGGTTGAGCTTGCGAAGACCGTTACGGTGACGCATTTGAAATTACCTCTTCTTCGTTACGCTCAACCGAGCTTTTCCAGCCCGGCCGGCGGCCAGTTTTCAAGTTTCATGCCCAGCGTCAAACCGCGCGAGGCAAGGACTTCCTTGATCTCATTCAGCGACTTGCGACCCAGGTTCGGGGTCTTGAGCAATTCAGTTTCGGTGCGCTGAATCAGATCACCGATGTAATAAATGTTCTCAGCCTTCAGACAGTTCGCAGAACGAACGGTCAGCTCAAGATCATCTACCGGACGCAAAAGGATAGGATCGATGGCCGGAGCCTTCGGAGCCTCCACCGCCGTAGGAGTACCCTCCAGATCGGCAAAGACGGAAAGCTGATCCATCAACACACGAGCCGCGAACCGCACAGCCTCTTCCGGATCAACCGCGCCGTTGGTCTCGATATCGAGGACCAAGCGATCCAGGTCGGTACGCTGCTCAACCCGCGCGCTTTCGACCGCGTAGCTCACACGACGAACCGGGCTGAAAGACGCATCAAGAACGATACGACCAATAGCCTTCGACTCGTTGGCGGCCGGGCGCTGGTTGCCAGGGACGTAACCACGCCCCTGCTCAACCTTGATCTGCAGGTCCAGCTTACCACCAGGGGCAAGGTGAGCCAGCACGTGATCCGGATTGATAACCTCGACGTCGTGGGAGACTTCGATATCAGCCGCCGTCACCACGCCCTCACCCGACTTCGCCAGCGACAACGTAGCTTCGCCACGGCCGTGCAACTTGAGAACGACACCTTTCAGGTTGAGAAGAAGATCAACCACATCTTCCCGTACACCATCGAGCGTCGAGTACTCATGCAGTACGCCCTCGATCGACACCTCGGTCGGCGCGTAGCCCGGCAGCGAGGACAGCAGAATACGCCGCAGTGCATTACCCAAAGTGTGACCGAAACCGCGCTCAAACGGCTCCATCGTCACCCGGGCGTGCACCGGCGAAACATTCTGCACCTCGATGATGCGCGGTTTCAGCAGAGCATTACTTTGCATCGACAATCCTTCTATAGAGTCGCGCCAGAGGCGCGACCACCATTAACGCGAATACAGTTCGACAACCAGACCTTCATTCAAGGTCGCCGGCAGTTCCGCACGCTGCGGGTAAGCCTTCAGCGTGCCCTTGCCAGCCTTGATGTCGACAGCCAGCCATTCCGGGAAGCCACGGGATTCGGCAGCCTCAAGCGCTGCCTTCACACGAAGCTGGTTACGAGCGCTGTCGGTCAGCTGAATCTCGTCACCGGGGCGAACGGTGTAGGACGGGATGTTCACACGCTTGCCGTTCACCAGCACGCCGTTGTGACGGACGACCTGGCGAGCTTCTGCGCGGGAGGCACCGAAGCCCATACGGTAGGCCACTGCGTCCAGACGACCTTCGAGGAGCTGCAGAAGGTTCTCACCCGTCTGGCCCTTGCGACGATCTGCCTCGGCATAGGTCTTGCGGAACTGACGCTCAAGCACGCCGTACAGACGACGGATCTTTTGCTTCTCACGCAGTTGCACACCATAACCGGACAGGCGCTGACCGGACTTCTGACCGTGCTGACCAGGAGCGTACGAACGACGCTCAATAGCGCACTTGTCGGTAAAACATTTTTCGCCCTTCAGGAAGAGCTTCTCACCCTCACGACGGCACTGACGGCACTTCGGGTCAAGATTACGAGCCACTGTTCAACTCCTTGTCAGATACGACGCTTCTTCGGCGGACGGCAGCCGTTGTGCGGGATCGGCGTGATATCGGTAATCGTGGTGATCTTGATACCCAGCGCATTCAGCGCACGCACGCTGGACTCACGGCCGGGGCCGGGGCCCTTGACGCGCACTTCCAGGTTCTTGATGCCGCACTCGATGGCAACCTTGCCAGCCGCCTCTGCAGCGACCTGCGCGGCGAAGGGAGTGCTCTTACGGGAGCCCTTGAAGCCGGCGCCACCGGAGGTTGCCCAGGACAGGGCGTTACCTTGACGGTCGGTGATGGTAATAATCGTGTTATTGAAAGACGCGTGAACGTGGGCAATACCTTCAGCCACGTTCTTCTTGATCTTCTTGCGAACCTTCGCAGCAGTCTTAGCCATGTCTAATCCCTATTACTTCTTGCCGGCGATCGCCTTGCGCGGCCCCTTGCGGGTACGAGCATTGGTGCGCGTGCGCTGGCCACGAAGGGGCAAACCACGACGATGGCGCACCCCGCGATAGCACCCCAGATCCATGAGGCGCTTGATACTCATCGTCACTTCACGGCGCAGATCACCTTCAACGGTGAACTTCGCGACTTCGTCGCGGAGCCGTTCCATATCGGACTCAGTAAGGTCTTTAATCTTGGCTGCACGCCCGACACCAGCAGCGTCACAAATCTGCTGCGCGCGGGTGCGGCCGATGCCGAAAATCGCAGTCAATGCGATCTCGGTGTGCTTGTGGTTGGGAATGTTTACCCCTGCGATGCGGGCCATGCGTTCACCCCAAAATGCTAAACATTAAATTATAAAGAATGCGGGTGACCGCATCAACCTTGACGCTGCTTATGACGCGGATCCGTGCAGATCACGCGAACCACACCTTTGCGGCGGACGATCTTGCAATTCCTGCAAAGCCGCTTCACAGATGCTTGAACTCTCATTTCTAGCTCCTAACTACTTTCTGTTATTTCGCGCGGAAAACGATCCGGGCTCTACTCAAATCGTACGGGGTCAGCTGCACAGTTACCTTGTCGCCAGGGAGAATCCGGATGTAGTGCATACGCATCTTTCCTGAGATGTGCCCCAAAACGACATGGCCATTTTCGAGCTTGACTCTGAAGGTTGCGTTGGGGAGGTTTTCGAGGACCTCACCCTGCATCTCGATATAATCTTCCTTCGACATAAGGCTATTTGAGCGGAACCCGCGAACCCTTGAAGTTCGCCTTCTTCAAAAGGCTCTCGTATTGGTGGGACATGACATACGCCTGAACCTGGGACATGAAGTCCATCGTCACCACCACGATGATCAACAAGGAGGTCCCACCGAAATAGAAAGGAACATTCCACTTCAGGATCAGAAACTCGGGCAACAAACAAACAAGCGTGATATACACGGCACCTGCCAGCGTAAGCCGCATCAGGATCTTGTCGATGTAACGTGCTGTCTGCTCACCCGGCCGAATACCCGGCACAAACGCTCCGCTCTTCTTCAGATTGTCTGCAGTCTCCTTAGAGCTGAAGACCAAGGCAGTGTAGAAGAAACAGAAGAACACGATTGCCGCAGCGTAGAGAATCACGTAGATCGGCTGCCCAGGAGCAAGCGTGGAACCGAGATCCTTCAGCCAAGCCATCTTTTCCGAAGACCCGAACCACTGAGCCAAAGTCGCCGGAAAGAGAATGATGCTAGACGCAAAGATCGGCGGAATCACGCCAGCCATGTTCAGCTTGAGCGGCAGATGGGAGCTTTGACCACCATAGATCTTATTCCCAACCTGCCGCTTGGCGTAATTCACCAAAATCTTGCGCTGCCCACGCTCGACGAACACCACTACGCCCGTCACGACCACCACCAGCACACAGATCACCAGTGCGGTAAAGGGGTGCATTGCACCGGTCCGCACCAGCTCGAACAGACCGCCCATAGAATTCGGAAGGCCCGCCGCGATACCGGCGAAAATAATGATGGAAATACCGTTACCCAGACCGCGCTCGGTAATCTGCTCTCCCAGCCACATCAGGAACATCGTCCCGGTAACCAGGGTCGAGACAGTGACAAAGCGGAAGGTCAAACCTGGCTCAATCACCAGCCCCTGCTGCGACTCCAACGCTACGGCAATACCCAGCCCCTGAAACAGCGCAAGAGCAAGAGTACCGTAACGAGTGAACTGAGTGATCTTGCGTCGACCAGCTTCACCTTCCTTCTTAAGCGCCTCCAGTTGCGGAGAGGCAACTGTCAGCAGCTGCATGATGATCGATGCCGAAATGTACGGCATGATCCCCAGAGCAAAGATGGTGAAACGGGAGAGAGCGCCCCCGGAGAACAGATTGAATACTCCGAGGATGCCGCCCTTCTGACTCTTGAACAGATCACTCAAGGCCACCGGATCAATCCCGGGAACCGGGATGTGCGCACCGATGCGATAGACGATCAGCGCGCCCAGCAGGAACATCAAACGTCGCTTGAGGTCCCCGAACTTACCAGGAGCCGCCAGCGCGGACTGTTGGTTAGCCACGCTAAACCTTACTCGGCAGACTCGACGGAACCGCCCGCCGCTTCGATAGCAGCCTTGGCGCCCTTGGTCGCAGCCACACCGCGCAGATTGACCTTACGGCTGATGGATCCGGACAGAACGACCTTAGCAGCCAGAGCATCAGCAGCAACAATACCGGCTTGCTGGAGAACCAGAAGATCGACATCCTCAACCGGCAGCGCTTCCAGCTCGGACAAACGAACCTCACCGATGCGGGCACGCGTCAGCGACACGAAACCGCGCTTCGGCAAACGACGCTGCATGGGCATTTGACCGCCCTCGAAGCCAACCTTGTGGAAACCACCGGTACGGGACTTTTGACCCTTGTGACCGCGGCCAGCCGTCTTACCCAGACCACTGCCGATACCACGCCCCACCCGCTTGGCAGCGTGCTTCGCACCAGCGGCAGGTTTAATCGCATTCAGGCGCATTTAGGCCTCCAACTTAACGAGGTAAGCGACCTTGGTAATCATGCCCCGAACGGCAGGAGTGTCCTGCAGCTCCACCGTGTGATGGAGACGACGGAGCCCAAGACCGCGCACGGTTGCACGATGGGACTGTTTCGTGCCGATAACGCTCTTAACCAGCGTCACCTTCAGTTTCTTGTCGGACATGACTTACCCCTGAATCTCTTCAACCGTCTTGCCACGCTTGGCAGCAATAACGGAAGGAGCGTTGGTGGCAAACAAGCCGTTCAGCGTGGCACGCACCACGTTGTACGGATTGGTCGAGCCGATGGACTTGGCGATGATATCGGTCACACCCATCACTTCGAACACTGCACGCATCGCGCCGCCAGCAATGATGCCGGTACCCTGGGGAGCAGGCTGCATCAGCACGGACGAAGCGCCGTGCTTGCCGATCACGGAGTGATGCAGCGTACCGTTCTTCAGGGACACCTTGGCCATCTTGCGACGAGCCTCTTCCATTGCCTTCTGGACAGCGACCGGGACTTCACGGGACTTGCCCTTGCCCATGCCGACGCCACCATCACCATCGCCAACCACGGTCAGAGCAGCGAAACCGAGAATACGGCCACCCTTCACAACCTTGGTCACACGATTGATGGAAACCATCTTTTCGCGCAGGCCGTCGTCGCGCTCCTCGGAGGCCTGCACTTTTTTATTACCTTGCTGCTTAGCCATGCTAAACCTCGCTTAGAACTTCAATCCGCCTTCGCGGGCGGCATCGGCAAGCGCCTTCACGCGACCGTGGTACTGGAAGCCGGCGCGATCGAAAGCGACAGCCTCAACACCAGCAGCCTTGGCGCGCTCGGCGATCAGCTTGCCGACCACCACAGCAGCGGCCTTGTTGCCACCGTTGGACACCTGGGCACGCACATCGGCCTCAACGGTCGAAGCAGCAGCCAGAACCTTGGAACCACAACCCGCAATGATTTGCGCGTAGATGTGGGAGTTCGAACGGAACACGGACAGACGGACTGCCTTCATTTCCGCGATCTTGGCACGGGTTTTCCGTGCACGGCGCAAACGCGTTTCCTTCTTGGTGATCATGATCCGCCCTTACTTCTTCTTGGTTTCTTTCAAGGTGACCACTTCGTCGGAATACCGAACACCCTTGCCCTTGTACGGCTCAGGAGCGCGATACGCACGCACTTCAGCAGCTACCTTGCCGACGACCTGCTTGTCGACACCCTTGATGATGATCTCGGTCTGAGTCGGAGTCTCAACCTTGATGCCGGCGGGCATCTGGTGCACCACCGGGTGCGAGAAACCGAGAGACAGGTTCAGCTTGTCGCCCTGAGCTTGAGCACGATAGCCCACACCGACCAGGGTGAGCTTGCGCTCGAAGCCCTTGGAAACGCCAGTGACCATGTTATTGACCAGAGCACGCACAGTGCCGGACATGGCCTTGGCATTCACAGCGCCTTCAATGGCGGAACACTGGAGGCCGTCACCTTCGCGCTCAACCTTGACCGAGGGATGCAAAACCTGGGTCAACGTACCCAGGGGGCCCTTCACGACGATTTGGCCGCCACCAATGGTGACATCCACACCAGCCGGAACGGCGACGGGATTCTTGGCTACACGGGACATTATTCTCTCCCCTTAAGCCACGAGGCACAGCACTTCGCCGCCGAGACGGCCAGCGCGTGCAGCACGATCAGTCATCACACCCTTGGGCGTGGACACAATCGCCACACCAAGACCATTCATGACGCGGGGCAGGTCATCACTACCCTTGTAAACGCGAAGGCCGGGACGGCTCACGCGCTCAATGCGCTCAATAACCGGACGACCGGCGTAATACTTCAGCGACAGGGCCAGTTCAGCCTTGCCGGAAGCATCATTCACCGCGAAATCGTCGATGTAACCTTCGCTCTGCAGAACCTTCGCGATTGCAACCTTCAGCTTGGAGGAAGGCATCGCGACAGAGCTCTTTTGCGCCTGCTGAGCGTTACGAATACGCGTCAGCATATCGGCGATCGGATCAGACATGCTCATATCTATCGACCCCTTACCAGCTTGCCTTGGTCATGCCAGGAACTTCACCGCGGAAGGCAACTTCACGCAGCTTGTTACGACACAGACCGAATTTACGGAAAACACCACGCGGGCGGCCAGTCTGCTCGCAGCGATTACGCTGACGGCTCGGGCTCGAGTTGCGCGGCAACTGCTGCAGCTGCAGACGGGCGGACATGCGCTCTTCGTCGGACAGCTTGGCGTTATTGATCTGCTCAAACAGAGCAGCGCGCTTGGCCGCATACTTAGCGACCATCTTGGCGCGCTTCTCCTCGCGCTGGATCAGAGACAGTTTCGCCATATCACCCTCAGTTCTTGAAAGGGAACTTGAACGCGGCGAGCAGAGCACGCGCTTCGTCGTCCGTCTTGGCCGTCGTCGTGATGCTGATATTCATCCCACGCAGAGCATCGATCTTGTCGTACTCAATTTCCGGGAAAATAATCTGCTCTTTGACACCCAGATTGTAATTACCACGACCATCAAAACCCTTGCCGGCGATACCACGGAAGTCGCGAATACGCGGCATGGCAATCGTCACCAAACGATCGAGGAATTCGAACATGCGGGGACCACGCAGCGTCACCATGCAGCCGATCGGATAACCGTCACGAATCTTGAAGCCAGCAATGGACTTCTTTGCCTTCGTGGTCACCGGCTTTTGACCAGCGATCTTTTGCAGATCGCCAACAGCGTAGTCGAGGACCTTCTTGTCGCCAACAGCCTCACCAACACCCATATTCAGGGTGATCTTGGTGATGCGGGGCACTTCCATGACCGACTTATAGCCGAACTTCTTGAGAAGCTCAGGCGATACGGTCTCTTTGTAGAATTCTTGCAGGCGCGCCATGACTACCCCTTACGCATCCACTACTTCGCCATTGGACTTGAAGACGCGCACTTTGCGACCATCCTCAAGCACCTTGAAGCCAACGCGATCAGCCTTTTGGGTGGCCGCATTGAACAGCGCCACATTGGAGACATCGATCGGCATTTCCTTTTCGACGATACCGCCAACCTGACCCTTCAACGGGTTCGGGCGCACGTGCTTCTTGACGCGATTGATGCCTTCGACAACCACCGCACCTTCCAGAACACGCAGAACAGTACCGCGCTTACCCTTGTCCTTGCCCGTAAGGACGGCGACTTCGTCGCCTTTGCGAATCTTATTCACAATAACCCCTTAGAGAACTTCAGGCGCCAGGGAGACGATCTTCATGAACTTTTCGGTACGCAGCTCGCGCGTAACCGGCCCGAAGATACGCGTACCAATCGGCTCGCCCTTATTGTTAAGCAGGACCGCAGCATTGCGGTCAAACTTGATCAGCGAGCCATCCGGGCGACGAACACCTTTGGCGGTACGGACCACCACGGCGCTATATACGTCACCCTTCTTGACACGACCACGCGGGGCCGCATCTTTAATACTCACCTTGATGATGTCACCAACACCGGCGTAGCGACGCTTGGAGCCGCCCAGCACCTTGATGCACATCACGTGACGCGCGCCGGTATTATCGGCGACGTCAAGCATCGTTTGCATTTGGATCATTTAAACTCTCCAACTTGGCTCGCAAGACGCGACCAGTTTTGGATCCCGTTCGGGTTGATTGGACTTGCACGGAACCGTGCAAGAGCAAAGACAGCAATAATAATGGCTTGCCAATCACTTGGCAAGCCATTTCTACAACATCAGCTACTTAAACAGCCACAACCTGCTCGAGAACCTTGGTCACCCGCCAGGTCTTGGTCTTGGAGATCGGGCGGGTCTCTTCGATTTCGACGAGATCACCTTCCTTCGCAACACCAGCCTCAACATGGGCATGGTACTTGGCAGTGCGCTTGATCACCTTGCCGTACAGCGGATGCTTTACACGACGCTCCACCAGAACGGTGACGGTGTTCATCATCTTGTCGCTGACAACGCGGCCGACTTCTACGCGCTTGTTTTTTACTTGTTCACTCATTTCGCACCCGCCTTCTGACGAAGAATGGTCTTGACCCGGGCAATATCCTTGCGAACTTTACCGAGCTGCGAAGTGTTGCTCAGCTGCTGCGTAGCAAGTTGCATACGGAGGCTGAATTGAGCCTTCAACAACTCGAGCAGTTCAGCATTGAGCTGGCCGGCGTCTTTCGCCTGCAATTCCGAAGCTTTCATGATTTACCCCACCATCCGGACAACGAAGACGGTTTCGATCGGCAGCTTGGCAGCAGCAAGACGGAACGCCTCACGAGCCAGGGCTTCATCAACACCATCCATCTCGTAGAGAACCTTGCCGGGCTGGATTTCAGCAACCCAGTATTCCGGGCTGCCCTTACCGTTACCCATCCGAACTTCCGCCGGCTTCTGGGAAATCGGCTTGTCCGGGAACACACGAATCCAAATACGACCGCCACGCTTGATGTGACGAGTCATTGCACGACGAGCAGATTCAATCTGACGAGCAGTGAGACGACCACGCCCAACCGCCTTCAGACCGTACTCGCCAAAGCTTACCTTGGCACCGCGGGTGGCGAGACCCTTATTGCGGCCCTTCTGCTCCTTACGATACTTCCTTCTCGACGGCTGCAGCATCATTCACTCCTGCTTCTTTCTTAGTCCGTTTTGCGCCATCAGCCTGATCGCCGCCAGTGCGGCGCGCGGGCCGCTTGGCACCCGGCTTGCTGTCGGCACCCTCATTGCGACGACGGCCACGACGGGCATCACCCTCGTTCTCCGTCGCAGCAGGCTGCTCGTTGCGGGCGAGCGCTTCGCCCTTGTAAACCCACACCTTGATGCCGATGACACCGTAGGTAGTGTGAGCTTCGGAAACGCCGTAGTCGATGTCGGCACGCAGGGTGTGCAGAGGCACACGACCTTCGCGGTACCACTCGGTACGTGCAATTTCCGCGCCGTTCAGACGTCCAGAGCTCATGATCTTGATGCCTTGGGCACCCAGGCGCATGGCGTTCTGCATCGCGCGCTTCATGGCGCGGCGGAACATGATCCGCTTAACCAGTTGCTGAGCGATGGAGTCGGCGATCAGTTGAGCATCGGTTTCAGGCTTACGCACTTCCTCGATGTTAACATGCACCGGCACACCGATGATGCCCTGAAGATCAGCCTTCAGCTTCTCGATGTCCTCACCCTTCTTGCCGATCACGACGCCCGGGCGGGCGCTGAAAACGGTGATGCGGGCGTTCTTAGCAGGACGCTCGATTACGACGCGGCTCACGGAAGCGTGGGCAAGCTTCTTCTTCAGATGCGCGCGGACCTTCAGATCCTCGTTGAGCATCGTCGAGAAGTCACTACCAGCAGCAAACCAGCGAGAGCCCCAGTTACGCGTTACCGCCAGGCGAAAGCCAGTCGGATGGATTTTCTGTCCCATGGGTTCTCCTTACTCTCCGACCGTCACGTAGATATGGCAGGTCGGCTTGCTGATCCGGTTGCCACGACCCTTCGCACGCGCAGTAAAACGCTTCAACGTCATACCTTGCTCGACGTAGATCGTCTTGACGCGCAGCGAGTCAATATCGGCGCCGTCGTTGTGCTCGGCGTTGGCGATGGCGGACTCGACAACCTTCTTGATGATCTTCGCGCCCTTCTTGGGCGAAAAGGTCAGGATATTCAGCGCTTGCTCAACAGTCTTGCCGCGCACCAGGTCCGCCACCAGACGGCCCTTCTGTTCCGACAGACGGACGCCGCGGAGAATGGCTTTGGTTTCCATTGTCATTACCCCTTAGCGCTTGGCCTTCTTGCTCGCGGCGTGACCCTTGAACGTACGGGTCAGCGCAAATTCGCCGAGCTTGTGACCAACCATGTTTTCGGAAACGTACACCGGAATGTGTTGACGGCCGTTATGAACAGCAATCGTCAGACCCACGAAATCCGGCAGCACAGTGGAGCGACGCGACCAAGTCTTGATCGGACGCTTGTCATTCGAGGCCCGAGCAGCATCCACCTTCTTCAGGAGGTGAGCGTCGATGAACGGGCCCTTCTTAATAGAACGTGCCATGTCTTACCTCTTATCGCTTGTGCCGACGCTGAACAATCATGGAGTCGGTACGCTTCACGCTACGGGTACGATAACCCTTAGTCGGCTGACCCCACGGACTGACAGGCACACGGCCTTCACCGGTACGGCCTTCACCACCACCATGCGGGTGATCGACCGGGTTCATAGCCGTACCGCGAACGGTCGGGCGGATACCACGCCAACGATTCGCACCGGCCTTACCGATCTTGCGCAGGCTGTGCTCTTCGTTACCCACTTCACCGATGGTCGCGCGGCACTCGATATGCACACGGCGGATTTCACCGGAACGCAGGCGAACCTGAGCATAGATACCTTCACGAGCCAGCAACTGCACGGAAGTACCAGCAGCGCGAGCGAGCTGAGCACCCTTACCCGGGATCATTTCTACGCAGTGCAGCGTCGTACCAACCGGAATATTCCGGATCGGCAACGCATTACCAGCCTTGATCGGAGCCTCCGAACCGCTCACCACGACCTGACCAACAACCAGGCCCTTCGGCGCGATGATGTAACGACGCTCACCATCGGCGTAGCACAACAGCGCAATGTTGGCGGAACGGTTAGGGTCGTACTCGAGACGCTCAACCTTGGCAACGATCCCATCCTTGTTGCGACGGAAGTCGACGACACGATAGTGCTGCTTATGACCACCACCTTTGTGACGCGTGGTGATGTGGCCATTGTTGTTACGACCAGCGGTCTTCGACTGCTTCTCCACCAAGGACGCCAGCGGCGCACCCTTGTAGAGGCTAGCGTTAACCACCTTGACCACGGCACGGCGGCCAGCGGAAGTCGGTTTGACTTTAACGAGTGCCATCTTGCTTACTCCCCGGCCGCGAAGTTAATTTCTTGGCCCGGCTTGAGGCTAACGTACGCCTTCTTCCAGTCCTTGCGACGACCGAAAACCTTACCGAAACGCTTTTGCTTGCCCTTGACGTTGGCGACCTGAACGGCCTTCACTTCCACCTTGAACAGAAGTTCAACGGCAGCCTTGACCTCAGGCTTGGTGGCATCACTGGCAACGCGAAAAACGACCTGCTCGTTCTTGTCGGCGATCAGGGTCGCCTTCTCAGAGATCTGCGGAGCGAGCAACACCTGCAGCAGACGCTCTTCCTTGAATGCGCTCATTGCCAAATTTCCTCCATCTTGGCGACGGCACCCTTGGTGACCAGCACGTTCGGGAAGCGCACCAGGGACACCGGATCGGTCTCGCTAACTTCCAGCACGAGAACGTTCGGCAGATTCCGGGACGACAGGTAAAGATTTTCGTCGAAGGAATCGGTGATCACGAGAACCGACTCCAAGCCCAGATTCTTCAGCTTCTGAGCCAGCAGCTTGGTTTTCGGAGCCTCAACAGCAAAACCCTCAACAACCGACAGACGACCATCACGAGCGAGCTGCGACAGAATGGCAGCAACACCAGCGCGATACATCTTACGGTTCACCTTGTGGGAGAAGTTCTCGTCCGGCTTATTCGGGAAAGCGCGACCGCCCCCACGCCAAATCGGGCTGGAACCCATACCGGAACGGGCACGACCCGTACCCTTCTGACGCCACGGTTTGTGGGTGGTATGAGCAACTTCGTCACGCCCCTTCTGAGCACGATTGCCAGAGCGGGCATTGGCCATATACGCAACGACCACCTGATGAATCAGGGCTTCGTTGTACTCACGGCCAAACAGTGCGTCGGACGCCTGCAGGGTTGCAGACGGCTGACCCTGTTCATTCAACAGCTTCAGTTCCATCGTACTTCCCCTCAGTTGCCAGCCTTGACAGCCGGACGAACAACCACGTCGCCACCATCATGACCAGGCACGCCGCCCTTGATCAGCAACAGACCACGCTCAACATCAACGCGAACCACTTCAAGGTTCTGCACAGTGGTATTGGCAGCGCCGAGGTGACCGGTCATGCGCTTACCGGGAAACACACGCCCCGGATCCTGCGCCATACCGATGGAACCCGGCACATTGTGGCTACGGGAGTTACCGTGAGTCGCGCGACCAGAGGCGAAATTGTGACGCTTGATGGTACCGGCATAGCCTTTACCGATCGAAACACCACTCACATCAACCTTCTGACCAACAGCGAAGATATCGACACCAACGACGTCGCCAGCCTTAAGGGAAGCCAGGCGATCAGCATCGACACGGAATTCCTTGAAGACATGACCAGCTTCAACACCCGCCTTGGCGAGATGCCCGGCAGCTGCCTTATTGACGCGACTAGCACGCCGAACGCCAAACGTCACCTGAACGGCGGTATAGCCGTCCGTTTCAGCCGTTTTGATCTGGGTCACACGGTTGTTGGACACATCCAGCACAGTCACCGGAATGGACTGACCATCCTCGGCAAAAATGCGAGTCATGCCCACCTTGCGCCCGACAAGGCCTAGACTCATTTTATTCTCCTTACCCTGGTTGCGATTGACCAGGACCGATTGTCATCACAAACTGCGCCAAAAAGCGCAAGGGCCGGATTATACCGGCCCTTGCGCTCACAGCGCAATAGATTTGATTACTGCAGCTTGATTTCGACGTCAACACCGGCCGGCAGATCGAGCTTCATCAGCGCGTCAACGGTCTTGTCGGTGGGATCAACGATATCCATCAGACGCAGGTGAGTACGAATCTCGAACTGGTCACGGGAAGTCTTATTGACGTGCGGGGAGCGCAGCAGGTCGAAACGCTCGATGCGGGTCGGCAGGGGCACGGGGCCACGAACGACTGCGCCGGTACGCTTCGCAGTATCCACGATCTCGAGAGCAGACTGATCGATCAGCTTGTAATCGAAAGCCTTGAGGCGGATACGGATCTTCTGGTTTTGCATGTTATTTCCCAAAGAGCAGACGGTGCGGCACACCATGCGCCACACCCGGAAAGTTATTACTCGATAACCTTGGCAACCACACCGGCGCCGACGGTACGACCGCCTTCAC
>NZ_JAYSDK010000032.1:0-69443 GCF_041914405.1 Zoogloea sp.
TGCATGACCAAGAAGATGCCGGTCACGATCTGGATCACCAGCACCAGCAGGGCCAGCGAACCAAAGAAATACCAGAAGTTGAAGTTCTTGGGGGCGTAGTACTCGGTGAGATGCCCCTTGATGGAAGACGTCAGCGGGAAGCGCTCGTCAACCCAGTCCAATACCGCTTGAGCTTTGCTGGTCATCGTTTATGCCTTTCCGTCTTCGCCGATCAGGATCTTGGTGTCGGCCAGGTACTTGTGCGGCGGAACTTCCAGATTGTCCGGCGCCGGCTTGTTCTTGTAGACGCGACCAGCCAGATCAAAGGTCGAACCGTGGCAGGGGCACAGGAAGCCACCCACCCAGTCGGCGCTCACGCCGCTCTCGGCACCGGTCTTGAACTTGTCTGAAGGAGAACAGCCCAAGTGGGTACAGATACCGACCGCAACCATGATCTCCGGCTTGATGGAGCGGGTTTCGTTCTTGGCATACTCAGGCTGCTGCGGCTTGTCGGACTTCGGGTCGCTGACAAGCTCATCCGTCTTTTTCAGGGAATCCAGCATGTCCTTGGTGCGGTTGATGATCCACACCGGTTTGCCGCGCCACTCGACGGTCATCATCTGACCCGGCTGCAGCTTGCTGATATCCACCTCAACCGGAGCACCGGCTGCCTTTGCTCGTTCGGACGGAGTCAGGCTACCGACGAACGGAACGGCGACGGCCACCGCGGCCACGCCCCCCGCAGCCGACGTTGCCAGCAACAACTGGCGTCGCCCACCGTCCATTTTTTGATCCACGCTCATGGCCCACTAACCTCAATAAAAGAGACTTCGAAGATCGCAATACGGAAAACTTGCGGAGTATAGCGAAAACCCTTACCCAAAAAAAGTCCCAATACGCTAAACCCGCGCCAGCATTGGAGAATATGGAATTCAAGGGCTCCTTATCCAGGCATGAAAGGCCTTTTTCAAGACCATCAAAAGCGCGCTTTTATTGCGGCGCGGCAGACAATTCGGAGACCGTGACGGCATAATCCCAACGCCCCTCCGACAGCCCCTCACCTTCGCCAACACCTTGAACGAGATTGCATCCCGCCTTGCACGCCGACTGATCTTGCTGTTGCCGCTAGTACTCGCAGGCCATGCCCATGGCGAGGAGTGGCCGGCGGCACTCGATGCCAGCCTCGCCAGTGCCGGCATCCCGCGCAGCGCAGTAGCTATCCTCGTGCAAGATGTTGCGGGCGGCCCCCCGCTGCTGGAGCATCGCAGCACCGAAGCCATGAACCCGGCCTCGGTGATGAAACTGGTCACCACTTTTGCGGCATTGGACCAACTCGGCCCAGCGTTCAGCTGGACAACCCGCGTTTCGAGCGGGACGGACGCAAAGCTGCAGGATGGCGTCCTGCACGGCGACCTGTACGTCACCGGCGGCGGCGACCCCCGCCTGTCGCGGGAGCGGCTATGGCTGCTGCTACGGGAGCTACGCGCGCAGGGCATCCGGCGCATTGCAGGCGACGTGATCACCGACCGCTCGCTATTCCGGCTACCGCCCCACGACCCTGGCGCCTTCGACCGGCGCCCACTCCGTCCCTACAACGTGGGACCGGACGCGCTGACGGTGGATTACGGCGCAGTGACCGTGCAGTTCCGCCCCTCAGGCGAGGGCGTCAGCGCCACCGTCGATCCCCTGCCCACCGGACTGGCGTTGGACATCCGCATCCGCCGGACAGGCAATGGCGGCTGCGGCGACCCGACAGCCCAACTCACCGCCACCACGACAGTGAACCCTGCCGGCGATGCCGTTCTACGCATCGACGGCAATCTCCCCCCCGCCTGCACGGACGCCTTCGACTGGAACTTTGCCCCCCTGCCCCCGGACCGGCTCTTCGCAGGCCTGTTCCGCAGCCTGTGGCGGGAGCTGGGCGGCGAGCTGGGCGGCCGTTTCCGGGACGGGGCAACACCACCCGGCGCACGCCTGCTGGCTGAGAGCCGTTCGCCCAGCCTCGCGGAAGTACTGCGTGACATGAACAAGTGGTCGAACAACGTGATTGCGCGCACCCTCCTCGCCACCCTGGGCGCAACCGCCGAGCCCGGCGAAGACGCCCCCTCGGCCGGCGCCCGCCGGGTCGCGCGCAGCCTCGCCGCCAACGGCATCGACACCGATCAACTGGTCATCGAGAACGGCGCAGGACTGTCACGCATCGAACGCATCAGCGCGCGCAGCCTGGGGCAACTGCTCATTGCTTCCTGGCACAGCAGGACGATGCCGGAATTGGTCGCCTCACTACCGATTGCGGGCGTCGATGGCACTGCCCGCAAGCGCGTCGCAGGCAGCCCCGCGCAAGGGGCTGCCCACGTCAAGACCGGCACCCTCGATGGCGTACGCAGCCTAGCCGGCTACGTTCAGGCCCGCAACGGACACCGTTACGCCGTGATCCTGTTGATCAATCACCCCAACGCCGGCGCCAGCCGCAACAGCCAGGATGCCGTACTGGAATGGGTGGAGAACCGCTGAATGGCCGGGTCTGCGTCAACCGGCCCATGGATCAGCCTTTATGCGCATGCGCGCGCAGCGCATCGAGAGGAATCAATTCAAGGGCCGCGATATGTGTCGCAGCCAGCACCACCGGCGGTGCATAGCCAGCCTCCCAGGCTTCAAGCCAGCGCATCGCACACAGGCACCAGCGGTCACCGGGTTTCAGGCCGGCAAAACGGAATTCCGGGCGTGGCGTGCTCAAGTCATTGCCACGCATCGCACTGAAGCGCAGGAACTCGGCCGTCACCTTCACACATACATGATGGCGGCCGAGGTCGTCCGGGCTGGAGTCGCAACAGCCACTCCGCTCCCAACCGGTCAGAGGATCGTAACTGCAGGCCAGCAACGGGCCGCCCAGCACGTTCAGGGCATTGCTGACAGGAAGGTCTTCGGTGCTCAATCGGGGTACCCTTGGGGATTGAAACTCTGCCAACGCCAGGCATCGGCGCACATCTGTTCAATGCCGCGGGTCGCCCGCCAGCCGAGTTCACGCTCGGCGAGACCGGGCTCCGCATAGCACTGAGCCACGTCGCCGGGGCGCCGCGCAACGATCTCGTAGGCAATCTTTCGACCGCTGGCATCTTCAAAAGCCTTCACGACCTCCAGCACGCTGTAGCCACGCCCCGTACCCAGATTGACCGTCAGCACGCCCGGACGTTCCGTGAGGCGCCGTACCGCCGCCACGTGGCCAACGGCCAGATCCACGACATGGATGTAGTCCCGCACACCGGTTCCGTCCGGGGTCGGATAGTCGCCACCGAAGACCCGCAGTTGCGGCAAACGCCCGACCGCCACCTGGCTGACGTAGGGCATCAGATTATTGGGCAGGCCGTTCGGGTCCTCGCCGATGCGGCCGGAAGGATGGGCGCCGACCGGATTGAAATAGCGCAACAAGGCCACCCGCCACTCCGGATCTGCCGCGGCCAGGTCGGACAGCACGAACTCCATCATCCACTTGGTGCGGCCATAGGGATTGGTCGGCCCAGTGGGGAAGTCCTCGCGGATCGGCACGCTGGCCGGATCGCCATAAACCGTCGCCGATGAACTGAACACGAGGGACTTGACGCCCGCTTCGGCCATCACCTCGGCCAGCGCCACGGTACCGGCGATGTTGTTCTCGTAGTACAGCAGCGGCTTGGCCACCGACTCGCCGACCGCCTTCAGGGCCGCGAAATGGATCACAGCATCGATGGCATGGGCGCGAAAGACCTCACGCATCGCCACCTTGTCACGAATGTCCAGGCGATGCACGGCCGCCAGCGCGCGCCCGGCGATTTCCTCGACACGACGCAGGGCTTCCGGCTTGCTGTTGCAGAAGTTATCCACGACGACCACGTCGTAGCCGGCGGCCAGCAATTCGACGCAGGTATGGGAGCCGATGTAACCGGCTCCGCCGGTGACGAGAATGGTGGACATGCGAGTTTCCGGAGGAAAGATAATGCCAGGATGATACCGCGAGACATCACCCCGTTCGCATCGGCAGGGCTCAGATCGCGCCCTGCTCCCGCAAACCGGCGATGGTCTCGTCCGCGTAGCCCATGCCACGCAGGATCTCGTCGGTGTGCTCGCCGAGGGCGGGCCCCAGCCATTCGGTCGAGCCGGGCGTGCCTGTAAGGCGTGGCACGATGCCCGGGATGCGCATTGGCGTGCCATCCGGGAGGCTTACCGATTCGAACATGCCGCGGGCGATGAACTGCGGGTCACGGAACATGTCCGCTACCGAAAACACTGAACTGGCCGGCACCTCGGCAGCCTCCATCGCCGCCAGCACGGCGTCGCCGTCGCGCTCCCCCACCCAGACATCGATCACCGCATAGATCTCGGCGGCGCGCCGATCGCGGCCGGCGTTGTCGGCGAGGTCCGGTGCCTCGGCCAGATCTGATCGGCCGATGGCATGCATCAGGCGCTTGAAGATCGCATCACCGTTGCCGCCGATGATGATGTGGCGGCCATCACGGGTCGTGTGGGTGTTCGACGGCGTGATACCGGGCATGATGTTTCCGGTCCGCTCACGCACGAAACCAGCCACGTCGAACTCCGGCACCATGCTCTCCATCATCGCGAAGACGGCCTCGTAGAGTGCCACATCGACCACCTGCCCCGCTCCGCCATTCACCTCCCGGTGGCGCAACGCCATCAGCGCACCGATGGCAGCCCACAGGGCCGCGATGGAGTCGCCGATGGAAATGCCAGTACGCACCGGCGGACGATCCGGAAAGCCGCTGATGTAACGCAACCCACCCATGGACTCACCGATCGCCCCGAAGCCCGGACGATCCTTGTACGGCCCTGTCTGGCCAAAACCCGACAGGCGCACCATCACCAGGCCGGGCTTGGCCGCCGACAGCACATCCCAGCCGAGCCCGAGTTTCTCGAGCACGCCAGGGCGGAAATTCTCGACGACGATATCCGCCTCCGCCGCAAGCCGGCGCACCACAGCCAGGCCTTCCGGGTGCTTCAGGTTCGCAGTCAGCGATTTCTTGTTGCGGGCCTGCACCGACCACCACAGGGACGTGCCCTCGTGGAGCTTGCGCCACTTGCGCAGCGGGTCGCCGCCATCCGGCGCCTCAACCTTGATGACCTCGGCGCCGAACTCGGCAAGGATGCGGGTACAGAAGGGCCCGGCGATCAGTGTGCCAAGCTCCAGCACCTTGACCCCGGCAAGGGGTTTCACTTCCTGGCTCATCGGCGGCCTCGCGGCGAAAGACGGGAGAAGGCTAAAGGGAACGGCGCTCGACCAGCGCCTGGGCGATAGTGCCTGTATCCGTATGCTCCAGTTCGCCGCCAACCGGGATGCCGCGGGCGATCCGGCTGACCTTGATGCCACGGCTGCGCAGGAGTTCGGAAATCATGTGGGCGGTCGCCTCGCCCTCATTGGTGAAGTTGGTGGCCAGGATGACCTCCTGCACCACGCCGTCGCAGGCGCGATGCAGGAATTTCTCCAGCCCCAACTCCCGGGGCCCGATGCCGTCCAGGGGTGACAAGCGCCCCATCAGGACGTAATACAGGCCGTGGTAACTGTGGGTCTGCTCCAGCATGGCCAAATCTGCCGGCATCTCGACGACGCACAACTGGGTTGCGTCCCGCTGGGGATTGGCGCAACGGCTGCAGACTTCTTCTTCACAGAAGGTGTTGCAGCGGGAGCAATGGCGCAGCACCTCGAGCGCGTGGCCGAGGGCCGTCGCCAGTCGCGCCGCGCCGCGCTGGTCGCGCTGCAGCAGATGAAAGGCCATCCTCTGGGCCGACTTCGGCCCCACGCCCGGCAGACAGCGCAGGGCTTCGATCAGAACGTCGAGACTGGACGGCGAACTCATCGAAGGCCCTGCATGCTGGAAGCTGTCATGCGATCAATCAGAACGGCAGCTTGAAGCCCGGGGGCAGGTTCAGCCCGGCGGTGAAGCCCGACATCTTCTCCTGGGTCGTCGTCTCGACACGGCGCACGGCGTCATTCACCGCCGCGGCGATCAGATCTTCCAGCATTTCCTTATCGTCAAGCACGGACGGGTCGATGTTAATGCGACGCACATCGTACTTGCAGGTCATCGTGACCTTGACCATGCCGGCGCCGGACTGGCCTTCGACCTCGATACCGCCGAGGCTGTCCTGCATTTTCTTCATGTTGTCCTGCATTTGCTGAGCCTGCTTCATCAGGCCGGCGATGCCGCCTTTCATCATGGTGATGTACTCCAGATAGGTTCAAAGGGGTTTGACCGAGGCCTCTTCCAGCCTCGCATCGAAACGTTGGATAAGTTCGCGAACGAAAGGGTCCTGCTCCAGGGACGCGACCGCCGCAGCATGACGCTCGGCCTTTTCGGCCTGGTTACGCTGGGCCGGCGTTTCGGTGGCAATCGCACCGATCTCGATACCGACGCGGACAGGCCTGCCCAGATGTGCGCTCAACGCCTCCTGCAGGCGCTCGGCGCCGCTGCGGTTGATCTGCAGCAGGTGCTGATGGGAATCGGACAGGCGCAACCTGAAACTGTCGCCCTCGACGCCCAGCAATTCACAGTTCTGGGCCAGCTGCAGATTCAGCGCGCCCAGCCCCAACTGGTTCAGCAATCCATGCCAGTCGTCGCCGGATGCCGGCAGCGCGCCAGACATGCCAGAGGGTTCGCTGGCCCTGACCGACACCGGCGCTGCAGCACGGGCAGGCTCGACCCGCTCAGCCTGGGCCGGAGGCGGCTCGGAATGGCGGACGGGAGCAAGTTCATGGGCCTCGGGCGGCAGATCTTCCCACGGCGGAACGCTGCTGCCGTAATCCGATGACGTCTCCCGCGGCGTCGCGGCTGCTGCACGCGGCGGCTCCATTGGCGGTGGAGTCTCGACGGGTTTCGGCGGGGTACGCACCTCATCGGGGCGGCGCACTGCCGCCTCCGGTTGCGTAACTGGAGGCCGGACGACCTGAGCAGGCGCTGTAGCTGCCGAAGGCGCAACACTGGCCACAGCACGCGGCACGGCAGGACGCGGTGCGGACTCCGGCAACGTGCGCCCCTGCCCTGCTCCGCCGCCTCCTGCCAGCACGCCGCCGAGCGCCGCCGGCTGCTCCGGCCGGAATGCGAACAGGCGCAGCAGGGTCATCGAGAAACCGGTGACCTCGTCCGGCGCCAGCGACAGCTCGTCCCGTCCATGCACGGCGATCTGGTAGGCCAGCTGCAGGAATTCCGCGTCGAAGGCCTCGATGTAGGGCGCCAACCGGCTTGCCTCACTCTCGTCGGCCAGCGCCGTCGGCGCCAGCTGGCCCAGCGCGATGCGGTGGATGAGGCCGGCCAGCGCTTGCAGCGCCGACTCGAAGGACAGGCTGCGCGCCTCCATGGCTTCGACTGTGCCCATCAGCGCCTGCACGTCATTGCTGCGCAGCGCGTCAAGGACGGCATAAAGATGATCGTCCCCCACCGTGCCGAGCATATCCTGCACGGCCAGCTCTTCCACCTTACCGGCACCATGGGCGATGGCCTGGTCGAGCAGCGACAGGGAATCCCGCATCGAGCCGTTGGCCGCCTTGGCGATGTGGCGCAGCGCGCCCGGCTCGAAAGGCACACCCTCGGCCTCCAGCAGGCGGGTCAGGTGGCCGATGATGTGCCCCGGCGGCATCTGCTTGAGGTTGAACTGCAGGCAACGGGACAGCACGGTGACCGGGATCTTCTGCGGATCGGTGGTCGCGATGATGAATTTGACGTGCTCGGGCGGCTCTTCCAGGGTCTTCAGCATCGCGTTGAAGGCATGCCCGGTCAGCATGTGCACTTCGTCGATCATGTACACCTTGTAGCGCCCCTGCACCGGCGCATAGACCGCCTGGTCGAGCAGCGCCGCCATGTCGTCCACCCCGCGGTTGGAGGCGGCATCCATTTCCACGTAGTCAGGGAAGCGATCAGCATCGATGGCGGTGCAGGCCGAACACTGATTGCACGGTGTCGCCGTCACACCCGTCTCGCAGTTGAGCGCCTTGGCCAGGATCCGCGAGATCGTCGTCTTGCCAACGCCCCGCGTGCCGGTAAACAGGTAGGCGTGGTGCAGGCGCCCCGTGGACAGCGCGTGAGTCAGCGCACGCACGACATGCTCCTGCCCGACGAGCGTCTCGAAACTGCGCGGGCGCCACTTGCGGGCAAGTACTTGGTAAGCCATGGCGGAATTCTAGCAGGCCGCCCGCCGGTCAGTCCGGCGGATACGGGCAACGGGATGCAGAAACACAAAACAAAAAGGGCGCCCCGTCGGGACGCCCTTTTTCTGAATTCGGGGTGGCGAGCCTGACCCCCGGCACTTGCAGGGAACGGCTGTGGCTGCTGCCTTCCGGCCCTGACCAGGTTCACCGCGCTGCAATGCGGGGAGACCCGCCACAACACATTCTAACAGCTTGCCCGCGCCGCGCCTAATCCTTTCGGAGATCCAGCGGCAGCGTGATCTCAACGAGCAGACCGCCCCCCTCACGGTTACTGGCAGTGATCTCCCCGCCATGCGCGGTCACCGCCCGCCGGGCAATGGCCAAGCCCAGCCCGAAGCCGCCGGCCGAGCTACCGTTCTGGGCCCGGTAGAATGGCTCGAAAATAGCTTCCAGGTCTCCTTCCGGCACGCCCGGCCCACGATCGGCGACCCGCAGCGCGAACTGCCCCTGCGCCCCCCGGGCCTCGACATCCACCCCGGTACCTTCGGCGGTGTATTTGACCGCATTGCGGATCACGTTTTCAAAAGCACGCTGGATCAGTTCGCCGCGGACTCGCAGTTCGGCCTCGCCTTGCCCGGAAAAATGCAGCTCCCTGCCCTTCGTCTGGGCTTCGAAACGTGCGTCGTCGGCAATCGCCGCAGCGAGATCCACCAGTTCGATGACATCCTCACGGCTGTCACGACTACCGGCATCCAGTCGCGCAATGGTCAACAATTGGCCGACCATTTCATCCAGCCTCACTGCCTCCCGCTCGATCCGGTCCAGGGTCGCCTCGAGTTTGGCAGGATCCTGCCGCGCCAATCCGATGGCGGCCTGCAGACGTGCCAGCGGCGAGCGCAGTTCGTGGGATACATCATGCAACAGCCGGCGTTGGGCGCCGATCAAAGCCTGGAGCTGCTGCGCCATGCGGTCGAAATCCTGGCCGAGATCGGCAATCTCGTCGCGCCGGGCGCCCATCAACGGCCTGACCCGGGTCTCCAGCCGGCCTTCGGCAACCGCACCTAGCGCCCAGCGCAGGTTGCGGATGGGCTTCGACAGGTACCAGGCAAGCAGCGCACTGAACGCAATGCTGGCCAGCAAACCGATCCCTACCGGCAACCACAGGCTCGGCTCGGCTGGTCGACGCTCGAAACCGGGACGGAACTCGCGCGGCGGCTCACCCGGACGCCCCGCCAGGCGGGCCAGAGGCGGCATCGGAGGACGCAACTCCGGCCCGCCCGCCGGCACGAACAACAGCCAGCTGCCACCGCCGGCAGGCAGTTCGACCACGCGCGCAGCCCGATGCCCCTCGCCCAGGGCGGCCTGTTGCCTGGCGGCGGCAACGGACTCGGGGACGGTCGGCCGCCCGAGCAGTTCGTCGCCACGGGCATCCACCACCAGCAGTTGCGGCCAGCGCTCTCGCGACAAGTCAGCAAGCAAGGCCTGCAAGGCCGACGGGCCACCGTGACGCAACACGGACTCCGCCACCGCCACCGCGGTCGTTGCCCGTGGCCCGCCGGCGACAAACGGATCCCGCTCGCGGGCCAGACGCTCGATTTCGCTCTGGTGATGCAACCACACCGCAGTTCCGACACCGGCACCGGCAAGCAGCAACGCCAACCAGAACGCAAAAAAGAACTTCCAGAACAGGCGCCCCAGTTTCATTCACGCACCAGCTGATAGCCCAGGCCGCGCACCGTCTCGATCCACGACCGCCCATCGGGACGCGCACCGAGCTTGTGGCGGATGCTGGAAAGATGAACATCGATGCTGCGGTCGAAGCGGGCCAGCGGCCTGCCCAAGCCCTGCTCCGATAACTCCGCCTTGCTCACCACGCGACCGGCATTGCGGGCGAGCACCTCCAGCAGGTTGTACTCAGTGCTGGTCAGCTCCAACGGGGCGCCTTGCCACTGGGCACGCCGCATCTGCGGCCACATGCAGAGTTCCCCGGCAACCAGCGGCCCGCCAGGGGCCGCCTCGGCAGGCGCTGCCGCCTGGGTCCGTCGGAGGATTGCCCGCAGGCGCGCAACAAGCTCGCGCGGGGTACAAGGCTTGGGCACGTAATCGTCGGCGCCCAGCTCCAACCCGACGATGCGGTCCACATCATCCCCTTTGGCGGTCAGCATCAGCACCGGCACCTTGCTCTGGGCGCGAATACGACGCAAGGCCTCGATCCCACCAACACGCGGCATCATCACATCAAGCACGACGATGTCGTAGCCGCCTGCCAGCGCGGCGGCCACACCAGCCTCCCCGTCATGCACGCACTCGGCAACGAAGCCTTCTTGGGCGATGTACTCGCTCAACATGGAGGACAGCTCCACGTCGTCGTCTACCAGCAACACCCTGCTCATTTCATCCATACCCTCTTGACCTCAGAGGAAATGATACGTGCGAGAGACACCTTCCCCACGCAGGAATCCAGGTGTTTTTACCCGCCTTTACATCCCTTTACATGCTGCGAACCGGGATTAACAGCCCCCTCCGCGAAGATTTCACTCATCGCCCGTTGCCTTTCCATTGTTGTCATGAAAAAGTGCTTTCGCCTGACAAGCCTCGCCATCGCCCTGCTTTTCGGTAGCCACGCAAGCGCCGTGCAGTTGCCGGATCTCGGCGAGGCATCGGCAAGCGTCGTCAGCCCGCAGATGGAACAGGCCCTTGGCGCCCAGAGCATGCAAGAGCTGCGCAACAGCGGCACTTGGCTCGATGACCCGGAAGTCAATGCCTATCTGGAAGGCCTCGGCCGCCGTCTACTGCAGGCCGATCCGGACACCGCCCGGGAGCCCTTCGAGTTCTTCGCAGTCCCCTCCCGGGAGCTCAATGCCTTCGCCCTTCCCGGCGGACATGTCGGCGTCAACACGGGCCTGATACTGGCCACGCAAAGCGAAAGCGAACTGGCCTCGGTGCTGGCCCATGAGATCAGCCACGTTTCCCAGCACCACATTGCCCGCCAGATCGCCGGCCAGGCGGGCAACCAGGCGCTCTCCATCGCCGCCATGCTCGGCGCCCTGATCGCAGCGGGCACCGGCAACGGCCAGGCAGCGATGGCGGCAATGACTGGCGTCGGTGCCGCCCAGATCCAGAGTCAGATCAACTACACTCGCGAGCACGAGCAGGAAGCGGATCGCATCGGCTTCCAGTTGCTGACCCAGGCCGGCTTCGACCCCCACGCCATGGCCAGCTTTTTCGAGCGCCTCCAGCAAGCCACCCGACTGGCCGATTCCGCCAGCATCCCCTCCTACCTGCGAACCCACCCGCTGACTCATGAACGAGTCGCCGAGGCGCAGGACCGGGCGTTCTCCAGCACCTACAAGCAGGTGCCCGACAGCCAGGAGTACAGGCTCGTGCGAGCCCTGCTGCGCAGCTATGAAGGACAGCCCCGGGAAGCCATCGCCAGCTTGACGACGGATCTGCAGGAGGGTCATTACCGGGATCGCAACGCGCTCCGCTACGGCCTGGCGGCTGCCTATTTGCGCGCACAGGACTTTGCCGCCGCCCGGCAGGAACTCGCCGGCCTAGAGCGAGACAAGGTCCAGCATCCGATGATCGAGGCTCTAAACGGCCAGGTTCTGAGCCAGTCCGGCCAGGACACCGCAGCACGGCAGCGCTACGAAGCTGCTCTGAAACGCTATCCCGAGCATCTTCAGCTGGTCTATGACTATCCCCGCCTGCTGATCAAGACACGGGATTTCAGCAGTGCACTTCAGTTTGCCGAGACACACCTCATCCAGCGCCCCCAGGATCCGGAGCTGCGCCAGATCGCCGCAGAAGCCGCCGCGGCCCAGGGCCTCACCCTGCAATCGCACCTGCATCAGGGCGAGTACTACGTCGCGGTCGGAGACACCCGCAGCGCCCTCGAACAGTTCGAACTGGCCCTCAAAAGCCCCGACGGCGACAAACGGGAGCGCCTCATCGTCGAAAGCCGGGTAGACGCGCTCCGCGCCCGCCAGAAGGATGAGCCGTTCGCCAGGAGGGCGTCGACCAAACACGCAGAAAGAATCTCTTTACCGGCATTTACGGGCAGATAACCGCCCTTTACCCCATAGACCCCGAGAATTTCGGTCATCAGGCGACCCCTGATGCAACCAATCCACTTCCGGAGACTGCAATGAAACTGCCAAGAAACCTCTTTTCCGTTCTGCTGCTGAGCATCGGCTTCGTTGGCCTGCCCTTTACCGCCCAGGCTGCCGGTGCTGGCGACCACTGCCATGGCCCTGCTCGGCAGGGCTTCTGGTCGGGGCCGGAATTCGGGATGCACGGTGACGGCACGCCGCCGCTTCCCTTCCTACGCGACCTGAACCTGAGTGAAGGGCAGCGGGACCAGATCTTCAAGATCTTCCATGAGCAGGCCCCCGTGCTACGGGAGAAAGCCAAGGAAATCCGCAAGAGCCACGAGGAGCTGCGCGCCCTCACCTTCTCGGCGCAGTACGACGAGGCCAGGATCAAAGCACTTGCCGAACAGGGCGCAAGAGCCGTCGCGGAAATGGCGGAGATCCGTGCAGCAGGCCTGAACAAGGTCTACCAAACCCTCACGCCGGAGCAGCGCAAGAAAGCGGACGAGCGCAAGGCTGAATTCGAAGCACGCGGCTTTCGGCATCCCCAGCTCCCGCCCACCGGGGAAAGGCGCGGCCCCGCGGCACGAGGCTGACCTGCCTCTCCCGTGGCCTGTCCAGCCAGGGCGTCATCGATGACACAGCCGGCGCGTCCCGCGAGGCGACGCTCCGGTCATCGCCCGTGCGGCGTCAACACACGCCATTCGTCGCTGCCGGCCTTTCCGGCGCCAACCTCATAAACCGCTTTTCAATCATTACAAGGAAACCATCCGATGCGTGAGCTTGACCCCATCGACCGAAATATCCTGGACCACCTGCAACAGGATGGCCGCATCACCATGACGGATCTGGCGGCACGCATCGGCCTGTCGGCCACCCCCTGTACCGAGCGTGTCCGTCGCCTGGAGCGCGAAGGCTTCATCACCGGCTACCACGCCCGCCTTAATCCCCACGCCCTTGGCCTCAAGCTGCTTGTCTTTGTCGAAATCCGCCTCAGCGCCAAGTGCGAGGAGATTTTCGACAAGGTCAAACAGGAACTGCTGAACATCCCGTCGGTGATGGAGTGCCACATGGTTTCAGGGGATTTCGACTATCTCGTGAAGGCCCGCCTCTCCGAGATGCACGACTATCGCAAGCTGCTGAGCAGCATTCTTCACAAGCTCCCACCCCATGCGGACTCCCGCAGCTACGTAGTCATGGAGGAACTGAAGGAGAGCCTGTACGTCACCCCCTGACGGCAGGCCGGCGCCCGAACTACGAATCCCGGGAGGAGCCTTAGCGCCGTGACTCCGGCGGACCGTCAGTCTGCAGCCGACACGGTGGCATCCAGCCCCAGCAACTCTTCCATCCGGCCCAGGACGGCCTCGTCTTTCACCACACTGCGCAACCATTCATGCAGCGGCATCCGCCCCCAGCGGGCAGCCTTGTCAGCCAGATAGGCCACAGGACTGTGCGGCTCTGTCTGTCGGAAGTAGGCGGCGATCAGCTCGAGTTGCCGGATGGCCTGCGTCCGCGAACGAATCCCTTGCACATGGAACTCTCCACCGGGAGGCAACGCATGCGCCTCGACCTCATCAGAAGCGGCCTCCACAGCGGCAGGCGCTTCGACCGCCCCGGCCTCGTCCCTCTGCCCCAGATACGGGCGGAGGCTTCTGGACAGATCATCGAGCACATCAAGGCTGGCACCGAAAGACGGACTTGATTCGCCCATCCGGGTATCGAGAAAAGCACGCAGCCTCTCTATACACACCGCGAGACGTTCCATTTCGCGCAGAGTGCTGAGGAGATGCGCCCTTGGAGAGTCACGCATCGCGGCATCCAGGGTGGCCATCAATTCGCCGTGGCCACTACCATCAGCGCCTTGTGCCGATGGCTCGCCGCCCACCGCGTGACTCCGTGCCTGCTCCCGGGCCAGCAGACTGAAAACCCCTTTGGGCGAATCTGACAGCGGCAGCTCCTTCAGCAGTCGTGCCGTCCGACCCAACCACCAATCCAGCACGCCAGCCCGTGGCTCAAAGCTTCCGTCCTCATCCGGCAGCGGATGCAAGTCGCTCCAGAAACGTTCGCACAGGCCAAGCAGGAGCTCATAGCCGTCGGCCAGACCTGCAAGGCCGTCGCGCTGGCAGCGGGCTTCCGCATACCAGGCGGTGACGCGCAGATCCTTGGTACTACGGGCCAGCAGATCCGAACTCAGACGCACAACGGCGGCCCAATCAGCCTCCTTTAGCTCCACCACCCAGTCGCCCTGGGCCAGCGTCGGGTCATCGAAACGGCGTGCCTCCTGCAAGGCATCGAAGTCCGCAGAAAACGACAGATCCTCACCACACGGACCGCCGGCATGTTCAAGCGGTTGTAGCAACTCCGCAAAATCCATCGAGGGCTCCCAAGAACACGATCTCAAAAGGCCACGATGATGCCCAACAAAAATTCATTTGTCATCACAACAAAGATGCTTCTGACCCCTGCCCGCCTCAAGAAACCAGAGCGCGGCTGCGGCGCATCAATGACAAGGGGCGCCGTAGCGCCCCCTCTTCAGATCATTCCGCTGCGGCCTCTATTCGGCTCTTGGTGACGAAGCGTGCGAGGAAGATGCCCAGTTCGTAGAGCAGGCACATCGGAATAGCGAGCATGAGCTGGGAAACGACATCCGGCGGCGTGACGACGGCCGCCACCACGAAGGCACCGACGATCACATAGGGCCGGGCTTCCTTGAGCTTGGCCACGTCGACCACGCCCATCTTGGTCAGAATGATGACGAAGACCGGCACCTCGAAGGTAATGCCGAAGGCAAGGAACATGGACATCACGAACGACAGGTACTGCTCAATGTCCGGTGCCGGCGTGATGCTCTTAGGTGCAAAAGTGGCAATGAACTTGAACACCGTGCCGAACACGAAGAAGTAGCAGAACGCCATGCCCGCCACAAACAGGACGGTACTGCCAATCACCAGCGGCAACGCCAAGCGCTTTTCATGGGCGTAAAGCCCCGGCGCGATGAAAGCCCACGCTTGGTACAACACGAAGGGCAAGGCGATAACGAATGCCACCATCAGGGTGACCTTCATCGGTACGAAGAAAGGCGTGACGACCCCCGTGGCGATCATGCGCGTGCCTTCGGGCAAGGCCTGCATCATCGGGTGGGCGAGTACATCGTAGATGTCGCCCGCCCAAGGCATCAGGCAAGCAAAAACCGCCACAAGCGCAATTACACAGCGCAGCAGGCGGTCACGCAGCTCAATGAGATGGGAGATGAAACTGTCTTCCTGAACACTCATGTCTTGGAACTCTTGGATTCAGGCGCGGGACGGTTGAAATCGGAGTCCACCTGGTGCTCGTCCTGCACCGGATCAGGCATGATCATGGTATCAGGCATCGCGTTGGCATCCAGCGGCAGGACCTCAGGAGCCGCCTGGGTGAGTTGCGCGGAAACAGACGACGACTCCCGCACGGCATCGGAGCTCGCCTTGAAGCTACTTTCCAGATCAGCAACGGCCGAAGAAGCCGACTGGATGGACGAGGCGACGCCGCCTTCGATGCTTGCGACTTCGCTCCGCACCGTAGACTCGAACTCCATCGCCGACTTGCGGGCCTCCTCCTGCAGGCGCTTCAGCTCGTCGAGCTGCATCTCCCGATTGATGTCCGACTTCACGTCGGACACATAGCGCTGCAACCGGCCGAGCAGGTGCCCGGTCGTGCGCGCCACCTTGGGCAGGCGCTCAGGCCCTAGCACCAGCAGGGCAACGATACCGATGACTACAAGTTCAGAAAAACCGATGTCGAACATTCGATCTGCCTAAGGAATGTGAGCGCTGATCACGGGTACGCCCTCCCAGAAACGGAAAGAGGGGCGTAATGCGCCCCTCCTCCGCGACTGACGCGGGAACGGGATCAGGACTTGTTCTTTTCCCGCGCTTCCGCGTCGATGGTTTGACCGCTACCAGACGCAATCTTCTGGTTCGCGTCGCCGGCGCCCTGGTCAGCATCACGCATGCCTTCCTTGAAGCCCTTTACCGCTCCACCGAGATCCTGCCCGATGTTGCGCAGCTTCTTGGTGCCGAACACGAGCATCACGATCACCAGAACGATCAGCCAGTGCCAAATGCTGAATGAACCCATTCAAAAATCTCCTTGAAACTACCGTTTAAGCATCGGCCCGACCGGCTCTTGCCCACCAACGATGTGCATGTGCACATGCATGACTTCCTGCCCGCCGACGCGACCGGTATTGATGATGGACCGGAAGCCATCCGGACTTCCTTGATCGACGGCAATCTGGTTGGCCACGAGTAGCATCTTGCCGAAGGTCGGGACGTCTTCAGGCGTGGCGTGCGCCAACGACGTGACATGCTTCTTCGGGATAACCAGCACATGGACCGGACGCTGGGGCTGGATGTCCTTGAAGGCCAGCACTTCGTCGTCCTCGTACACCTTCGCCGCCGGAATCTCGCCCCGGACGATACGGCAGAACAGACAGTCTTGCATCGCGAAAATTCCCTTACTTGGCGCTGCGGGACTTCTTCTCGTCGATGCCCGACACGCCTTCGCGGCGACGGAACTCGGCGAGCACGTCGTCCACCGACAGGCCGTAATGGGCCAGCAGGACCATAGTATGGAACCACAGGTCGGTGACTTCCCACACCACGTGCAGCAGATCCTTGTCCTTGGCCGCCATGATGGTCTCTGCGGCTTCCTCGGCAACCTTCTTGCAGATAGCGTCGGTGCCCTTGTGGAACAGACTGGAGACGTAGGAGGAATCAGGGCTGGCATCCTTGCGCTCGGCAAGCGTCTGGGCCACCCGGTGCAACACTTCGATATCGATCATTTGTATATGTCCTTCGGGTCTTTGAGAACCGGCTCCACGGCCTCCCAACGGCCGCCGGCAAAATACTTCTGGAAGAAGCAGCTACGCCGCCCGGTGTGACAGGCAATGCCGCCGACCTGCTCGATCTTCAGGAGCACCACGTCGCTGTCGCAGTCGACGCGGATCTCACGGATCTTCTGCGTATGGCCGGACTCCTCGCCCTTGTGCCACAAGCGTCCCCGCGAGCGCGAGAAATAGACGGCTTCACCGAGCTCGGCGGTCTTGGCCAAGGCCTCGCGGTTCATCCACGCGAACATCAACACGTCACCGGTTTCGGCATCCTGGGCGATGGCCGGGATCAGCCCGTCCTTGTCCCAAGCCAGTTCGTCCAACCAGGCAGCAGTGCTCACAGGCGCACCTCGATACCTCGGGCGCGCATCAGCTCTTTGGCCTCTCGCACGGTATGGTCGCCGAAGTGGAAGATGCTGGCAGCCAGCACTGCATCGGCACGGCCCTTGGTGACGCCGTCGGCCAGGTGATCGAGACTGCCGACGCCACCACTGGCGATGACCGGGATGGACACCGCGTCGGATACAGCGCGGGTCAGCTCCAGGTCAAAGCCGTTCTTGGTGCCGTCTCGGTCCATGCTGGTAAGCAGGATCTCGCCAGCACCGAGGGACTCGATACGACGCGCCCATTCGATGGCATCGAGACCGGTGCGGTTGCGGCCACCGTGGGTAAAAACCTCCCACTTGCCCGGGGAAACCTGCTTGGCATCGATGGCCACCACGATGCACTGACTACCGACCTTGCCGGACGCATCGGCCACCACTTGCGGGTTATTCACCGCAGCCGTGTTGATGCTGACCTTGTCGGCACCTGCATTGAGCAGACGGCGAACGTCATCGACGGTCCGCACGCCGCCACCGACGGTGAGCGGAATGAAGACCTGTTCGGCGACCTGTTCAACCACGTGCAGGATGATGTTGCGATCGTCGGAACTAGCGGTGATGTCGAGAAAGGTGATCTCATCGGCACCCTGCTCGTCGTAGCGACGGGCAACCTCAACCGGATCACCGGCATCGCGCAGTTCGACGAAGTTGACGCCCTTGACAACGCGACCTGCACTAACGTCGAGGCAGGGAATGATACGTTTGGCGAGCATGAATCAGTCCGCCGGGCTCAGCTCGTCGGCACGAGCCTGAGCGGCAGCGAAGTCAAGCGTGCCTTCGTAGATCGCACGGCCGGTGATGGCACCGGTGATGCCCTCCGGCTCAACCGCACACAAGGCCTCCACGTCAGCCAGCGCCGCAATACCGCCGCTGGCGATGACCGGAATGCGCAGGGCCTGGGCCAGCTTGACGGTGGCCTCGATATTCACGCCGGACAGCATGCCGTCACGGCCGATGTCGGTGTAGATGACGCCTTCGACACCGTAGTCCTCGAACTTCTTGGCGAGGTCCACGACGTCGTGGCCGGTCAGCTTGGACCAGCCATCCACCGCCACCTTGCCGTCCTTGGCATCCAGGCCGACGATGATGTGGCCGGGGAAAGCGCTGCATGCATCGTGCAGAAAACCGGGGTTCTTCACGGCAGCGGTGCCAATGATCACATAGGTGAGGCCGGCATCGAGGTAACGCTCGATGGTGTCCAGGTCGCGGATGCCACCACCCAGTTGAACCGGAATCTCGTCACCGACTTCCTGCAGGATGGACTTGATCGCCGCTTCATTCTTCGGCTTGCCGGCGAAGGCGCCGTTGAGGTCCACCAGATGCAGGCGCCGGGCGCCTTGGTCGACCCAGTGGCGGGCCATCGACCGGGGATCTTCGGAGAAGACCGTGGCAGCGTCCATTTCGCCTTGTTTCAGGCGCACGCAGTGACCGTCCTTGAGGTCAATAGCGGGAATCAGCAGCATAAGAGGAAAGACGGTAAGGAGTTGAAACGGGATGCGGGATGACGAAAAGCCGCGCCTAAGGGATCTCAGGGATTCCAGGTAACAAAGTTGGACAGCAGTTGCAGGCCCGCGTGCGCGCTCTTTTCCGGATGGAATTGAATGGCGAAGATATTAGCCTGCGCTACCGCCCCGGTAAAGGGGATGCCGTACTCCGTGGTGGCCGCCACGATGGCAGGATCCGCCGGATCCACGTAATAGCTGTGCACATAGTAAAAACGGGCACCATCCTCGATGCCGGTCCAAAGGGGGTGAGGCTGCTTCTGCCACACTTCATTCCAGCCCATGTGCGGCACTTTCAGGCGGGAACCATCAGCCGCCACCATCCTGTCGGCGGGAAAACGACGCACTTCGCCACGGAAAATGCCGAGCCCCGGCACGTTGCCTTCCTCACTGTGCTCGAAAAGCATCTGCTGGCCGATGCAGATACCCAGGAAAGGCTTGCTGCGGGCCGCCTCCAGCACCGCCGGACGCAGGCCGCGGGCATCCAGTTCACGCATGCAGTCGGGCATCGCGCCCTGCCCGGGGAAAACCACCCGCTCCGCCGACAGCACTTCGGCTGGATCGGCAGTGACGACGACTTCAATTCGATTGGAGACGTGCTCGATGGCCTTGGCCACCGAACGCAGGTTACCCATGCCGTAATCAATGATTGCGATCTTGCTCACAGGGCCCCCTTCGTAGAGGGCACCACACCAGCCTGACGGGGATCCGGCGTGACCGCCATGCGCAGCGCACGGCCGAAGGCCTTGAACACCGTTTCGCACTGGTGATGAGCATTGCGCCCCTTCAGATTGTCGATGTGCAGGCTGACACCGGCGTGGTTCACGAAGCCCTGGAAGAATTCATAAACCAGCTGGGTATCCAGGGCCCCGATCGCACCGGCGGTGAAGGGCACGTCGAACTCCAGGCCCGGACGGCCGGACAGGTCGACAACAACCCGCGACAGGGCTTCGTCGAGGGGCACATAGGCATGGCCGTAGCGGGTCAGCCCCTTCTTGTCACCCAGCGCCTTGGCAAAGGCCTGGCCGACGGTGATGCCAACGTCCTCAACGGTATGGTGGCCATCGATGTGCAGGTCGCCGGTGGCTTCGATATCCAGATCGAAGCAGCCATGACGGGCGATCTGATCGAGCATGTGGTCGAAGAAACCGATACCGGTATTGAGCTGGCTCTTGCCCGAGCCGTCCAGGTCGACCCTGACCCGGATCTGCGTCTCAAGGGTATTGCGGGATATTTCGGCTTGCCGCATTGCGCTTATTTCCAGAAAAACGGTGATGGACTGGGAACGAATGGGGCCATGATAGCATCTAGCGTTTTTACAGTCCCTTGCGGCACTTTAGGGTGCCACGCCGACCTGCCATGAGCCGTTTCTGGAGCCCCGTCGTCCACGACCTGACCCCCTACGTTCCCGGCGAGCAGCCCAAGCTTGCCAATCTGGTCAAGCTCAACACGAACGAGAACCCCTACCCGCCGAGCCCACGCGTACTCGAAGCCATCCGCTCCGAACTCGGCGCGGATGCGGACCGCCTGAAGCTCTACCCGGATCCGACCGGCACCCAGCTAAAGGCCGCTGTCGCCCGCCATTTCGACGTAGCGCCGGAATGGGTCTTCGTCGGCAATAGCTCGGACGAAGTCCTCGCCCACACCTTCCAGGCCCTGCTCAAGCACGACGCGCCGCTGCTGTTCCCGGACATCACCTACAGCTTCTATCCGGTGTATTGCGGGCTGTACGGCATCGATTTCGAAGCCGTCCCCCTCGACGAGCACTTCGCGATCCGTGTGGACGACTACCTGTCGCGCGGCGCCGACAAGGTCGGTGGTGTGATCTTCCCGAACCCGAACGCCCCCACCGGCCGCCTGCTGGCACTCGACGAGATCGCTCGCCTCGCGGAAGGCCTGCCGGACAGCCCGATCGTCATCGACGAGGCCTATGTGGATTTCGGCGGCCTCGACACCATCCCCACCGCCGTAGCGCTGGTGAAGCGCCACCCCAACGTGCTGGTCACCCAGACCCTGTCCAAGTCTCGCTCCCTAGCCGGCCTGCGCGTCGGCTTCGCGATTGGTCAACCGGAGCTTATCGAAGCCCTCACCCGCGTAAAGGACAGCTTCAACTCCTACCCGCTCGACCGCCTGGCCCTCGTAGGTGCCAGCGCTGCGCTGGACGACGAAGCCTACTTTGAGCAAACCCGCCGGCAGGTCATCGCCAGCCGTGAAACCCTGACCAGTGATCTCGCTGCACTGGGCTTCGAAGTGCTGCCATCAGCCGCCAATTTCGTATTCGCTCGCCATCCGGCCCACGACGCCGCAGCTTTGGCCGCAGCCCTGCGGGAGCGCAGCATCATCGTGCGTCACTTCAAGGCGGCGCGCATCGACCAGTTCCTGCGCATTACGGTAGGCACCGATGCGCAGTGCAGCCTGCTCATTCGGGCACTAAAAGAAATCCTGGCCTGATCTTCCAGATATCTGTGTCCACGAAAAAGCCGCACTCGAGAGTGCGGCTTTTTCACATTCACCCAGAGGCGCAAATCACCCCTTCAGACGCATTTCCGCCGAACGGGCGTGGGCCTGAAGGCCTTCACCGTGGGCCAGCACGGAGGCGATCCTGCCGAGGGTCTGGGCGCCCTGCTCCGAAATATCGATGAGGCTGGTGCGCTTCTGGAAGTCGTACACCCCCAGCGGACTGGAGAAGCGCGCGCTGCGCATCGTCGGCAGCACGTGGTTGGGGCCGGCGCAGTAGTCGCCGAGGGCCTCGACCGAGTAATGACCGATGAAGATCGCGCCGGCGTGGCGGATCTGGTCGATCCACTGGTACGGATCCGCCAGCGACAACTCCAGGTGTTCCGGCGCGATACGGTTGGCAACTTGGCAGGCTTCCGCCAGGTCACGCACCAATACCAAGGCACCGCGATTGGCCAGCGACGTGGCAATGGTGTCGCGGCGCGGCATTTCCGGCAGCAGCCGGGCAATGCTCGCCTCCACCTGGGCGATGAAGTCCTCGTCGGTACACAGCAGGATCGACTGGGCCAGTTCATCGTGCTCGGCCTGTGCAAAAAGATCCATCGCCACCCAGTCCGGATGGCCGGTACCGTCGGAGATGATCAGTACTTCGGACGGCCCTGCCACCATATCGATGCCGACGGTGCCGAAGACGCGGCGCTTGGCACTCGCCACGTACGCGTTGCCCGGACCGACGATCTTGTCCACCTGCGGGATCGTCTGCGTGCCATAGGCCAACGCCGCCACGGCCTGGGCTCCGCCGATCGTGAACACACGGTCCACACCGGTAATCGCCGCGGCAGCCAGCACCAGCTGGCTACGCTCGCCACGGGGCGTAGGCACCACCATGATCAATTCGCCGACACCCGCCACTTTGGCGGGAATCGCGTTCATCAGCACCGAGCTGGGATAGGACGCGCGACCACCCGGCACGTACAGGCCGACACGATCCAGCGGCGTGACCTTCTGCCCCAGACGGGTGCCGGCCATGCCTGCGGACTCGTCGTTGTAACGCCAGGATTCGAGCACCTGACGTTCGTGATAGGTGCGCACGCGCGCCGCGGCGGCTTCCAGCGCCTGGCGCTGCTCGTCGCGCAGCCCCGCCAACGCGGCCTCGAGTTCAGCCTTCGGCAGTTCCAGCGCGGCCATGTCGCTCACATCCAGATGATCGAAGCGGCGGGTGTACTCGACAACCGCTGCGTCACCATTCTTGCGCACGTTCGTCAGGATGTCGCCGACCGCCTGCTCGATGGCCGCATCGGTGCTGCCCTCGAAGGCCAGCAGCGCATCCAGCGTGGCGATGAAGTCGGGTTCGGCGGAAGACAGGCGACGGATCTGGGCGCTCATTTCTTGACTGCTCCTGCAAAGGCCTCCAGCACTGGCTGGATCAACTCGCGCTTGAGCTTGAGGGAGGCCTGATTGACGACGAGACGTGAGCTGATCGGCATGATGTCTTCCACCTCCACCAGGTTGTTGGCCTTCAGGGTGCTGCCGGTGGACACCAGATCGACGATCGCATCGGCCAGGCCGACCAGCGGCGCGAGCTCCATGGAGCCGTAAAGCTTGATCAGGTCCACGTGCATGCCCTTGGCCGCGAAGTGCTCCTTGGCCGCCTTCACGTACTTGGTCGCCACCCGGATGCGCGCACCGCGCTTGACCGCAGCGGCGTAATCGAAATCCTTCGGCACCGCCACGCACAGGCGGCACTTGGCGATGTTGAGGTCCAGCGGCTGGTACAAGCCGGCGCCGCCATGCTCCAGCAACACGTCCTTGCCGGCGATGCCCATATCCGCCGCGCCGTACTGCACATAGGTCGGCGTATCGGTGGCGCGCACGATGACCAACCGTACATCCGGCCGATTGGTGCCGATGATGAGCTTGCGCGAGGTCTCCGGGTTATCGGTCGGCGTGATCCCCGCGGCGGCGAGCAGCGGCAGGGTTTCCTCGAAGATTCGGCCCTTCGAGAGGGCAAGCGTAATGCCGTTCAAGATGATGCTCTGTGTGCGTAAAGCGCGATTCTATCCGATTCGGGGAGCCCATCGCGCCCGATGCGGCGGGACGTTTGCGCAGCGTCCCCTTTCTGCTAGCCTTGGGTGCGTGGCTGAACCGCTATCCGGCGGGATCGGCCATTTTCTTTTTTGATCGAAACGAAGGAGTTTCCAGTGAAACCTGAAATCATCGTGTCCACGCGCGACCTCGAACGCCTTGAAGCCCTGCTCTCCAAGCCGCCAACCCGCAACCGCAGTGACCTCGACGGCCTACGCGCCGAGCTCGAACGCGCCACGGTACTCGACGACGAAGAGATGCCGAATGACGTCATCAGCATGAACAGCCGCGCCCGCTTCCGCGAGGAAATGTCTGGACGCGAATACGATCTGACCCTCGCCTGGCCCCACGACGCTGGCAGCGGCGACGGTACGGTATCCATCTTTTCCCCAGCTGGCAGCGCCCTGCTGGGATTGTCAGTCGGCCAGATCATCGACTGGCACACCCCTGACGGCCACGCCATCCAGTTGAAGGTGCTGGCAGTCCAGCCCGGCGCCTGACGCAGGCTTTCAGCCATGGGCCGCCGCGGCGGCCCACCCCGATACGCAGCTCAGCGAATCCGCCGGACGCGGGCACCAAGCGCGGACAGTTTCTCCTCCAGACGCTCGTAACCACGATCCAGGTGGTAGATGCGATCCACCGTGGTTTCGCCTTCCGCCACCAGGCCAGCAATGATCAAGCTCGCGGAAGCCCGCAAGTCGGTGGCCATCACCGTCGCGCCCTGCAGGCGCTCGACGCCCTTCACGAAGGCCGTATTGCCATCGATGCGGACATCAGCGCCAAGACGCTGCAGTTCGACCGCATGCATGAAACGGTTTTCGAAGATCGTCTCGCGAATCACCGCCGTACCGTTGGCCACCGCATTGATCGCCATGAACTGGGCCTGCATGTCGGTCGGGAACGCTGGATAAGGCGCCGTACGCAGGCTGACGGACGTCAGCCGCTCGGGCGCCTTTAGACGGATCGCATCGCGCTCGCCGATCACTTCGCAGCCCGCATCCATCAGCTTGTCGACGACCGCGTCCAGGTAGCTGGTGGACGTGCCGGTCACGCGGACATCGCCGCCGGTGATGGCTGCCGCACACAGGTAGGTACCGGTCTCGATACGGTCCGGCATGATGCGGTGGGTTGCACCGTGCAGAGCCGGTACGCCCTTGATGCGGATCACGTCGCCGCCAGCGCCGGAGATCTGTGCGCCCATCGCCACCAGGCAGTTGGCCAGGTCGACGACTTCCGGTTCGCGGGCCGCGTTCTCGATGACGGTCTCGCCGTCGGCCAGACAGGCCGCCATCATCAGGTTCTCGGTGCCGGTCACGGTGACCATGTCAGTAAATAGGCGGGCGCCCTTTAGCTTGGGCACCTTGGCGTGAACATAACCATGCTCGACCTTGACCGCGGCACCCATCGCCTGCAGGCCCTTGATGTGCTGGTCCACCGGGCGCGCGCCAATCGCACAGCCGCCCGGCAGGCTCACCTGGGCCTCACCGAAGCGGGCGACGAGCGGGCCGAGTACCAGGATGGAGGCACGCATGGTCTTGACCATCTCGTAGGACGCGACCGGGTTGTTCACCCCGCTGGCATCCAACGTGACGGTGTCACCATCGCGGCTCACCTTGACACCCATCTGCTCAAGCAGGCGCAGCAGCGTGCCAATGTCGTTGAGACGCGGCACATTGGTGAAGGTCACCGGTTCGCTGGTCAGCAAGGCCGCACACAGGATCGGCAGCGCTGCGTTCTTGGCACCGGAAATGGCGATCTCGCCGGACAGGCGGACGCCGCCTTCAATCAGCAGTTTATCCATGCATCAATGGGCGATCAGCCCAGTTCCTTCTGCAATTCGGCCCACTGGGTGGGCGTAAAGGTCGACAACTGGAGGGCGTGGATCTCGTTGCCCATCAGCTTGCCCAGGGTGGCATATACCGCCTGGTGCTGGCGCACCCGCGGCTTGCCTTCAAATGCCGGGCTGACGACGATGCCCGTGAAATGGGTGCCGTCATCCCCTTCGATCTGGAGGAAATCACACTCGAGACCTGCAGCAATCAACCGCTCGATTTCGCTAGCCGGAAACATAATCACTCCTCAGGCCCGCAGCTTATAGCCCCTGGCAAGCATTTGCAGGGTAAGCGCCGCGAGCACGACAAAACAGACAGTCACGACCCCGAGGCTCGCCCACGGCGACACGTCGGAGACTCCAAAAAAGCCATACCTGAACCCGTCAATCATGAAGAAAAACGGGTTGAAATGCGACACCCCCTGCCAGAAGGCCGGTAGGGAATGGATCGAGTAGAACACGCCGGAGAGCATCGTAAGCGGCATGATCAGGAAGTTCTGGAACGCCGCCAGTTGGTCGAACTTGTCGGCCCAGATCCCCGCGATCACGCCAAGACTCGCAAGAAACGCGCCGCCGACCAGCGTAAAGGCAACGATCCACAGCGGTTCTGCGAAAGGCAGGTGCGCAAAGGGCAAGGCGGCCAGCAGCACGCCAATGCCACAAAGACTGCCACGCAAGACCGCCGCCAGCACATAGGCGGAATAGAACTCCCGATAGGAAATTGGCGGCAACAGCACAAACACGATGTTGCCGGTGATCTTGCTCTGGATCAGCGATGACGAGCTGTTCGCGAAGGCATTCTGCAACACCGTCATCATCACCAGGCCTGGCACCAGAAAAGCTGTGTAGTTGACGCCGGGAAAAGGCTGCACGTGATCCTCAAGCACATGACCGAAGATCAATAGATAGAGCACCGCATTGAGCACCGGCGACAACACCGTCTGGAAACCCACCTTCCAGAAGCGCAGGCACTCCTTGTACAACAGGGTCTTGAAACCTTCCATGCTGCCTCAGTTCTGATTCATCACGCCGACGAAGACCTGTTCCAGGTCAGGCTTGCCGAGGGCCATGTCGACGATCTCGGCACCGGCGGACTTGAGGCCGGCAAGCAAATGCCCGACCTCGTCAAAATTATCGAAACCCAACGTCCATTGCAGACCATCCCGGGACAGCACACAGGCTTCCAGGTCAGGCGAAACTGCAACGGCTTGCGCCAGACGTACTTGCAACGTGTGGCTGGCGAAACGCTGCAGCAGATTGGCCGTAGTGTCCAGCGCGACGATGCGCCCCGCCTTCAGCATGGCGATTCGCCCGCACAGGGACTCCGCCTCTTCCAGGTAATGGGTGGTCAGCACGATGGTGTGGCCATCCTGGTTCAGCTTGCGGATGAACTGCCACAGACCATGGCGCAGCTCCACGTCCACCCCGGCAGTTGGCTCGTCGAGGACGATGACCGGCGGCCGATGGACCAGCGCCTGGGCCACCAAGGCCCGCCGCTTCATACCACCCGACAACATGCGCATGTTGGAGTTGGCCTTCTCGGTGAGGTCCAGGTGATGCAGGATCTCGTCGATCCAGTCGTCGTTGTTGCGGATACCGAAGTAACCAGACTGGATGCGCAGCATCTCGCGCACATTGAAGAACGGATCGAAAACCAGTTCCTGGGGCACCACACCAAGGGCCATTCGCGCAGCGCGGTAGTCGCGAACCACGTCGTGGCCCATGACCTCCAGCGTGCCCGAGTCTGGTCGCGCCAGCCCCGCCAAGGAGGAAATCAAAGTGGTCTTGCCGGCCCCGTTGGGGCCAAGCAAGCCAAAGAACTCGCCCTGGGCCACCTCCAGGTCGACGCCGGCCAGGGCCTGCAGGGAACGGAAACGCTTGGTGACGCCGGCAATGCGGATCGCTGGACTCATAAAAACCGACAGGCTCAGCGAGCCAGAGAGAGAATGGAATCGACGTCGTAGAGCGACGCAAGACTGACCAACGCCGTCGGCGCATGGTCGATGGAAAGCTGCCGCCCGGCAGCGCGGGAAGCACGCAGCCAGCTAAGCAGCAGCGCCAAAGCCGCGGAATCCACCTGAGTGACGCCGGACAGATCGACAACCCGGTCGCCACCCGTAACCTGCTCGCGACCGGCCGCCGCCAGCGCCGCGACGGTGGCGATGGTCAGGGGGCCACTGAGGCTCAGGCGTGCGCCGTCGGCCTGGATCATTTTTTGGCTGCCGTCGTGGGGTCGAGCCGCGTGTTCTTGTCCTTGAGGGACTTGATCAACCCGTCGATACCACCAGCACGCACTTCCTGGCCGAACTCGTCGCGGTAGTTGGTAACGAGGCTCACGCCCGCCACCAGCACATCGTAGACCTTCCAGTTGTCGCCCTGCTTCTCAAGGTTGTAATCGATCTGCACCGGCTTGGCGCCCGCCTGGCGCACCTTGGTACGCACAATCACATCGCTATCTTCAGGCTTGGCCTTCAGCGGCTCGAAATCGATCTGCTGGTCACGGTACTTGGTCAACGCGTTGGAATAGGTGCGCACCAGCAGCGTCTTGAACTCGTGGGTCAGCACCGATTTCTGGTCAGCGGAGGCCTGCTTCCAGTCCTTGCCGACGGCCAGGCGGGTCATGTGGGCAAAGTCGAAGTAAGGCAACACCTTGGTCTCGACCAAGGTCACGGCCTTGCGGGTATCACCGGACTGGATCGCCTTGTCCTGACGGACGATGGAAATCACGTCGTCGCTGACGCTCTTGACCAACACGTCGGGCGCCACGGTATTGGCCGCGGCGCTGAACTGGATGCCGAGGCCCAGGACCAGCGCCGCAAACAGGGAAGTGAAGCGTTTCATTCGAGACTTTCCTTCTTGTTGGGGGAGGAGGATTTATCAGCAGCAGAACCGGCCGCATTGCCGTCGGTCGCCGCCTTATCGTTGTCATTTTCGGAGGAGTCGTCGTCGTCCGGATCCTTTTCGCGCGGCGGCTGGCCGTCGAAGATCTGGTTGCGGCGATACTGGATGTAGAAACTGCGCATATAGCCGTACTTGTCCAGCGCAGCCTCCTCGGCTGCCGTATCGGCACCCAGCAGCGCGGCCCGCTTGCTGACGAGGCGCAGGCCGCCCAGGCTGTTGCGGGCACCCACGTCCTCCAGTTGCATGAGCGGATCAACACGGAAATCGCCGATCAACGACACGCCATCCCGGACATTGCTGGACCCCAGCAAGGGCAGCACCAGATAGGGGCCATCACCGACGCCCCAGCGACCGAGGGTCTGCCCCAGATCTTCATCATGCTTTTCGAGACCGATCTCGGTAGCGACATCAAAGACCCCCAGCAGGCCTACCGTGGAGTTAAGCAGGAAGCGCCCGCCATCGGACAAGCCATCGACAAACTTGCCCTGCAGCAGGTTATTGACGCCAATCCAAACGTCAGCGATGTTGCCAAAGAAATTGGCAACGCCGGTCTTCACCGGCAGCGGCGCCAGGTCATAGACCTCGGCCGCAGGACGCATCACGTACTTGTCCGCCTTCTCGTTGAACTGGAAGGTCGCCCGGTTCATCGGCTCGAGCGGATCCTTGGGGTGCCCCCCCGGCCCGGCACAGGCGGCCAGCGTACAGGCCAATCCCAGCGCCATCAGGACACCACGCCCTGCCACCATCGATTCAGTCTTGCTGTTCGTCATTGTCTTTTTCGCTCGCAGCCACAACTGCGCTCTCTGTGCCAAACGCCCCGTCCGCACTTACTTCGCAGGGGCCTGATCTCCTTCTGCCGCCTTGTTGAACATGAACTGGCTGATCAGTTTCTCGAGAACAACGGCGGACTGGGTCTTTTTGATGACGTCGCCCGGCGCGAGGGTCTTTTCCTCACCGCCGGGATCGAGGCCGAGATACTGCTCGCCGAGCAGACCCGACGTCAGGATGTTGGCGAAGGTATCGGTCGGGAACTTGTAGCGGCCGTCCACGGAGAAGACAACTTCGGCCTGAAAGTGTTCATTGTCGTAGCGGATTTCGGTGACCCGCCCGACCAGGACGCCGGCACTCTTGACCGGTGCGCGCACCTTGAGCCCGCCGATATTGTCGAAACGGGCGCTGAGAGTATAGGGCGACTGGACGTCCGACCCGGAAATGCTGCCAACCTTGAGGGCCAGGAACAACAACGCGGCGATACCCATTGCCACGAAAACACCGACCCACAGGTCGAGCGTCGTGCGACTCATCATAGACCTCGGAACATGAAAGACGTCATTACAAAATCGAGCGCCAGGATGGCCAGCGCAGAACTCACCACGGTACGCGTGATCGCGCGGGACACCCCTTCGGCAGTCGGCACGCAGTCGTAGCCTTCGAACACGGCAATCAACGCCACGGCAACGCCAAACACAGTGCTCTTGAACACACCGTTGAGCACGTCATAGCGGAAATCGACGGCAGCCTGCATCTGGGACCAGAAGGCCCCGTCATCGACGCCTATGAAGACCACCCCGATCAACCAACCGCCGAAGATACCCATTGTCGAGAACAGCGCGGCCAGCAGCGGCATGGACACCACGCCCCCCCAGAAGCGGGGGGCAACCACCCGGGCGATCGGGTTGACTGCCATCATGTCCATCGCCTTTAGCTGCTCGGTGACCTTCATCAGGCCGATTTCCGCCGTCACCGCCGAGCCAGCCCGGCTGGCGAACAGCAGACCGGCCACGACCGGGCCGAGTTCCCGCAGCAAGGACAAAGCCACCATCGTGCCCATCGCCTCACTGGAACCATAGCGCTGCAGGATCTCGTAGCCTTGCAGGCCCAGCACCAGGCCGACGAACAGACCCGACACGAGGATGATCAGCAGCGACATCACGCCGCTGAAATACAGCTCGCGGATTGTCAGGTGCAGGCGCAGGAAGGACTGCCCCGAGTAGCGCAGGATCAGCACGAAAAAGCGGGCAATGAACCCGAGCTGCCACACCCCGCTTACCGCCAGGGATCCCAGTTTGCGCAACACGTCGCCCATCAGCCGGCCCCTCCAACCAGCGCCGTCGCGTAATCGCCGGCGGGGTAGTGGAAAGGCACGGGGCCGTCGGCCTCGGCGTGCACGAACTGATGCACGAAGGGATCGGAGGTATTGCGGATCTCGTCCGGCGTACCTTGAGCCACAACCCGCCCTTCGGAAATGAAATAGATGTAATCCACGATCTGCAGGGACTCCTGGATGTCGTGGGTGACGATCAGCGAGCTGGCGCCGAGCGCGTTGTTCAGACGGCGAATCAACTGCCCGATCACGCCGAGGGAAATCGGATCGAGGCCGGTAAAGGGCTCGTCGTACATCAGCAGCATTGGATCGAGGGCGATCGTCCGGGCCAGCGCGACGCGCCGCGCCATGCCACCTGAAAGCTCCCCCGGCCGCAGCTGAGCCGCACCGCGCAAGCCAACCGCATGCAGCTTCATCAGCACCAGATCATTGATCAGCTCGGGCGGCAGATCGGTGTGCTCACGCAGCGGGAAAGCCACATTGTCGAACACCGTCATGTCGGTGAACAGCGCACCGAATTGGAACAGCATGCCCATGCGCCGGCGCAAGGCGTACAGATCCTCGCGATCAAGCGTCCCTACATCCTGGCCGGCAACCAGCACGCGACCACCGACGGCACGCTCCTGCCCGCCGATCAGCCGCAGCAGCGTGGTCTTGCCGCAACCGCTGCCCCCCATGATGGCAACCACCTGCCCACGCGGAATGGATAGGGAAATGTCGCGCAGGATCATCCGCTCGCCATAGGCGAAGCGCACATTCTCAAGACGGACAAGGGGCTCGGACATAGGAAAATGCTGCGTTGCGGGAGCGCGATTGTAACAGACGCATTTGGCCATGACATGCACCGAGCCCGAACATGAAGGGGAAATATCTCGTGACATCAATGTCTTGAGCGCGCTCCAGCGGGCTTCACCGGACCGGTTTATAATGCGAGGTTTCGTTCCATCCGCGACTTTTCCGCCCATGCAGGACAAATACCTTCCCGCCGATATCGAACGCGCCGCCCAGCAGCACTGGGACAGCACCGAAGCCTTCCGCGTCGCGGCCGACGCGTCGAAGCCCAAGTATTACTGCCTGTCCATGTTCCCGTATCCGTCGGGCAAGCTGCACATGGGCCACGTGCGCAACTACACGATCGGCGACGTGCTGTCCCGCTTCCACAAGATGAAGGGCTACAACGTCCTGCAGCCGATGGGCTGGGACGCCTTCGGCCTGCCCGCCGAGAATGCCGCGATCAAGAACCAGGTGCCGCCAGCCAAGTGGACCTACGACAACATCGCTTACATGAAGCAGCAGCTCAAGTCGCTGGGTTTTGCCATCGACTGGAGCCGCGAGCTGGCCACCTGCACCCCTGAGTACTACAAGTGGAACCAGTGGCTGTTCCTGCGCATGCTCGAAAAGGGCATCGCTGAACGCAAGACCCAGGTCGTCAACTGGGATCCGGTTGACCAGACCGTGCTCGCTAACGAACAGGTCATCGACGGCCGCGGCTGGCGCACTGGCGCCCTCGTCGAAAGGCGCGAGATCCCCGGCTACTACCTGAAGATCACCGACTACGCCGACGAGCTGCTGTCCGATCTGGACACCCTCGAGGGCTGGCCCGAGCGCGTCAAGCTGATGCAGGCCAACTGGATCGGCAAGAGCACCGGCGTGCGCTTTGCCTTCAGCCACGACATCGCCGATGAAAACGGCCTGATCAACGATGGCAAGCTGTGGGTGTTCACCACCCGCGCCGACACCATCATGGGCGTCACTTTCTGCGCTGTGGCCGCCGAGCATCCGCTGGCCCTGCATGCCGCCCAGGACAACCCTGCACTGGCCGCCTTCATCGAAAAGTGCAAGCACGGCTCGGTAATGGAAGCCGACATGGCCACGATGGAGAAGGAAGGCCTGCCCACCGGCCTGTTCGTCACCCACCCGCTGACCGGCAAGCAGGTCGAGGTGTGGGTCGGCAACTACGTACTGATGAGCTACGGCGACGGTGCCGTGATGGGCGTCCCCGCCCACGACGAACGCGACTTCGCCTTTGCCAAGAAATACGACCTGCCCATCGAGCAGGTCGTGGCCGTCGGCGACAAGCCCTACTCCACCGACGCCTGGCAAGAGTGGTACGGCAGCAAGGACGGCGCCTGTGTCAATTCCGGCAAGTACGACGGCCTCGGCTATGAAGCCGCCGTCGACGCCATTGCCGCCGACCTGGCCGCCAAGAACGTCGGCGAAAAGAAAGTCCAGTGGCGCCTGCGCGACTGGGGCATCTCCCGCCAGCGCTACTGGGGTTGCCCGATCCCCATCATCCACTGTGACGACTGTGGCTCGGTGCCGGTGCCCGACGATCAGCTGCCGGTGGTGCTACCCGAGGACTGCGTGCCGGATGGCTCCGGCAATCCGCTGCACAAGCGCGCCGACTTCCTCGAGACCACCTGCCCGTGCTGCGGCAAACCGGCCCGTCGCGAGACCGACACCATGGACACCTTCGTGGACTCGTCCTGGTATTACGCCCGCTACGCGACCAAGTTCGGCGCCGACAAGATGGTGGACGACGAAACCAATTACTGGATGACCGTCGACCAGTACATCGGTGGCATCGAACATGCCATCTTGCACCTGCTCTACTCCCGCTTTTGGACCAAGGTGATGGGCGACCTGGGCCTTGTGACTTACCGCGAGCCCTTCGCCCACCTGCTGACCCAGGGCATGGTTCTCAACAACGCCTTCTTCCACAAGCCCGAAGGCGGCGGCAAGAACTACTTCTGGGAAAGCGAGATCGACGTCCAGAAGGACGCCAAGGGCCAGATCACCGGCGCGACGCTGAAGAAGGACGGCACCGTGCTCGAGCACGAGCTGACCACCATGTCCAAGTCGAAGAACAACGGCGTGGACCCACAGGCGCTCATCGAACAATACGGCGCAGACACCGCGCGCTTCTTCATGATGTTCGCCGCCCCGCCCGAGCAGACCCTTGAGTGGTCCGACGCCGGTGTCGAAGGCGCCTACCGCTTCCTGCGCCGGGTGTGGAGCTTCGGCCACCTGCTCGCTAGCGAGATCCGCCCGCAGATCGGCGCCGAGCGCAGCCTGAACGGCGCCAAGCTGCCCGAGGCGCTGGCCAGCTTCCGCCGCGAGATCCACCTGCTCCTCAAGCAGGCCAACTACGACCTCGGCAAGCAGCAGTTCAACACCGTGGCCTCCGCCACGATGAAGATGCTCAATGCCCTTGAAAAGGCCCCGCGTGAAGGCGCGCTGGCGGCCGAGGTGATCGAGGAGTGCTTTGGCATCCTGCTGCGCGTGCTGTCGCCGCTCACCCCGCATATCAGCCACGCCCTGTGGGCCGAACTCGGCTACGGCGAGGACATCCTCAAGGCCGCCTGGCCGGAGCCCCTCGACGCCGCGCTGGTGCAGGACGAGATCGAACTGATGCTGCAGGTCAATGGCAAGCTGCGCGGCGCGCTGCGCGTCCCGGCCGATGCGGCCAAGGACTCGATCGAAGCCGCGGCACTGACCCACGAGGCTGCCGTCAAGTTCATGGAAGGCAAGCCGGCGAAGAAGGTCGTGGTCGTCCCCGGCCGTCTCGTCAACATCGTCTGCTGACCCACGGAGGGACCCGCATCATGCGCACCGTCGCCAGTCTCCTGCTCGTTACCGTTCTCGCCGGCTGCACCACCGCCAACGAAAGACTGGTCTACGAAGGGATCCGACAGGAGAACGCCCGGCAGCAAGGCCAGCCGGGCCGCGACACCGCGCCCGATCCCGCGGGTCCCGACTTCGACGCTTACTCCAAGGAACGCCAGCGCCTGCAAAAGGAACCGCGCCCATGAGCCAGACCCCGTCACCTGCCCGCCGCCGGGCCCTTGCCGCGATCGGCGCCGTGCCGCTGCTGCTGGCCGGCTGCGGCTTCCAGTTGCGCGGGCCGCGACCGCTGCCCTTCGAGTCGATCTACCTCGGCATGTACCAGTATTCCGACCTAGCCGCAGCCATCCGCCGCCAGATCCGCGCCAGCAGCACCACGCGCATCGCCGACACCCCGGAAGAAGCCCAGGTCCGCCTGGAGGTGCTCGCCGACGCCAAGGAAAAGGCGATCCTGGCCCTTAATGCCCAGGGCCGTGTGCGCGAATACCAGTTGCGCCAGCGCTTCTATTTCCGCGTCGTGGACAAGGCGGGCCGGCAAGTGCTCGCACCCAACGAGATCTACCTGAAGCGCGACCTCGCCTTTGACGACTCCCAACTGCTCGCCAAAGAGCAGGAAGAGATCCTGCTCTACCGGGACATGCAGGGCGATCTGGTGCAGCAGCTGATGCGCCGCCTGGCTGCGGCGAAGATGCCGGAAGCCGAGCCCAAGCCGTGAACCTGCGCCCGGAACAGCTCGCAGCCCAACTCGACAAGCCCCTTTCCCCGCTCTACCTGCTGCACGGCAACGAGCCCCTGCTGGTGCTCGAAGCCGGCGACGCGATCCGAGCCGCCGCCCGCAAGCAGGGGTACGAGGAACGTGAAGTGCTGGTGGCAGGCCAGGGCTTCCGCTGGGAGTCCCTGCAAGCAGCCGCCGGCAACCTGTCCCTGTTCGGCGCCAGCAAGCTGGTGGACCTGCGCATCCCCAACGGCAAGCCCGGCCGCGACGGCGGCGAGGCGCTGCAGCGCTACGCACGCAATCTCGACGACGGCGTCGTCACCCTCATCACGCTGCCCGAGATGGACTGGGCAACCCGCAAATCCGCCTGGTTCGTCGCCCTAGCCGAGGCCGGCGTAGCGGTCGAGCTCAATGCACCCGAGCGGGAACGCCTTCCGGAATGGATCGCGCTGCGCCTCAACCGCCAGCAGCAGAAAGCAGATCCAGACGCGCTGAACTTCATTGCCGAACACGTGGAGGGCAACCTGCTCGCCGCCCACCAGGAAATCCTAAAACTGGGCCTGCTCCACCCTCCCGGGCAACTGAACCTGGAAACAGTGCGCGACGCGGTACTCAACGTGGCTCGCTACGACGTGGACAAACTGCGCCAGGCCCTTCTGGAGGGTGACGCCGGCCGGTGTGCTCGCCTGCTGGAAGGTCTCAAGGGCGAAGGCGAAGCACCGCCGCTGGTGCTATGGACGCTGGCCAACGAGATTCGCACCCTCGCCAACCTCCGCCTCGGCCTGGATGAAGGCCAGCCCCTACCGAACCTCCTGAAGGCCGAGCGCGTCTACGAAGAACGCCGCAAGCAGGCCATCCAGCGTGCCCTGCCGCGCTTGAACTCCGCCATTCTGCGCACGTCGATCTTGCACGCCGCCAAAATTGACAGGATGATCAAGGGTCTAGCCAGCGGCGACGTATGGGATGAATTCCTCCAGTTGTGCCTGCGCCTCACCCGCGCCACAGCCGCCCAACAAGCCCCGGCCCGGCGCTGAGCCCCGCGCCACCAACCGAGACGAGACGACGAAGATGGACATCAAGACCTACATGCAGACCGTCGGTCGCCAAGCCCGCGCTGCATCGCGCGGCGTGGCCGCCGCCTCCACCGATGCCAAGAACAAGGCCCTCCTCGCGATGGCCGCCGAGATCCGCGCACGCAAGGCAGAACTCGCTGCAGCCAACCGCCAGGACCTCGAAGAAGCCCGTGCCAACGGCCTCGAGCCGGCAATGATCGACCGCCTGACCTTGTCCGACAAAGGCATCGAAGCGATGGCCGTCGGCCTGGAGCAAGTTGCTGCGCTGCCTGACCCGGTCGGCGAGATGACAGATCTCAAGCGCCGCCCGTCCGGCATCACCGTCGGCAAGATGCGCGTGCCGCTGGGCGTCATCGGCATCATCTACGAAGCCCGCCCCAACGTCACCGCCGACGCTGCCGCCCTGTGCCTGAAGTCCGGCAACGCGGCAATCCTGCGCGGGGGCAAGGAAGCCCTGCACTCCAACCAGGCGATCGCCGCCTGCGTACGTGCCGGCCTCGCTGCCGCCGGCCTGCCGGAAGCAGCCATCCAGGTCGTCGAAACAACCGACCGCGCCGCGGTCGGTGAGCTCATCACGATGCCCGAGTTCGTGGACGTCATCGTGCCCCGCGGCGGCAAGGGCCTCATCGAACGCATCTCCAACGAAGCCCGCGTGCCGGTGATCAAGCACCTGGACGGCAACTGCCACGTATATGTGGACGAATTCGCCGATCCGGCCAAGGCCCTCGCCATCGTCGAAAATGCCAAGACCCAGCGCTACGGTACCTGCAACACCACCGAATCTCTGCTGGTGGACGCCAGCGTGGCCCGCGCCCAACTCCCCGCCATTGGCACCATGCTGGCCAGCAAGGGGGTCGAGTTGCGCGCCTGTCCGACCTCCCTCGCCATCCTGCGCGAAGCCGGCATTGCCGACACCCAGCTCAAGACTGCTTCGGAATCGGACTGGAGCGAGGAATTCCTCGCACCGATCATCGCCATCAAGGTCGTTGACGGACTAGACGAGGCTATTGCCCACATCAACACCCATTCGTCCCAGCACACCGAAGCCATCGTCACCGAGAACTACACCCGTGCAATGCGCTTCTTGCGAGAAGTGGACTCATCCTCGGTAATGATCAACGCCTCGACCCGCTTTGCCGACGGCTTCGAATATGGTCTCGGCGCGGAAATCGGCATTTCCACGGACAAGATCCACGCCCGCGGCCCAGTCGGCCTCGAAGGGCTGACCAGCCAGAAGTGGATCGTTTTCGGTGAGGGGCAAGTCCGCGCCTGATCCAGATAATACCCACCGGCGGCCCCCTCGGCCGGAAAGCAGAGCGCCCGTTCCAATCGCCCCGTGCATTGAACGGGCGTTTTCACATACAGGCAAAATTGCTCCACCCGCGCCCTTCTCAATCCCGCCCACCTGTCCCGCCGCCATTCCCTTCCAGCACCCAGAAATACACCGCTACACGCGGGAAATGGGCGTACTGACAGGTCTTTCCATAAAGCCCCTCCCTCGTCCGCAACGACAGTGATCCACTCCCGAATCGGCAAAGCCGGCCGGCAGATTCGCGCCCCCGTTTCCGGGAAACGGACTTGGCTAATCTACCCATACAAATGAACTATCGGAGCTGGACAAACTAGCCCCAGCCTGACATTCCCGCCCCACTTGCCGCAGCACAAAAGCCGGGCGCACAATCCGGGCATGCCTTTCCCTCTTTCACACAGCAGCGGGGCGCCAGTCCCGCAGCTTGCCGCCGTCATGCCAACACCATTCTCCAGGATCGGTGTCAGCACACTCGACGGATATATCAGCCATATCGCCTTCCTGCCAACCGATCATCCACTGCAATCCCCTCGCAATGCGCTGGCCGAAAAGTGCTGCACGCAAATCGAGCGCTATGCACAAGACCCCGACACCCGATTTGACCTGCCACTGCTCATTCAGGGGAGCCTGTATCGCCGCCGGATCTGGGCTGCCATCGTAGCCATTCCTCGCGGGCAGACACGCACCTATGGGGACATCGCAAAAGACATTCGGAGTATTCCACGCGCCGTCGGCCAAGCCTGCGGCGACAATCCCTTTCCCCTCGTCATTCCGTGCCACCGGGTTGTCACAACTGTCAGCATCGGTGGCTTTGCCCACAATCGGAATGGCTTCCTGATCGACATCAAACGCTGGCTATTGATCCACGAAGGAAATGCCGACCCTCTCGGAGAAATTCAGCGCAATCTCTTCGAAACTCCACCGAATTTGCCCGGTCAACCCACCGCGTGATCCACGATTCCTTTCTCTCGAAAAGCCATGTCCCGCCAAGAGCATAATGCACCGGAAACACCGGCCACCCGTTTCCTGCGCCAGCACAAGATGGCCTTCTCCACCCACCTATACACCTATGAAGAACACGGTGGCACCCGCGTTTCCGCGCGCGAACTGAATGTCCCAGAGCACGCCGTGGTCAAGACTCTGGTGATGGAAAACGAAGCGCACCAACCCCTGATCATATTGATGCATGGCGACCGCAAGGTTTCAACGAAAGAACTGGCAAGGCAGGCCGGCCACAAACAGATAAGCCCTTGCGACCCTGCTGTCGCACAGCGCCATACCGGCTATCTCGTGGGCGGCACATCTCCATTCGGTACAAAGAAGACGCTGCCGGTCTTTATGGAAAACAGCATCCTCGATCTGCCCCTGATTTATATCAATGGAGGCCGCCGTGGTTTTCTCGTAGGGGTTCACCCCCATGATCTGCTGCAAATACTCCGCCCCAAGCTCGTCAGCGTGGCCCTGGAATAAATGGAAATAAAACACTTGCCAAATCACGGGAAAATGGTGGCAAAATAAGACAGATAATAAATATCCTACAAGACGGCACCGCATAACAGCCGCGCCACATCAACTGCAGCCCAGCTCCAAGCTGAAGGAAAGAAAACGCCATGGACATCTCCTCGCTCTCCCTTGCCGAATTGCGTCGCCTTCAAGGCAAAGTCGAAACCGAAATCCGGCGCCGCTCCGACTCCGCCAAGAAAGATCTGCTGAAGCGCATGCAGAAGCTGGCCGCCGAGCACGGCATGAGTCTGACTGAAGTCATCGGTCAGGAAAATCAGGAAAAGGCCGCCCCGGCCCCCAAGAAAGCCGCCGCAAAGCCAGCCAAGAAGGCTGCCGCAAAGCCGGCTTCTGTAATCAAGTTCCGCCACCCGGAAAATGCCGCTATCGGCTGGACCGGCCATGGCCGCAAGCCTCAGTGGGTCATCGATTGGCTCGCTCAAGGCAAGCCTCTCGACGAATTGCGCGCCGAAGCGCCCGTCACCTCTGCGTGATTGTCGGCCGGGTTTGCCGCAGCCTCAATGTGGCAAACCCGCTGTCGGAGCCCGCGCCGGCGGCTCCAGTCCATTGCGGCCGCGTTCGATGAAGACGCCTACGCGCTTCACGTCTTTCATTACCCCGATCTTCGCAATGGCGAGCTTGACCCACGGCGCGCCGAATTCATCGAACAGCAAACTCACGATGAATTCACCGAGCGTTTCGATCAGATTGAATTGGCGAACAGCCAGTTCATTGCGAATTCGCTCGATCACCTTCGCATAATCGATGGTATCGGCAATATCATCATGTTCGGCTGCCGCATCGGGCACCCCGAACGTAAGATTCAGCTCCAGGGTCTGGTCGGCCACCCTTTCACGAGGATAAATGCCGACACGGGATTTCACCCGCAATGCCTCGATAAAAATAAAATCCATCGTTCGTCCCAGCTAGAATGGCGCCAACCTTAGTCAGCGCCTGAAATCACATGCAACTCGCGCTTCTGCTCATCGCCGCCTATCTTCTCGGCTCCGTCCCCTTTGCCGTCGTCGTGTCCCGCCTTTTCGGAATGGCCGACCCACGCACTTACGGCTCCGGCAATCCCGGCGCAACCAATGTCCTGCGCAGCGGCAACAAACTTGCCGCTGCCCTGACACTGCTCGGCGACGCCTTCAAGGGCTGGCTGGCCGTTTCACTGGCGACCGCCCTCGCCGGCACCTGGGGGCTGGGTACGACGGCGATCGCCGCAGCCGGCCTGGCTGCCTTCCTCGGTCACGTCTTCCCGATCTTCCTCGGCTTCAAGGGTGGCAAAGGTGTCGCCACCGCCGCCGGCGTCCTCCTCGGCGCGAGCGGCTGGCTGGGGCTCGCGACTACCGGCGTATGGCTGCTCGTCGCCTTCACCTTCCGCTACTCATCCCTGGCTGCCCTCAGTGCCGCACTGGCCGCACCGCTGCTGAGCATCCTGCTGGACCTCGGCGACACCTGGGCCATCGCCATCGGCGGCATGTCTGCCCTGCTGATCTGGCGCCACAAGGACAATATCAAGCGCCTGCTTGCAGGCCAGGAAGGGCGCATCGGCAGCAAGAAGAAGTCGGCCTGAGGCCACGACGGCTCAAGCAGCGACCGGCGGCACGATTTCCTGCAGGCTCCAGCGGGGCCTGACCGCAAAACGGCCGCTCCCGTCGCCCCCCTGCTCGCCAGCGGCAAAACGCAAGGCACCGGCAAACGCGATCATTGCCCCGTTGTCGGTGCACAGCTCAAACTCTGGGTAATACACGCACGCCTTGCGCTTGGCTGCCGCAGCATCCAGCTGGGCCCGCAAGACTTGGTTGGCGCCAACCCCACCAGCCACCACCAACTGCTTCAAACCCGTGTGGCGCAAGGCGGCCATCGACTTTGCAACGAGGACATCCACCGCCGCGGCCTGGAACTCGGCGGCCAGGTCAGCCTTGTCCTCTTCGCGGAAATCCTGGGCTGTCGCTGCCGTCAGCACCGCCGTCTTCAACCCGCTGAAGCTGAAATCGAAATCCTTGCTGTGCAGCATCGGGCGCGGCAGTTTGAAACGACCGGGCGTCCCCTGCAAGGCGAGCTTCGCGAGCGCCGGCCCGCCGGGATAGCCCAAGCCAATGAGCTTGGCCGTCTTGTCGAAAGCCTCGCCGGCCGCATCATCAACGGTCTCACCAAGCAATACGTAATCGCCGACGCCGGCCACCCGCATCAGCTGGGTATGCCCACCGGAAACCAACAGCGCAACGAATGGGAAGGTCGGAGGATTAGCTGACAGCAGCGGCGACAGCAAATGCCCTTCCAGGTGATGCACCGGCAGCACCGGCACCTCCAACGCAACACCGAGGGCTTCGGCCACACTCGCACCAACCAGCAGCGCCCCGGCCAGCCCCGGCCCCGCCGTATAGGCGATCGCATCGAGATCACCGAGCGTCAGCCCTGCGGCCTCCAGGGTCTCCCGCAACAGCAGCGGCAGGCGCCGGATATGGTCACGGGAGGCCAGTTCCGGCACCACGCCGCCGTAAGCCGCATGGAGATCGATTTGGGAGTGCAGGCGATGAGCCAGCAGCACGCCCTTGGCGGTGTCGTAGATCGCGACGCCGGTCTCGTCACAGGAAGATTCGATACCCAGAACAAGCATTGCGAGACCCGCAGAAAAACCCGGATTTTAACCCGTGGCGCACAACAAAGCGAAAAGTGGACTTGGTAGACCCTGACGACTTGGTTATACTCTTATTCTTTCCGTCCAAAGAATTTTCAAGGAAGCACGCAATGCCGGGTATCCGCGTCAAAGAAAACGAGCCGTTTGAAGTTGCCATCCGCCGCTTCAAGCGCACCATCGAAAAAGTGGGCCTGCTGCCCGAACTCCGCTCCCGCGAGTTCTACGAGAAGCCGACCGCCGAGCGCAAGCGCAAGCTGGCTGCTGCGGTCAAGCGCCATCACAAGCGCCTCCGCAGCCAGACCCTGCCCCCGAAGATGTACTAAGCAACACCCGCGAGTACACGCTTCCCGATCGCCACGCGATACGCGCTTCTGCGCGAGCGCGTGGCGTTTGTGCTTTTCCGTTACGCCGAACATTCACGGCGCGACCGGCCTCCGGGCCGTCTCCAGCAAGGAACCCCCATGTCTCTCAAGGTCCGCATCAGCGACGACATGAAGGCCGCCATGCGCGCGAAGGAAACCGCCCGCCTGTCCGCCCTTCGCCTACTTCTAGCCGCCATCAAGCAAAAGGAAGTGGATGAGCGCATCGAGCTGGACGACGCTGCGGTGATTGCCGTCGTGGACAAGATGCTCAAGCAGCGCCGTGACTCCGTGGCCCAGTACGAGGGCGCCCAGCGCTTCGATCTGGCCAGCGCAGAGCGCTTCGAGATCGAGGTGCTGACCGCCTACAAGCCTGCCGGCATGAGCACCGAACAGATCGTCGCGATCATCGACGAGGCGGTCGCAAGCACCGGCGCCAGCAGCCCGGCCGACATGGGCAAGCTGATGGCAGTCCTCAAGCCGCAACTGGCCGGCAAGGCCGACATGGCCGAGGTCTCCAAACTGGTGAAATCCCGCCTCGGCAACTAGGATTCATGGGGACGGCGCCCCTGCGCGCCAGCCCTAGATCATGATTCCGCAATCCTTCATCCAGGATCTTCTCGCCCGCGTCGATATCGTCGAGGTCATCGAACGCTACCTGCCGCTCAAAAAGGGAGGCGCGAACTACTTCGCCTGCTGCCCTTTCCACGGCGAGAAGTCGGCATCGTTCTCCGTCAGCCCGACCAAGCAGTTCTACCACTGCTTTGGCTGCGGCGTGCATGGCAGCGCGATCAGCTTCCTGATGGAATACAGCGGCCTCGGCTTCGTCGATGCCGTGAAGGAGCTCGCCTCGGGCGTGGGCATGGAAGTCCCGCAGGACGACTTCACGCCCAAGCATGACCGCAGCCGCGAGCAATCCCTCACCGAGCAGATGGCCCAGGCCGCCCGCTTCTACAAGGAACAGCTCAAGCGCAGCCCGATCGCCATCGACTACCTGAAGGGCCGCGGCCTGACCGGCGAGATCGCCGCCCGCTACGGCCTCGGCTACGCCCCAGAAGGATGGCAATCCCTGCAGGCAGCGTTTGCGGACTACAGCGCCGCCAGCCTGCTTGAATGCGGCCTGGTCCTCGAAAACGAACAAGGCCGGCGCTACGACCGCTTCCGCGATCGCATCATCTTCCCGATCCAGGATCAACGCGGCAACGTGATCGGCTTCGGCGGACGCGTCCTCGGCAAGGGCGAACCCAAGTACCTCAACTCGCCGGAAACCCCGATCTTCGAAAAGGGACGCGAGCTCTACGGCCTCGTTCAGGCTCGACAAAGCATCCGCGAACAGGGGGCCGTACTGGTCGTCGAGGGCTACATGGACGTGGTCGGGCTAGCCCAATTCGGCGTCGCCAACGCGGTGGCCACCCTTGGCACAGCCGCCACGCCGCACCACATCCAGAAGCTGCTGCGCCTCACCGACCGGGTCGTGTTCTGCTTCGACGGCGACGCCGCCGGCCGTCGCGCCGCCGGGCGGGCTCTCGAAGTCAGCCTGGAACACCTGGCCGACAACAAGACCATCAACTTCCTATTCCTCCCCGAGGAGCACGATCCGGACAGCTTCGTACGCGCCGAAGGTCCAGACGCCTTCCGCACCGCGATGAACGGCGCCCTGCCGCTGGCCGAGTTCCTCCTCGCCGAACTCCGGAAGGACATCGACCTGTCCACCGCCGAAGGCTGCGCCAAGCTGGTTCATGAGGCCAAGCCGCTGGTTACCCGCATCGGCGCCCCGCTGCTGCGCCTGCAAGTCATCAAGATGCTTGCCGAAGCAGCCGGCTTTACCCAGTCGGAAGTCGAGCAGGCCTTCGGCATCAAGGCCGCCGCAGCGCCCCGCCAGTTCGACGACAAGCCACCCTTCGAGCGCGGCTTCCGCGGCAAAGGGCGCTCCGGCGACGACTGGAACGGCGAGCGCAGCTTCCGGAGCGGACGCCGCAACGGCTCCGGCTTTCCGCGCCTGGCACCGCGCCAGTCGCCCCAAAGCCCGGTCGAAGCCCTGCTCAAGATCGTCGTTCAGCACCCGCTGTGGGCCGCCCGCCTGCCCATCGACCTGCTGCCCGACGATACGCCCGAAGGCCGCGCCCTGATCGCCATCACCGATGCAATGAGCGTCGGTGACCTGCCGACCCACGGCATCGGCGCGCTGCTCGAACATTACCGTGACACCCCGCATGCGGAATTGCTGGCCAAGATCGCCGGCCAGTTGGCTGATACGTCCTTCGACGACACGACGATTGAACCCTTGTTCAACGACACGATCCAGAAGCTTGAAGCCGACGCCGTCAGCCACCAGATTGAATCATTGACCGCCCGCGACCGGGAAAGCGGCCTCAATCCAGCCGAAAGAAGACAACTCGCAGAGTTACTACTGCACAAACAGAAACTCCGTGTACGCACAAAAGTATCGGATTCGTAATATAATTTTCGGTTTCGCGAAATTCGCCGCGAGCCAATCGACGACACATCGAGGACAGCCATGACCACGGAAAAGCCCAAACAACCGCGCAAAGCACCAGCCAAGCCGCGAGCCGCAAAGGTCAAGGACAAACTCGCCCCGATGATCGCCGAGGCCCCCTCGGCGGAAGAGGCCGAGGTTCGCCGCACCCGGCTGAAGAGCCTGATCGCCCTCGGCAAGGAACGGGGCTACCTGACCTACGCCGAGATCAACGACCACCTGCCCGACGATCTGGTGGACGCGGAGCAGATCGAATCGATCATCACCACCTTCAACGACATGGGCATCCAGGTCTTCGACGTGGCTCCTGCCGCCGAAGACCTCCTGATGTCCGAAGTCGCCCCGACCGTGGTGGACGACGAGCAGGCCGAAGCCGAAGCCGAGCAGACCCTGTCCGCCGTCGATTCCGAATTCGGCCGCACGACCGATCCTGTCCGCATGTACATGCGTGAAATGGGTACCGTCGAACTCCTCACCCGCGAAGGCGAAATCGAGATCGCCAAGCGTATCGAGGAAGGCCTGAAGCACATGATCCAGGCGATTTCCGCCTGTCCGACGACGATCGCCGACATCCTTGAAGCCGCCGACAAGATCTCCAAGGACGAGATGCGCATCGACGAGTTGATCGATGGCCTGATTGACCCCAACGCGGTCGAAGAGATCGAGGAACTCGCCGACAGCGAAGATCTGGACGACGTGGACGACGCCGAGGAAGAGGAAGACGAGGAAGACGGCGGCGGCGGTGGCGCCCAGTCGGCCTCCCTCATCAAGCTGAAAGCCGAGGCGCTGGAGCGCTTCGCGACCCTGCGCGACCTCTACGAGAAGATGTCCGCCACCCTGCAGAAGAAGGGTTTCCAGGACAAGGTTTACCTCAAGTACCAGGAACAGGTCTCCTCGGAGCTGATGAACATCCGCTTCACCGCCCGCACCACCGAAAGGCTTTGCGATGCGGTGCGCCACATGGTGGACCAGGCCCGCGCCCACGAACGCAAGATCCTGCACCTCTGCGTCGACAAGGCCGGCATGCCGCGCCCCCACTTCATCAAGAGCTTCCCGGGCAACGAGACCGATCTCGACTGGCTGAAGAAGGAAATCGCCAGCGGCCCCAAGAACGCACCGGTGCTGATGCGCATGCAGCCCGCCGTGCTCGAAGAGCAGCAGAAGCTGATCGACCTGGAAGCACGCATCGGCATTCCGCTGAAGGAACTCAAGGACATCAACAAGCAGATGTCCACCGGTGAAGCCAAGGCCCGTCGCGCCAAGCGCGAGATGACCGAGGCCAACCTGCGTCTGGTGATCTCGATCGCGAAGAAGTACACCAACCGCGGCCTGCAGTTCCTCGACCTGATCCAGGAAGGCAACATCGGCCTGATGAAGGCCGTGGACAAGTTCGAATACCGTCGCGGCTACAAGTTCTCGACCTACGCCACCTGGTGGATCCGTCAGGCCATCACCCGCTCGATCGCCGACCAGGCCCGCACCATCCGCATCCCGGTGCACATGATCGAGACGATCAACAAGATGAACCGGATCTCCCGCCAGATCCTGCAGGAGACCGGCAACGAGCCCGATCCTCAGACCCTGGCCGAGAAGATGGAAATGCCCGAGGAGAAGATCCGCAAGATCCTCAAGATCTCTAAGGAACCCATTTCCATGGAGACCCCGATCGGCGACGACGACGACTCCCATCTGGGCGACTTCATCGAGGACAACGCAACCCTGGCGCCGTCGGAAGCAGCCCTGTACTCCAGCCTGCGCGACGCCACCAAGGAAGTGCTGGACTCCCTCACCCCGAGGGAAGCCAAGGTGCTACGCATGCGTTTCGGTATCGAGATGAACACGGACCACACGCTGGAAGAAGTCGGTAAGCAGTTCGATGTCACCCGCGAGCGCATCCGCCAGATCGAAGCCAAGGCCCTGCGCAAGCTGCGTCACCCGAGCCGCTCCGAGCGCCTGCGCAGCTTCCTCGACAACGAGGCGTAATACGGCAGTACCCCGTCGTCCGGTCGGCCCGCCGACGCCGGACGACGGGTAGCAGCCTCGCCTCACCAGGGCACAGCTGCTAGAATCGCGGTTTCGGGCCTGTAGCTCAGTCGGTTAGAGCAGAGGACTCATCAATGGTGACTTTCGCCGGAAACGGCGATTGAAAAATCGGGTGAATTCAGGGAACCCTGCCCGCATGAAAATGCGAATGGCAACCCTGAGCCAAGCCGGAACTACAGTTCCGGAAGGTGCAGAGACTAGCGGAGGGATCGAGTTCCCTTAATGACCGCCACGAGCGCCCGACGCCTGAACACGTCAATGCAGCAATCGACGTGAAGGCGATGAGATAGTCCAGCGCACGCAAGACGCCCTGCCCCACGGCAGGCGCATCGGCGACGAAAGTCGCAGTGTGACGAATCCTTTGGTCCAGGGTTCGAGCCCCTGCGGGCCCACCAGATCAAGCCCCAGCCGTTCGCGGCTGGGGCTTTTTCATGGCCTCGGCATCACGGCATGGGTGCGTCTTTTGTATGTCCGGCGTACATTCCCGGCAATGAAAGGACAAACTCTCTTCCGCCGCTTCGGCTACGCCTTCAACGGCATCATCACGGCCTTCCGCCGGGAACGCAGCATGCGTGTGCATGGCATCGCTACGCTCGGCGTCTTCGCCTTCCTCGCGGCCACCGGTGCGCCGCTGCTGTGGTGGGTGCTGGTCACCCTCGCGGTGGGACTGGTTCTGGTTGCGGAAATGGCCAATACGGCCATCGAAACCCTCGCCGACCTGCTCCATCCGGGGCAGCACCCGGAGATCGGTATTGCCAAGGACGTCGCCGCCGGCGCTGTGCTGATCGCTACCTTGGTTGCGATCGTCGTCGGCCTTGCCTACCTGCTGCGCTGAGGCGCCCGGCTCAGGCGCCTCAATCGGTCAGCGTAAACATTCCGGCCTTGAAGCTGGCGGCCATCATGTCGGCTTTCTCGATGGCAGTCTGCGCAGCAGCCGCCGGCAAGAACTCCACCGCCGCCTCACGGAACAGCGCCAGCCATCGGTCGAAGTGCTCGGCCTTGACCGGCAGGCGCACATGCACCGGGTAGGGCGAGCCGCCATAACGGTCCGTGCCCAGCAGCACGCGGGACCAGAACGCGCGAATCACCAGGTGGTGGTGATCCCAGTCGTCCACCTCGGCAGCGAAGACGGGGCCGAGCAGCGCATCAGCTCGCGCCCGGGCATAGAAGCCGTGCACCAGCGCGGTGATGTGTTCCTCGGTCAGTTGAGCGTCGGTCCCCGTCATCGTTCCCTCTTCCTTCTGTCTATCAGCCCAGCGCAGCCAGTGCAGCGTCGTAGTTGGGCTCGTTCTTGATTTCCGGCACCAGCTCGCTGTGCAGGACCTTGTCGTTCTCGTCGAGAACCACCACCGCGCGGGCGGTCAGGCCAGCCAGCGGGCCGGCAGCCAGGGCCACGCCGTAGTTTTTGATGAACTCGCTGCCACGCAGGGTGGACAGGGTCACCACGTTCTCCAGGCCTTCGGCGCCGCAGAAGCGGGACTGGGCAAACGGCAGGTCGGCGGAAATGCACAGCACGACCGTGTTGGGCAGCGTGCTGGCGGACTGGTTGAACTTGCGCACGGAGGTGGCGCAGGTCGGCGTGTCGATGCTCGGGAAAATGTTCAGCACCTTGCGCTTGCCGGCGAAGCTGGCGAGCGGGGTATCGGCCAGGTCCTTGGCGACGAGGCTAAAGGCCGGTGCGGTCTGGCCCTTCTGCGGCAGATCGCCTTCAACAGGAACGGGGTTTCCGCCGAGGGTAACGGTAGAAGACATGGAGGCACTCCTGGGGTAGTGAGATGAATTGATGTTGTTGTGATCGGCCCGCTAGCGCTCATGCAGCCACCGGGCCGCGCCATCTTAGGCGCTGGCGGACTTTCCTGCCAGTACCCGCAGTCAGTAATGATCACAGGGTCTTCAGGTACTCCAGCAGCGCCTCCTTGTCGCCCGCTGACAGGCTGCTGCCGAACTCGTGGCCCTGGTTGCCACCGCCTTTCGCGGCAGTGTCGAAATGCGTGCCGACGCGCCGGGCCTCGTCCCCGTCAGTGATGAAGCCAACCCGCTGCGGGTCATACACGTCGTAGCCGCTCCAGAAGATCTTCGGCCGGGCCGCTGCCGGCTCCAGCAGATCCCGCAAGGTCGGCACGGAGCCGTTGTGCAGATAGGGGGCCCGCAGCCAGATGCCGTCCAGGAAGGGGATCTTGTAGCCGTTGAGATCCTCTTCCACCAGCCCCTTGCGCGGTATGCCCATCGCGGTGACGACCTGGTTGGCCTTGATCGCTGCGCCCTTGTTCCAGGTATCCAGGCGGGCCCGGTCGGTGCCCACCTCATCGAGCGGAATGCGCGTGCCGGTACGCTCACTGGCATGGCAGCGGGCGCACTGGGCGTCGAACACCGCCTTGCCAGCGGCCGCCCGCCCGGCATCGACCGGAAACGGATAGACCGGCGGCGGCAGGCTGGACAGATAGTCCTGCAACCACTGCACCTGCTTGAGGAAATCCGCCTTGTCGGCCGGCGGCGCGCCCAGCACACCGAGGGCCGAATCGATGATCACCGAGCGCACGTCGTGGCTGTCACCCGCGTAGTTGGGCAGCTGGCCACGCTCGGCGTGGTACTTGGCCAGGTTCCAGATCGCCGGGATGTCGCCGGGGCCGAAGGTGTCATCCATCGGCGCGCGGATCATGAAGTACTTGGTGAGGTTCATACTGTCGTCGCGCCCGCGCCCCCACTCGGGAAAGTCCGTGCGGTAGATCCACGCGAACTGCGCCTCCCGCTCCAGCAGGCGCTTCTTGGTGATCGGGATGATCAGGAAGCGGTACAGCAGCTTGTCGATCAGATCCAGCTTGGTGACCCGGTTGATCTCCGCCATCAGGATGTCCGGCTCGAAGCGCGGATCGGCGGCGCAGTCGATCAACAGGCGGAAGAAGTTCTCGATGTTGAGGGTATGCCCCGGCCCGCCGACGACGAACACCGGGTTGGAGTCCGCGCTCTTCCTGTAGCTGGTGGTGTGGCAGGCGGCGCAGTTGTTGGCGACCCGCGGAAAGCCGATGGTCTTCTTGGTGAAGCCGGCCGGCAGCTCCTGGCCCTGCTCCCAGGACACGCCGAGGGCCGCGTACCCCCCCGGCACGGTCTGCCCGTCCTGGCGGAACTTCTCGGGGAAGACCCGCGGCAGCACGTAGAAGATCCAGTACGGAATCCCCGCATCGTGCTCGGCGCCGATGGAGCCGTACTTGAAGCGCATCTCCGGCGACTCGAAGACCCAGGCCGGCGGTGGCTCCTCACGGAAGCCCCGGTCCCAGGCGACGTAGGCGCCGGCAACGATCAGCAGCAGCAACACGGTCAAACCTGCGCGCAGCCAGGCGCGGCGGGTTTCACGACGGTCGGCAAGCATGGCAGGCTCCCGTTCAGAAGGTTTTGAGGAATTCCACCAGCGCGGCCTTGTCGGCCTCCGGCAACTCGGTGCCGTAGGCCCGCCCCTCGTGGCCGCCATTGCCGTTGCCAGGCTGTCTGGTGTCATAGCGGAAGAACTTGCGGCCATCCATTTCCGGCTGGTCGGACACGAAACCGACCTTCAGCGGATCGAACACGTCGTTGCCCCGGTAGAACACCGCCGGCCGCCGGGAAGCCGGCTGCAGCAGGTCGAACAGGCTCGGCACCGAGCCGTTGTGCAGGTAGGGCGCGCGCAGCCAGATGCCATCCAGCGGCATGTTGGCGTAGCCGTAGGTCTTGTGGAAGGTGGTGAAGCGCCACGGGTAGCCGGCGTAGAGCGTCGCCTGGTTGACCGCCAGCGTGTAGGTGTAGGAATCCAGCCGCCGCCGGTCGGTGCCAATCTGTGCGATGGGCGTCACCTGCCCCACCCGTTCGCCGCTGAAATCCCGCCCCGTCGCGCCGTGACAGCTCGCACAGTATTCCTTGTAGATCGGCGCACCACGGGCTGCCAGGGCTTGATCGATGGGAAACAGCTTGCCGAAGGCCGGCGGCTCGGCACCGAGGATCCAGTCCTCCACCCGCTTGATGCGCGGCAGGTCGATGGTCGGCGGCGTGGTACCGGTGCCGAAGGCGGCGCTCTTGTTGCGCTCCGTCATATCGGTGTTGTTGCCGTCCCAGTGCAGCTCCATCATTCGCGGCTCGCGGCGCGGACGCTGCAGCCAGATCGACGGAAAGTCCGCCGGCGCATCGAACTCCTTCGGGTCGAGCAGGTGCATCGGGAAGTTGAAGATCACCTTGGCCGAGTTGAAGGTATCCACCCGCCCTGGCCCCCACGGCTGCTGCTGGAACACCCATTCGAAGCGCCCCTTCAGCGCCAGCACCCGGTCACGCATGATGGCGATGGCCACCGGATAGACCACTTCCCGATCGAGCAGGTCGAGCCCGGCGCCGAGGCGCTGGATCTCGGGAACCAGATACTCCGTGGAGAACTTCGGGTCCGCCGCACACTTGAAGAAGAAGGTCTCGAAGGCCTGCATGTCGAACAGCGCCGCCGGCATGCCCACCACAAGCTGGGCTGGCGCATCCGGCGCCTTGCGCACGGTGCTGGTGTGGCACACCGCGCAATTCACGAAGACCCGGTCAATGCCCTGGTAGCGCCGCTTCGACGTGCCCACCGGCAGATCGCGGGGGCGCCCATCCCGCCCCTTCTCGTAGATCATGCCGAGGGATTCATAGCCTTTGCCCGGCAGGTACTGCCCGCACACCTGGGGCAACGCGCGCCAGATCCAATAGGGGAAGCCCATCTCGTGCTCGCCGCCGGTGGAGCCGTACTTGAAGTGCTCGACCGGATCGGCGTAATCCACAGGCGAGTCGACGCTGAAGCGGCCGAGCAGCCACAGGCCCACTGTTGCCGGCAGCAGCACGGTCAGGGTGAACAGGATCATGAAGCGCTGCCGCCAACGGCTGGCGGGTGCGGCTGGGCTCGTCATCTTCTTCTCCTCGTCGTCTATCGCACCTCGGCCACCGGCGCCAGGCAGGGGCGCAGCGCTTCGTAGCCCCCCGCCAACAGGCTATCCACGTCCGGTTCCTGCCCGGATTCGCTACGCAACTGGGTCGCTACCACCGCCTCCAGTGCGGCCCGGTCGCTACTCTTGGCCCACGCCACCGGATCGCTGTGGAAGGCCGGCAACATGCTCGCCGGCGGCATTGGTGTTTTACCCCGCTCGGACGGCGCGCGGCGCGCCATCGCCAGGCGCACGTAGATCCGCGGCGCACACTGGCGGATGCGGGCCTCCAGCTGGGCCGCCGGCCCCTGCAGGAAATTCGGCGGAAATGACTCCGCGCTCAGATGGCACGCGGCGCACCAGGCGTAGAAACCGGCCAGGTCCGGACGCACCGGCCCGCCCAGCGCCGCCCCCGGCGGACTGGCCGGGCGTTCCAGGCGCGGCACGGCCGGCACCGGCAGCCGGGCCGCCGCGACGGGTTCCCCCAGTTGCGCGAGCACTGCGCGGATCAAGCCACGGCCGGCAATCGCCGGCGCATCCAGCAGGCTTTGCCCCTGTGCGCTTGCAGCGATCCCCAACAAGGCCGCCTCGGCCACCTCTCCATCGGGACGCAGGCGCAGCCGCAAGGGGCCCGCGCCATCGCGCAGGCCACGCACGTCCACCGCCTCGAGCACGTTTCCACCGGCCACGCGAACACCCTGCGCCCCCCGCAAGGGGAAGCCCGGCAGCGGCGGTTCGCCAGCCAGACTGAGGCGTTCGACGCGGCCCGCTTGCCGGTCGAATCGCAAAGAAGCGCCGCCCTCACCCTTGCAGTCAGCCACGTATCCACCGGGCGCGGCTGTACAAGTCAGCGTCACTTCCCGCCGTGGCAGACGCGCGGCCCGCCTTGCCAGTGCGGCCTGCAGCCGCGGCCAATCGCCGTCCTCGACGAACTCCGCCACGCCCGCCACCGCGTCGGCGACGGCCTCCGGCGCGTCGCCCCGCCACCAGGCCTCCGCCGACCTCGGCAGCAGCGGCTCGAAGCGCGCCGGCACATGGGAGAAGGCGACGCGTGCCGACGGCGACGCCGGCCAGTCGGCGGCACCTTGCAAGGGGTTGCGATTTGGCAGGTCCGAACGTCCAAGGGCCAGCCCCGCCCGCCAGCGGCGTGCCGCCGTAGCCCTCAGCGGGCGACCGACTGTGTCCTCGAAAGCAGCATCCGGCACCGCCATTCGCCCGTCCGCCAGACGCAGGCGCAACGCCGCCGCGAAAAGTCCTGCCCGGCAACGCCGTCCCGCTTCGCCATCGCCGCAGCCTTCGCGCCACAGGCGCTGGGCCAGCGCGAAACGGTTGGCCCGCCGCACCGCGTTGTCGATGGCATAGGGCACGTCCACCCCCCGCTCCGGCGGAATGCCGTAGAAGGTGCGCCCGCTTGCCGTCAACAGCGCAGCGATTGCCGGGTTCGCATTGGTCTCGTCCCACAGCGCGCGGGAGAAGATCGGCGCGCCGTTCTGGTGGCAGGCGAAGCAGATATTGCGGTTGGCGTAGAAGACCTGCGCCCGCACGCCGGTGCGATAGTCCTTGACGAGCTGGAACTCGAAACGTCCGGCCGCCTCGTTGTAGCTAATCACCTCCAGCACCGCCGACTTCTCCTGGTAGCCGATGTAGAGACGGTCCTTCAGCAGGAAGGGCGAGCCTGCGGCGGGCGGAGAATCCACGCCGACGACCACCCGCGGATAGTCGAAGTAATCGGGCGCCGCGGCGGTGCGCTGCAATGAGCGCCCGAGCGGGATGAGCACGCGCTTTACCGGCGGCAGCGCGCTGGCCGGGTCCCGTGCCAGTTCGCGGTCGATACGCGCCAGCAGTTTTTCAAAGGGGAAAGGCAGCTCGTGCGCCCCACCCTCCCCCGCGAACAAGCGGTCGAACAGGGACTGGCCGAGCAGCGGCAGATGCGCACCGGGTTCGGCCGGATTCACGACCCAGACCGCCGCCCCGCCAGTCTGCGGAACATCAGGCGGCCCCGCTGCAACCATGTTTAGCGTAGCAGCAAGCAGCAAGCCGACCAGGCGGGCACAGCTGCGCACGGGGCTGTTCATCGCGGCGCTCCACGTCGCCGCCCCTCAGCGCCCCGCCGACGCGAGGACCTTGCGCTGCTGGGTGCCCGGCCAGCAATCCTCCTGCACCGCGCCGGTCTTGACGAAGGCTTCCCGCCCCTTGTCGTCCATATCCTTGTTGTAGAGCGTGAAGTTGAGGGCAAAGCCCTTGTCCAGGTAGGCGCGGCCCAGGTAGAAGCCCGGCCGGATCATGCGGATCTCGTCGCGCACCCGCAGCCCTCGGCGACCGGCGAGGAAGTCCGGGTTTTCCTGGTAGCCGGGGATCTCGTCAGTGAAAAAGTAATCGATGATGATCGACTCCCGCCGCGCGTCCAGCAGGCTCTGCCCACAGTACAACTTGGCGGGGAACAGCAGCCAGGTCTGCTTGCCATTGAAGTCCATCTTCTTCGGCTCGCCCTGCACCAAGCCGATTTTCTTCAGCACGGCCAGATCCTCAATGCGATTGCGCAGCACGCGCTCCTGGCGGTAGAAAACCTTGCCGCGCCACAGGGCCTCGCCGACGTCCTCCAGCACCAGCCCCTTCAGGTTGAGCGCGGTGCCGGCAAAACCACCGACGATCTCCGACAGGCGGAACTTCCCGCTGCTACCCTTGGGCAACAGGATGCGGCCGTCAAAGGCGCCGTCGGGAATCGGCCCGGCGGTCAGGCGGGCGTAGATCTGGTCGAGCTGTTCCTGGTCGAGCGTGGCCAGATAGTCCGGCGTGACCTTGGCGATCTCCGCGGTGGGGATCGGATAGTGGTAATCCACCTGGGCCATGTCCAGCTTGGAGGAATAGCTCTTGTCGTAAGGTGCGAAGGGTATGTTCGGCGCCTCCGCCTTTTGGCCGCAGGCACTCAGCCCCAACGCGGCGGCGATGGACAGGGCGACGGCAGAAGCGGTTTTCATGGCGTCACTCCTCTCACAGGGTGGCCAGGAAGGCGGTGATGGCCTTCTTGTCCGCCTCGCTCAGATCCTCTCCGAAGCGATGGCCCTCGTTTTCGACGAGCTGGTCGCAGCTCACGTAGTTGGCGGCGAGGAAGTCCCGCTTCTCGCGCAGGATCTCCACGAAGCGTGCCGGGTTCTTCAACACGTCGTCGGCGATCGCCTGCAGGGTCGGGACCAGGTCCTTCTTGCCGGCCGCCTCCAGCCTGGCCGGATCGCGCTTGGCGAGGAAGAGGTCACCAATCAGCTGCTTGTGCATCAGGCCGTTGAGGAAGCCGGCGCTCGCCCCCATCGGAATGCGCGCCTGGCCAAAGCCGCCCAGCGGCTTTTCGGTCTTGCCCTCCAGCGGGCGGATACCCACATCGACGATCAGATCGGCGTTGGTCAGCGTCACCTTGCGGCCCCGCTCCTTCGGGTGCAGCAGCTCGAACATGGAGCGCTTGTATAGATCGAAGCGTCCTTCCACGCTGGGGTCGTAGCGCACGCAGGCGGGCTGCGCGGCCAGCAGCTTGTTGTCGGGCCCGGCGTAGCGGGCTCGGTGAAAATCGTTGTCCTTGTTGGCCGGGTTGCCACACACCTCGGGCCCGATGGCGTTGTTGTGCATGAACGGGGCGGTAGCCCATACATTCACCAGCGAGATGTTGCGCATGTAGCCACGCCCGCCGTTCTTCAGGTCTTCCCGCTCAGGCAGGTCGGCCACCGAAGGCCGGGCGCGCAGGGTTTCCGATGCGTACTCCTGGTAGAGATGACCGGCCATGTGGTTGGAATGCAGCGCGCGGCACGGGAAGGTGCCAACCTCGGTTACTGGCGTGGCCTGGTCGTTGCCGAGGAAATCGGCGCGCACCTTGCGCGGATGGGCGTCATTGGTGGCCGCGAAATCCCGGTTCTTGAACAGCCCGCCGTCCGCCTCGGGAATGCTGGAATGGCAGCGCGCACAGTTCTCGGCAAACACTGTCTGGCCACGGGCCACGGCGCCCTTGCCGAACTCTTTCTCCAGGTCGGCGGTCAGGTCGGCGCGGGTGTACGTGGCGCCTGGGCTCTTCAGCTTGCGGGCGTTCGCACGGGCGGCAAAGAGATCCCTCTCGTCCGACTCAGCCGACGTGAAGAAGTCCAGCACGTTCTGCAGGCGGTCCTCCACCGCCCGGAAGTTCGGACAATCGCGCCGGCACTGGCCAATGTTGAAGGGCGTCTGGCCAAAGCCGCGCTGCTCGGGGTCCACCTGGCGCATGTCGCTGAAGTGATTGACCCAGCACTGCTCCGAGCAGGAGCCGATATTGAAGTACACCCGCTGGATCGCCTCCAGCGCACCGATGGAGTCTTCCCCGCCTTTCAGGATGTGATGCACGCCGGGCAGCACGACCTTCTGGCCGTCCAGATGCACGATGGTCGTATCGTCCTTGCGGGTCGAGAACTGCCAGCATTTGCCCTGCCGGCCGGGTTCGCACCAGCACTTGGATTCGTCCTTCTCCACACCACAGTCGGCCACCTTGCGCCACTTGGTGATGGACTCGCCCTTGAACACCGGGCGCTGGGCCACGTTGATCAGCGCGTTGATGGTGCCGGGGTTGTTCACCTGGTCGTGGGAGATCGCCGAGGTGTCCGTCACCCCCGGTCGGGCGTGGGCGAACATCTGGTATTCGAGGGCCGACTTGGGCATGCCGGAGCCGAGCAGTTCGGACATGCGGGTGTATTGGTTGCCGATCAGACCTTTGATGTTCTCCCACTTGGGATGAGCCGGATCGGCCGGCGGATTGAGGGGATCGAAGGCGATATGGCAGGAGCCGCAGGAGGTACCGATCAGGAAAGGCGGTTCGACGGACGCATCGGCCAGCTTGCTGACCCGGCTGTCGGACTCGATGCCGGTGGTCGCATCCATCTTGCGGTCGAAGCCGGCCCAGCTACCGACTCCGCCGTTGAGGGCCTTCCACTTGGCGGCGTCGAAGCGCGGGTTGGGAAACTTGCGGATGCCCAGCGCGCCGGTCGAGGTGCCGAACTTGAGATCGCAGGCGCTGTGGCGCTGGTCGAGCTTGCCCCCCTGGGTGTGCGGGTCGTCAGGGTCTAGTGCGGCGTCCTTCAGGCCGCAGGCCGGGTCTACGTAGCCCGCCTTGCCGACGTACTTGAGCAATACGTCGTCACCTGGGCACCAGTCGAAGCCGTAGGTCTCCTCCAGCGACTTGGCCGGACAGGTGGCATCACCGGGCTTGCAGCAGGCCGGGTCGTTGATGATGCCCCAGGCCCAGAAGCGGTCGTCACGCTGGTCGGAGCGCAGCACCCGGAACCAGTCCACCAGCACGCCGATGCGCTGCTGGAAGGTGTAGGTGTGGAAACGGTCGTTGCCGGCAGTAGCCTTGAACCAGATCAGGCGGCCGACGCACTCGGACTCGTTGAGGCCCTCACGGGCGCAGGACTCCCGGTACGGCGCATCCTGGTCCACGCTGGCCGCCTCGGGCTGCGGCGCGACCGCGGCGGCAGCCTGCGCTGGAGCGGGGTTGTCCGCATGGGCTTGCTGCCAGCCGGTCTCGAGCGCCGGCAGGCGAACGATAAGGTAAGAACCGAAAACCGCCGCGACGACCGCCAACGCGGCCACATATGAGCGCTTCATGGATGCGTCTCCTTCGGGGAAGGGAGCGAGTCCGGCGCCCATCTGGCTTGCCGCCCTGATGGTCCGATGCCACAGGGCTTTAGGGTGACGTCTCTCTGTCGGGGCCGGTCATGATGGTGTTATAGCAGAGTTCCCCGGAGCGGCAATCGACGCGCGCTTGACGCTCACGGCAGGCTCTGGTCCCAGTACGGCACCGGCCCGATGCGCTCGGCGAGGTAGTCGGCCAGGGCACGCACGCGGCTCGGCACGTAGCGATTGCTGGGGAAGACCGCATAAATGCCCAGTTCCGGCCCCGGAAAATCCGACAGGATGCGCGTCAGCAATCCCGCCTGGATCGCCGGCGCGGCGATGAAGCTCGGCTGGCGGCAGATACCCAGGCCACGCTGGGCCATGTCAACCAGCGCATCGCCGCTGTTAGCCTGCAGGCGGCAACGCACCGGCACCCAGATCAACGCCTCGTCCACCAGATAAGGCCAGCTGACCTTGGCCGTGCCGGTGTAACCGAGGCACTGATGGGCCAGCAGATCGTCCGGCTTCTGCGGGCAGCCGTGCCGCTCCAGGTAGGCCGGCGAGGCCAGCGTGACCATCCGCGCCACCGACAAACGCCGCGCCACCTGGGTCGGGTCGAGCTGGGTGGTGATACGGATGGCCAAGTCGAGACCGCTCTCGATGAGGTTCACCTGACGGTCGTCGAAGTCCATGTCCAAGCTGACTTCCGGATACGTGGTCGCAAAATCGGCGACCAGCGGCACCAGGTGACGCACGCCGAAGCTCATCGGCACGCCGAAGCTCATCGGCACGCTGATGCGGATCGGCCCGCGCGGGCGGCGGTCGCCACCGGCCAGATCGCTCTCGGCGACGCCGACCAAGTCAAGGATCTCGCGGCTGCGTTCCAGGTAGGCCAGCCCCGCCGACGTGAGCTTGAGGCTGCGCGTGCTGCGGGCAATCAGCTTGACGCCCAGATGGGCCTCCAGCGCCGCAATCTGGCGGGTCACCGCCGAACGAGCCAGCCCCAGGTGATCGGCGGCAGCGGTAAAACTGCCGGCCTCGGCCACGCGGACGAACACCTCCATCGCATGCAGACGATCCATTGTTTCAAATCAGGCAACAAACATTTCCCCATTAAAGGCTATTTCCGTTCCAATCGGAAGCATAAAGTTCGCTCCACACAAACCAATACCCAACAAGAGAGAACTGCCGTGATCCTCGTCAGCGGCGCCAATGGTCGACTCGGCCGGCGCATCGTCCAGCACCTCATCGCCCGCTCTCCGGCCCCGGTGGCCGGCCGGCTGGCAGTGAGCGTCCGCGAGCCCGCCCGGGCCGCCGACCTGGCGAGCCGCGGCGTGGAGGTCCGCCACGGGGATTTCGAGCTGCCGGCCACGCTCGCCAGCGCCTTCACTGGCGTCGAGCGACTGATCCTGACCTCCACCGATGGCCCGCGGGCACAGCACATCGCACGCCACCGCCAGGCCATCGCCGCGGCCCGTGGAGCCGGCGTGCAGCACGTCTTCTACGTCAGCCTGCTGGACGTAGCCGCCGATTCGCCGGCCGAATACGCCGCAGTACACCGGGAGGCCGAAAGCGCACTGGCCGACAGTGGCCTCGCCCACACGGTACTGCGCAACACCCTGTACGCCGACGACCTGCCCCAACTGGCCGGGCCGGCACTGAACGACGGCATCCTGGCCCTGCCGGCCGGCGAAGGCGCTGTCAGCCTGGTCTCCCGCGACGAGCTGGCCCAGGCGATGGCCGCCGCCGCCCTTGCCCCGCGTCTGGAAAAGCACGTGTATGAACTCACCGGCCAGGTCGCCAGCGGCTTCGCAACGATCGCCGACAAGATCGCCCGGGTCAGCGGCCAAGCGCTGCGTTACTCGGCAATCAGCGAAGTCAAATACGTGGCGGCCCAGCAACAGGCCGGCCTGCCAGCGTGGCAGGCCAACGCCTTGGGCAGCCTGTTCCGCGCTGTCGCAGAAGGGCGCTTTGCGCGCACCAGCAACGATTTCGCGGCCTTGGTCGGCCACCCGCCCAAGTCCCTCGACTGCATGATCCACGAATACTTCACCCCGAGGAGCACCTCATGACCGCCCGCCAACCCGTCCTCTTCGTGTCCCACGGCGCGCCCGACGTGCTGCTCAACCCGGGTGCCACGGTCCACCTGTGGGAACGCCTCGGCGCCGACCTGCCGCGCCCCCGCGCCGTGCTGGTGATCTCCGCCCACTGGGCGGCCCGCCAGCCCACCGTCAGCACGGCCGCGACGCCGGAGACCATCCACGACTTCGGCGGTTTTCCGCCGGCCCTGTACGCGATGGAATACCCGGCCCCTGGCGCGCCGGACGTGGCCGCGCGGGTCCGCGAACTCCTCGCCGGCACCGGCCTGCCGATCGACGAAGTGCCCGACCGCGGCCTCGACCACGGTGCCTGGATCCCGCTGAAGGCGATGTACCCGCAGGCCGACATCCCGGTCGTCCAACTGGCGCTGCAACCCTACGCCGGCACCGACTGGCATCGCCGCCTCGGCGTCGCACTGCGCCCGCTGCGCGACGAAGGGGTGCTGATCCTCGCCTCCGGCGCGGTGACCCACAACTTCGGCTGGCTCACCTGGGGTACCAACAGCGCCGTCGTGCCGCAGGCCCAGGCCTTTGCCGACTGGCTCGGCGATGCCCTGTCCCGCGACGACCGCCCGGCCCTGCTGGACTACCGCCGCATCGCCCCCCACGGCGCCGGCGCCCATCCCAGCGAGGAGCACCTGCTGCCGCTGTTCGTCGCCCTCGGCGCCGCCGAAAAGGACGAAATCCCCCTGCGCCTGGAACCGGAATACACCTACGGCGGTCTGGCGATGGACGCTTACCTGTGGCAAACAGGCAGTGCGTCCCCTTTCCGCACGGAGCAACAACAATGAACCAACCTACCGCACGCTATACCGGCCCCGCCATCGCGGCCCACTGGCTGATCGCCATCCTGATCCTGGCGGCCTTCCCGCTGGGCCTCTACATGCACGGCCTGCCGCTGTCGCCGAACAAGCTCAAGCTGTACTCCTATCACAAGTGGATCGGCATGACGGTGCTGCTGCTGTTCGTGCCGCGCATCCTGTGGCGCCTCACCCATCGCCCGCCGGCACCGCTGCCGATGCCGGCCTGGCAGCACAAGATCGCCGAGGGCACCCATCACCTGCTGTACCTGCTGATGTTCCTGGTGCCGCTGTCCGGCTGGCTGATGAGTTCGGCCAAGGGCTTCCAGGTGGTGTATTTCGGCGTGCTGCCGATCCCCGACCTGATCGGCAAGGACAAGGAGCTGGGCGAACTGCTCGAGGAGATGCACGAAGTCCTGAGCTGGTCGCTGATGACCCTGGTCGGCCTGCATCTGGCCGGCGCCCTCAAGCACCACATCATCGACAAGGACAGCACCCTGCGCCGCATGCTGCCCTTCGGCAAGTAAGCCGCCCCATACAACTATCAGGAGAGCCCCCATGAAGATTCGTCACATCGCCCTGCCCGCCGCCGCCCTGCTGCTGGCCGGCGCCGCCCACGCCGTGGAGTTCAAGCAAGTGGACGCCGCCAAAAGCAGCCTCGCCTTCAGCTCAAAGCAGATGGGCGTGCCGGTGCCCGGCAGCTTCAAGAGGTTCAACGCGCAGCTGGCCTTCGACCCGGCCAAACCGACCGCCGCCAGCACCGTGCTTGAGATCGACCTGGCCAGCATCGACGCCGGCTCCAAGGACGCCAACGACGAAGTGGTCGGCAAGCAGTGGTTCAACGTGAAGGCCTTCCCCACCGCCAAATTCGTCTCCACCGGCGTCAAGGCCCTCGGCGGCAACCGCTTCGAGGCCGTCGGCAAGATGACCATCAAGGGCCAGACCCGCGACGTCACCGCCCCCTTCACCTTCAAGCAGGACGGCACCAACGGCGTCTTCGACGGCGGCTTCGTGCTCAAGCGCATGGACTTCAACATCGGCGAAGGTCCGTGGTCCGACGTCAGTGCCGTCGCCAACGAAATCGAAATCAAGTTCCACGTCGTGGCCGCCCCGGCAGCCGCGGCGAAGAAGTAAGCCCCAACCCCAAACCTCACACAAAACGGAGAATCAGCATGAAGAAACTCGCCACCCTGGCCATTGCCGCCGCCCTGTCGTCCGCCGCCTTTGCCGCGCCCGAGACCTACACCATCGAAGGCACCCACACCTACCCGCGCTTCGAGTACAGCCACTTCGGCTACTCCACCCAGCTGTCCCGCTTCGACAAGACCAGCGGCACCATCACCCTCGACCGCGCCACCAAGACCGGCTCCGTTGACGTGACCATCGACGCCACTTCGGTGGACTCCGGCTACCCGCTGTTCAACAGCCACCTGCAGGGCGAGGACTTCTTCGACACCGCCAAGTACCCGACCATCACCTACAAGTCCACCAAGGTGAACTTCGACGGTGACAAGCCGGCCACCATCGAAGGCAACCTGACCGTCAAGGGCATCACCAAGCCGGTGACCCTGACCGTCACCTCCTTCCACTGCATGGACCACCCGATGCTGAAGAAGCCGGCCTGTGGCGCCAACGCCACGGCGACCATCAAGCGTACCGAGTTCAACGCCGGCAAGTACGCCCCCTACGTCGGCGACGAGGTCAAGCTGACCATCGCCGTCGAGGCCTACAAGCCGTAAGGCCGCAGGGGCGCGCCCGCGCCTCCCGCTGGATCGATGGGCACATCTTTCGGGATGTGCCCATTTTGGGCGAATTTTGACCACACCCCAGCGTACGGTCCGTATAATTATGGCTTAGCGTTCAACACGCCGAGCAGCGTTGCCCCAAGGGCAACGACCTTCCGGATTGATCTGTTTCTGTCCCATCTTCGTCGAGCATCGGGCACTGGCTGCCACGATTGCGTCGGCCACCCTTTATTCCCGCAGATCCTGTCCGCCCGAGCAGGCCGCCGCGCCCGCCCGTGCCCGCATGTTGAGCATCGATTCCTGCCTTCCGGAGGACACGCGACCCCATGCGCAGTGAAGCTCTAAGAATGCCGGCGATAGATGCCCTCAAGGCCATCGCCTGTGTATCCATCGTGCTGCACCATCTGGCCTTTTACGGGCCGATGGCCGATGTGGCCAAACCCCTGTTGCCGACCCTGATCGAGGGACTGGACGTCTATGCCCGCATGGCGGTGCAGATCTTCCTCGTCGTCTCCGGTTTCCTGTTCGCCTCCAAGTTCGCTCCCGACGGGCTGCCGACGCCAATCGTGCCGCTGTACGCCCTGCTGCAACGCTACACCCGCCTGGTGGTGCCTTACTCCGCCGCGCTGCTGATCGCCATCGGCTGTTCGGCGCTGGCCGGCCTGGTGATGGACCATCACTCCATCTCGTCGGTCCCCGACCTGCCCCGCCTGCTGGCGCACGTGTTGCTGCTGCATGACCTGCTCGACCAGGAGGCTCTGTCGGCCGGCGTTTGGTACGTGGCCATCGACTTCCAGCTCTTTGCGCTGGCGATCCTGTTGCTGTGGCTGCCGAGCCGCCTCGGCGACCGTCACCCGGCCCTGCGCGCCGCCGCACCGCTGCTGATCACCGGCATGACCATCGCGTCCCTGTTCTACTTCAACCGGGATGCCTGGTGGGATGAAAGCGCGTTCTACTTCTTCGGCTCCTTCGGCTTGGGCATCATGGCCTGGTGGGCCTCCAGCCGGGAGCGTGCCGGCCGCTGGCTGGCCCTGCTGGCCCTGCTGGCCATCGCCGCACTGAGCGTGGACTTCCGCGGCCGCATCGCGCTTGCCGGCACCGTCGCGGTCTTCCTCGGCCTGGCGCGGTGGACCCACGTGCTGCACACCATGCCGCTGCCGGCCCCGCTGGCCCGCCTGAGCCGCATTTCCTACTCGGTGTTTCTGGTGCATTTCCCGCTGTGCCTGCTGGTCAATGCCGCCATCACCTATTTCTTCCCGACCAACCCGGTCATCAACGCGGCCGGCCTGCTCATCGCAGTGGCTGTCAGCATTGCAGGCGGGTCGGTGTTCTATCGCTGGGTCGAGAGCTACCCCTTCCCGACCCGCATGCGCCTGCTGTTCCCAGCCGGCGTCGTGGCCAGCGGCTGGCTGACCGCTCTGGCGGCCGCCAACCTGACGAACTGATCTTCGTCCGTTCCACACCTCGCCCGGCGGCGCGATCCGCTGCCGGGCCCTCCTCCCCGCCCCACACGTCTTCTCAGCCCTGCGCCAGCAGCGCCGCCTCGTCGACCTCGTCGATGCACTCCGGCTGCATGAAGCGCAGCGCGTAGTCCCGATACACTCCCGCCCGCACGAACAGCGCGAACAGTTCCGCGTCTATGTGCGCAGCGTCGCGCATGCGCGCCATGATCGCCATCGCCTCCGACAGGCGCTTGCCGCGCTTGTAGGGCCGGTCCACCGCGGTCAGCGCCTCGAAGATGTCGGCGATCGCAATCATCCGTGCCACCGGGCTCATCTCTTCCCGGCGCAGGCCGCGCGGATAGCCGCTACCGTCCATCTTCTCGTGGTGCCCGCCGGCGAGTTCCGGTACCGCCTTCAGGTGCCGCGGGAAAGGCAGCGCGGCAAGCATGCGGATGGTCTGCACGATGTGTTCGTTGATCTTGTAGCGGTCCTCGTCGGTGAGGGTGCCACGGGCCACCGACAGGTTGGCCAACTCGCCGCGGTTGTAGAGCAGCTCCGGCACTGCCATCCGGAAGCCCCACGGGTTGTCTGCCGCGATCCGCTCCTCGGGCCGGCGCTCGATGCGGTGCTCGGGCTTGTCGGAGAGCAAGGCCTCCTGCACCGGTAGCGGTGTGGCCGGCTTGCGGCGCCGCTCGTCCTCCGAGACCCCGAGCCGGTCGTCAAGGGTGCGCAGCCAGGTCCGCCCGGCGATCTGACGCAGGCGCTCGATACGCTCCGGCGCCATCATCTCGCCGCCCTCGTTGCACGAAGCCACGAAGGCGAACTCCTCGTCGAGCTGCGCCCATTCATCGGCCAGCCGGGCACTCGCCTCAGCGGCGTCATCCCCATCGGCGATGGCCCGCCAGCAGGCGACCTGAGCATCACGCTTGAGCACCTCGAAGCGCATTCGAACCTCATGGATGCGGTCGTAGATCGTTTCCAGCTTGGTAGCCTTGTCCACCACGTATTCAGGCGTGGTCACCTTGCCGCAGTCGTGCAGCCAGGCCGCGATATGCACCGCTTCCCACTCCTCTTCGCTGAGGCAGAAGTCGCGGTACGGGCCGTCGGTTGCCGCGCAAGCCGCCCGCGCCAGCATCTTCGACAGCTCTGGCACCCGCGCGCAGTGGCCACCGGTGTAGGGGCTCTTGGCGTCGATGGCGCCAGCCAGCAGCCGGACGAAGGACTCGAACATCTGCTTCTGGGCGTGGATCAGACCCCGCGTCTCGACGGACACCGCCGCCGAGCCGGACAGCGCCTCGACGAAATGCACCAGGTCAGCGTCCGGCTCCCGCGCGAACCACAACACCAGCAGGCCCAGGCGCTGCTGCTTGCGGTCGAGCAGCGGCACCGCCAGATAAGCCAGCGTGCCCTCGCCGATGGCCTCGCACAGGCCGGTGCAACTGCGCCCGGCACCATGCCCCGAGCGCAGCTCACCGACGGCGGAGCGGGCCCCCGCGGGCACCAGCCCGGCCATCGCCTCGCCCGGCGGAGCCACAGGCATCGGCAGGCTGTTGCCGTCAGCACCGCGCAACGCAACCGCATCCAGCCCGTCGCCGCTGTCACCGTCCCTCGCCAGGTAGAGCACCCCGGCCCGCGCGCCGACCACCGCCAGCGTCTCGTCCACCAGGCGCGGCAACAGACGATCGAAATCCGACTCCTCGGCAATCAGCGACGCAATATCGAGAAAACGCCGCACTGCGCCCTTCATCGCCCCCAGGTCCGCCGCCAACTCATCCACCTCGCGCACCACGGAGCGGGTTTGCACCGCTCCGGCAAAGTCGAAGCGGCGGATTGCCGCCGTTTCCGCCGCCAGTTCACGGATCGGCCGGGCCACCAGGCGGGCCGCCCAGTAGGTCAGCGGCAGCGCCAGCAGCACCACCAGCAAGGTCGCGGCGATGGAGCTGTCGCGGATTTCCCGCGCCTCGGTGAGCAGTTCATCGTCGGGAATCGCCACGCCGAGGAAGACCGGGCGCCCCCCCTGCAGGGACAGGCGTGCCACCGCCCCATGCCAGCTGCGCCCAGCCGCTTCGAAGGCAGTCAGCGGCAGGTCGCCAGCCCGCTCAAGGGCCGGCATCCGGCTGACCAGTGCCGCCAGCCCGCCGCCATCCAGCGTAGCGAGCAAGGGCCGCTCGACCGCTCCGCCAACGACGCGGGGCTGCCAGCCCGGCTCCGAGTAAGCGATGACCCGCTGGTCCTCATCGAACATCACCAGATGCGAACCCGGCGTGATGCGTTGGTGGCGCAAAGTGTCGTCAAGGGTGGACAGGCGGATGTCGGCGCCGACCACCGCACGGCCCGACTCGGCACGCCGGGCCAGGGTCACACCGAGCTTGCCCGTCGCCGCAAACAGATAGGGCGCGGTCAGCACCGAGTCGCGACTGCCCATGGCCTGCGAGTACCAGCCACGCCGGCGCGGATCGTAGCTGCTCGGGTAGTCAGGGCGCTCCCGCAGCTTCAGCTCGGCCAGTTCGTCGTCAAGGAAGATGAAGCCCCCGTCCTGGCCGGCGATGCTCTGGATCACGTAGGCGGCCCGCGGTGGTGCGCCGAGCAGGCGCCGATCCTCGTCGCTGGTGAAGCGCATCAGCAAGAAGAAGTCGCCGGTGGCATAGCCGACGTAGAAGGAGCTCACCGCCGGCGTGGCCAGCAGCGCCTCGCGCAGGACTGCCAGGCTCTCGCGCCGCTCGACCAGCGTGCCGGCCCGCACCAGCGGCTGCAACGCCAGCAGGCGCAGGCTTGCATTGACGGGCTGCAACAGGCTCTCGGTGTCGACCACCGTCTGGTGCGAGATGCGCCCCATCAGGTCGCCCGCAGCCCGTTCCAACATGTCCGCGCTGCGCGTGTAGGACAGCCAGGCGATACTGCCGCCGGCAAGCAGCACCAGCACGAAGAACAGGGTCGAGATGTGGATGTGCAGCGGCCAGCGGAAATGGCGCGCCGACCTGCTGGATTGGGTTTCGGCCGCCATCTGGGTGCTCGCTTTCCGCTAGTGTCCGGCGAGGGCGCGCCGGTATTCGCCCGGCCGTGCGCCGGTCCACTTCTTGAACGCCCGGTGAAACGCACTGGCCTCGGCAAAGCCCAGCTCCAGTGCGATGTCGAGCACCGACTTGTCCGAATGACTGAGCTGGCTGATGGCCAGGTCGAGGCGCAGGTCGTCCTTGATCGACTGGTAGGACTGCCCTTCGTCGAGCAGGTGGCGGCGCAGCGTGGACACCGAGAAATGCAGCTGCTGGGCCAGGGTCTCGAAATCCGGCCATGCATCCGGCGGCATCCGCCGCAGGCGGCGCCGGATGCGCGCCACCAGCCCTTCGCTGTTACGGTACTTGACCAGGAAATTGGCCGGCGCGCTGCGCAGGAAGAGCTTCATCGTGCGTTCGCTCTGCACATTGGGCATGTCGAGGAATTCGGCCGGGAAGGCGATCTCGGTACGCGCGCCGCCGAAACCCAGGTCCGGCGAGAACAGGACCCGCCACTCGGCACTGAAATCCGGTTCGTCACAGCGAAAGCGCGCGTAGCCCAGCGGGATGCGCCGCCCGATCAGCCAGCAGGCCAGGCCATGCAGAATGATCAGGAAGGTGCCGTAGGCGAAGGCCCGCCGCGGCTCGGCCAGCCGGTCGATGATCTCGACTCGGGCGGTTTCGCCATCACGCACCAGCACGCCCTCCAGGTCATCGAGGAGCAGGCGGAAGAAGCGCAACGCCCGGCGCAGCGCCCGCTCCAGCGTGTCGCAGTGGATCACGCTGTGGCACAGCAGCGTGAAGCTGCCAGCCTTCATGCGATGGGAATCCATGCCGAAAAACTCGTCGTCCATCGCCTGCGCGATGAGGTGCCACAGCACCGCGAAGTGCTCCGACGACACCCGCGCTTGCGGTGCGTTGAGAAGCTCCGGCGAGATGCCGGCCTGGTTCAGCAGCGCATCCGCGTCGATGCCGCGCGCGCGAACTTCCACCAACGCTTCATGGACGAAGCCGATGGAGATCGTGCCCTTGTCGGACGTGGGTTCGCTCATGGAAATCCGGCCGGAAACAGGGATAAGGAAAAGAGTCGCGACGCAGGACCGGAAGCACGCCCCGGCCGGCCTGCCGGAACCGCGCCTCGCCGCGCCGCACGGGGCTTTGCGCCTTGTCGATGTGGCAAATTCTATCATTCACATTGAGCGTTTTAGGCATGGAAGCCAGCGGGGCTTGTGCCTAGACTGCGCCCCACATCGTGTCCGCCCCGGCGGACCCTTCAGCCGACAGCAACGAGGAGAGAGATAGATGGAAATCCAGAACAACGTATTCGTGGTGACCGGTGGTGGTTCAGGCCTGGGGGCAGCGACCGCGCAGATGATCGTCGCCAAGGGCGGCAAGGTCGTGCTGGCCGATGTGAACAAGGAAGCCGGCGAAGCCAAGGCCCGCGAACTGGGCGCCAACGCGCGCTTCGTCGCCACCGACGTGACCGGCGAGGATAGCGCCAAGGCCGCCTTCGCCGCCGCCGTCGAGCTGGGCACCCTGCGTGGCCTGGTGAACTGTGCCGGCATCGCCCCGGCCGAGAAGGTCGTCGGCAAGGAAGGCGCCCACAAGCTGGAGTCCTTCGCCCGCACCATCAACATCAACCTGATCGGCACCTTCAACATGACTCGCCTCGCCGCGGAGATCATGAGCAAGAACGAGCCCAACGCCGGCGGCGAGCGTGGCGTGATCGTCAGCACCGCTTCGGTGGCCGCTTTCGACGGCCAGCTCGGCCAGGCCGCCTACGCGGCGTCAAAGGGTGGCGTGGTCGCCATGACCCTGCCGATCGCCCGCGAGCTGTCCCGCACCGGCATCCGCGTGATGACCATCGCCCCCGGCATCATGGAAACCCCGATGCTGCTCGGCATGCCCGCCGAAGTGCAGGAAGCCCTCGGCAAGATGGTTCCCTTCCCCTCCCGCATGGGCAAGCCGGCCGAGTACGCCGCGCTGGTGGAGCACATCTTCAGCAACAGCTACCTGAACGGCGAAGTGATCCGCCTCGACGGCGCCATCCGCATGGCCGCCAAGTAAGCCGCCCGCGCCGGCTCAGGTCGAATGAATTCGACCCCACAGATGAGCAGGCCCCCGCGACGTAACAGCCTCCACCGAATTCAGAAAGGTTCCACCATGAGCACCAACGACCCGATCGTCATCGTCTCCGCCGCCCGTACCCCGATGGGTGGCTTCCAGGGCGACTTCGCCAGCCTCACCGCTGCCCAGCTCGGCAGCGCAGCCATCAAGGCCGCCGTCGAGCGCGCCGGCATCTCCGCAGAAGCCGTCGAAGAAGTGATCTTCGGCTGTGTGCTGCCCGCCGGCCAGGGCCAGGCGCCGGCCCGCCAGGCTGCGCTGGGCGCCGGGCTGCCGCTGTCCACCGGCTGTACCACTGTCAACAAGATGTGCGGCTCCGGCATGAAGGCCACCATGCTCGCCCACGACCTGCTGCTGGCCGGCACCAACGAGGTGATGATCGCCGGCGGCATGGAATCCATGACCAACGCCCCCTACCTGCTGCCCAAGGCCCGCGGCGGCTACCGCCTCGGCCACGGCCAGGTGATGGATCACATGTTCCTCGACGGCCTTGAAGACGCCTACGAGAAGGGCCGCCTGATGGGCACCTTCGCCGAGGACTGCGCCGGCAACTACGGTTTCACCCGCGAAGCGCAAGACGCCTACGCCATCGCCTCGACGACCCGCGCCCAGGCCGCCATCAAGGACGGCTCCTTCGAGTGGGAAATCACCCCCGTCACCGTTGCCGGCCGCAAGGGCGACGTGACCATCACCAGCGACGAGCAGCCGCCGAAGGCCAACATCGAGAAGATCCCCAGCCTGAAGCCGGCCTTCCGCAAGGACGGCACCGTGACCCCGGCCAACTCCAGCTCCATCTCCGACGGCGCCGCCGCGCTGGTGCTGATGCGCGCCTCCACCGCCGCCGCCAAGGGCCTCCAGCCGATCGCCAAGATCGTCGGCCACAGCACCCACGCGCACCAGCCGAACCTGTTCGCCACCGCCCCGGTCGGCGCCATGCAGAAGCTGCTCGCCAAGACCGGCTGGACCACCGCCGACGTGGACCTGTGGGAGATCAACGAAGCCTTCGCCGTCGTCACCATGGCCGCCATCCACGACCTAAAGCTGGACCACGCCAAGGTCAACATCCACGGCGGCGCCTGCGCCCTCGGCCACCCCATCGGCGCTTCCGGTGCCCGCATCATCGCCACCCTGCTCGGCGCCCTGAAGAAGACCGGCGGCAAGCGCGGCATTGCCAGCCTGTGCATCGGCGGCGGCGAAGCCACGGCCCTGGCCGTCGAAATGCTCTAAGGAAAGGACACGCACGATGATCCTCACCCAAGAACAGGAAATGATCCGCGACTCCATGCGTGCCTTTGCGCAGGAGCGCCTCGCCCCCTTCGCCGCCGAATGGGACAAGAGCCACACCTTCCCCGCCCAGGCCCTCAAGGAACTCGGCGAACTCGGCGCCATGGGCATGGTGGTGCCCGAGGAGTGGGGCGGCGCCGGCATGGACTACATGAGCCTGGTGCTGACGCTGGAAGAGATCGCCGCCGGTGACGGCGCCACCTCCACCATCGTCTCGGTGCAGAACTCCCTGGCCTGCGGCATCACCCAGAAGTACGGCACCGACGCGCAGAAGGAAGAATGGCTGAAGCCGCTGGCCCGCGGCGAGAAGCTCGGCTGCT
>NZ_JAYSDK010000033.1:0-69435 GCF_041914405.1 Zoogloea sp.
TCGCCGAAGACCTGGTGGTGCCGATCATGGACTTCCCGATCCGCATCGACCGCGACGCGCTGACCCTCGGCTACGCCGGCGTGTATGGCTCCTTCCTGCTGTTCGCCAAGCGCGCGTCCAAGAAGTACGGCGTGCCGGCGCGCGACATCCTGGTCGAGCTGGGCCGTCGCGGCATGGTCGGCGGGCAGGAGGACATGATCGAGGATACGGCCATCACCATGGCACGCGAGCGGGGGCTGACGGTATGAAGCTCGACCAAGCCACTATCGCGCGCCTCGCCGAGCACCTGGAGAACTGCGAGCTCGAGGCCAAGGACACCGTCAAGATCACCGACGAGTTTCCGGACATGGACTGGGACGATGCCTACGCGATCCAGGACACCATCAAGGCCCGCAAGGTCGCCCGTGGTACCCGCATTGTCGGTCTCAAGGCCGGCCTGACGTCCTTCGCCAAGATGAAGCAGATGGGCGTCGAGACGCCGGTCTTTGGCTTCATCACCGACTACGGCACGGTGCCGGACGGCGGTGAAGTGAAGGTGTCCGAGCTGATCCACCCGAAGGTGGAGCCGGAGATCGCCTTTGTGATGAAGCACGCCCTCAAGGGGCCGGGCTGCCACATCGGCGCCGTGCTGGCGGCCACCGACTTCGTGATCCCCGGCATCGAGGTCATCGACAGCCGTTACCGCGACTTCAAGTTCGACCTGAAGAGCGTGATCGCCGACAACACCTCGTCGGCCCGCTTCGTGGTCGGCGGCCAGCCGCTGCCGGTCAGCGAAGTGGACCTGCGCACGGTTGGCGTGGTGATGGAGAAGAACGGCGAGCCGGTGGCCTTCGGTGCCGGCGCAGCGGTGCTCGGCCATCCGGCAGCGGCCATTGCGGCCCTCGCCAACCACCTCGGTGCCCGTGGCGAGGAAATTCCTGCCGGTGCGCTGATCCTGTCCGGCGGCATCACCGAAGCCGTGGCGGTGAACGCCGGTGACAACGTGACCCTGCGTGTTCAGGGCATGGGTTCAGTGTCCATCCGTTTCAAGTAAGCAAGGGAGATAAGCATGCCTTTCGCGCAGATCTACATGATTGAAGGCCGTACCGAAGAACAGAAGCGGGCGGTCATCGAGAAGGTTACCCAGGCCCTGGTGGAGGCGGTCGGCGCCCCGCAGGAGAACGTCCGCGTGTGGATCCACGATGTGCCCAAGGCCAACTGGGGCATCGCCGGTGTCAGCGCGAAAGATCTGGGACGCTGATCTTTTCCCGGGGCCGGCGGCGAAGCCCGCCGTCGGCTCCTGACAATTCGGGCGAGTGACTTCGCACAACAACAAGAACTCCAGGCTTTAGTCATGGAGCGGGGCCGTTTTGGGCCCAAAAACAAAACAGCTGGAGGAGACCCAGTGAAAGTCAGATTCGAATGCCGCGCCCGCGGCATGGTCGCGCTCGCCAGTGCGACTACCTTTCTTGCCGCTTGCCACGCTGCGCCGGACCTCTCCGGAGTCGCCAGCGAGTCGGCCAAGCCCGTTCAACGTTATGACACCACCCAGGCCCTTGCCAGCAACGGCAAGTTCGTCGTCGCTGGAACCCAGAGTGGGGCTCTGTTGGTTTCCGGTGACCAGGGACGTACCTGGAAGCGCCAGCCGCTGGCCGGCGCCTCGGTGATCGGCATCGCCACCTGCCCGGACGGGCGCTTCGTGGCGGTGGATTTCTTCCGCAAGGTTTGGAGCGCTGATCCTTCCGGCAGCGGCTGGAAGTCCGTGTCCCTCGACAAGCCGCGCACGCCGCTGGCCATCAGCTGCGACGGGGAAGGTCGCTGGTGGGTCGCCGGTACCGGCGCGACACTGGCAGTCAGCGCCGACGCGGGCGCCAGCTGGAAGGTTACCGACCTGCAGGAAGACGCTCAGCTCACCGGCATCCAGATGGTGGACAAGGAAGTCGGTTACGCGACCGGCGAGTTCGGCCTGGTGGCGAGCACCACTGACGGCGGCGCCACGTGGGCGCGCCAGGGCAAGATGCCCGACGAGTTCTATCCCTATGCCAGCCTGTTTGCCAGCCGGACCGAAGGCTGGGTCAGCGGCATTGCCGGCCAGATCCTGCATACCACCGACGGCGGCAAGAGCTGGGCCAAGCAGACCAATGCGAGCCGCGCTCCGCTGTACCGACTGTTCATGCATGAGGGCGTGCCATACGGCGTCGGCGCCGGCGGTGTCGTCGCCCGTCTGGAAGGCAACACGTGGCGCAACGTGGCCTACCCGGATGCCGCGCCGGTCTTCCTGGCCGCCGCCGTGTCCCTGCCCGAACAACACGCCATCGTCGCCGGCGGACCGGGAGGCCTGCTGCGCCTCATCGGTACCCAGGCCCAACCGCTCGTCGCTTCCGCGGCCCACTGAGGCGCATCATGGTCAGCCAAACCCGTCACCGCATTACCCACGCCCTGCACAAGGGCGAGGCGTGGATCTTCGCCAACCCGAAGATCGTCCTGTCCCTCATCTTTCTCGTCACGCTGCTCTTTGGCGCCGTGGTACCGAAGCTGCGGATCTATTCCGACTTCGCCGACCTGCTGCCCCAGAACCACCCCTACATCCAGACCTATAACCGCCTGAAAGAGAATTTCGGCGGTGCCAACATGATCGTGATGTCGATCGAGGTGGAGAAGGGCACGATCTTCAACGACGAAACCCTGGCCCTGATCCACAAGGCCACCCAGGGCGTGGACAGCCTGCCTGGCGTCAACCACAACCTGGTCAACAGCCTGACCCACCGTACCGCCCGCAAGATCTTCCTTGACGAGCAGGGCGGCTTCGCGTCCGAGTCCTACTACGACCCGATGAAGAGCGGCCGCACGGTGGCCGAGTTGGAGCAGCTGAAGAAGGACGTGATCGCCAACCCGACGATCTACGGCCTGCTGGTGTCCCCCGACCTGAAGGCGGCCCTCATCAAGGCCCAGCTCAATGAGGCGGACATCGACTACCCGAAGACCTTTGCTGCCCTGCAGGAGGTGCGTGAGTCCCTTGCCAGTCCCGGCCACAAGATCTACGTCACCGGCAACCCGGTGCTGACCGGCTGGGTGTACACCTACCTCAACCAGATCGTCGAGATCCTGGCGTGGACGCTGGCGCTGCTGACTTTCCTGCTGGTGATCTATTTCCGCCGCCTGTACGGCATCGCGCTGCCGCTGCTTGGCATTGCCCTGTCGTCCATCTGGGGCCTGGGTTTCATGGCGTTGATGGGCATCAACCTTGAGCCACTGTCGCTGCCGATCCCGTTCCTGATCGCGGCTCGCGCCACCTCCCACGGCGTGCAGCTCGTGGTGCGCTACTACGAGGAACTGGCCATCGTGAAGAACGGCCAGAAGGCCGCCCGCAACGCGCTGGACGCGCTGTTCCGGCCGGGCTCGCTGGCGATCATCGTGGACGCGGTGGGTATCGCCGTGCTGGTGCTCGGCGCCGCACCGTTCAATCACAAGCTCGGCCTGGCTGCCGGCTTCTGGGGCTTCTCGGTGATCTTCACGGTGCACTTCATGGTGCCGCTGGCCCTCACCGTGCTGCCGGCGCCGAAGAACACCGTCAATGCCAACGAAGGCGTGCGCAACTTCCTCGGCGCGGCGATGGCCCGTACCGGCGGCACGGACGGCGGCGCCCGCAGCATCCTGCTGCTGACGCTGATCGGCGCCGTCGGCGGCCTGTATTTCGTCGGCAAGGTCCAACTTGGCGAGTCGGAGCCTGGCTCCCCGCTGCTCCACGTCAATCACGACTTCAACGTGTCCACCAAGGCCATTAACACGCGCTTCCCCGGTTCCGAGGAGCTGCACGTGCTGATGCGCACCGACGAGAAGGGCGGGATCAAGCGTCCGGAAGTGATGGCGGCCATTGAGCGCTTCCAGGCCCACATGCTGTCCGATCCGACCCTCGGCGGCGCGAAGGCGATTCCTGGCGTGCTGCGGGTGGTGAACAAGCTGACCCACAACGACGATCCGCGCTGGATGCAGGTGCCGGACACCGCCGACGAAGTGGGCGGTCTGATGTTCGCGTACATGGCGGCCAGCCCGATCCCCGGTGCGCTGAAGGAGTTCGTAAACGCCGACGAGAACGAAGCCGACATGGTCTTCTATTACAAGGACCACCAGGCCGACACCATCAACCGCGTCGTCGCGCTGGCCGAGGAGGGCAAGCGCCTGATCGAGGCCGACGTGAAGGGCATCCACATCGAGCTCGGCGGCGGCATCGTCGGCGTGACGGCGGCCGGCAACCAGGCCCTGCACACCGACCACATGATCATCATCCCGACCGTGATGCTGATCGCCTTCGTGATCGTGATGATCTACTACAGCTCGCTGCACGCCGGCTGGCTGATGGTCCTGCCGATGCTGTTCGCCACGTTGATGACCTATGCCTACATGGGCGCCGCGGGCATCGGCATCAATGTGAACACCGTGCCGGTGATCGCTGTCGGCGTCGGTGTCGGTATCGACTATGCGGTGTACTTCATGGACCGCATCCGTGAGGAATACGCGGTACTGCAGGACATCAAGCAGGCCGTGATCCGCGCCGTGGCCACCACCGGCTACGCGGTCAGCTTCACCGCCGCCACGCTGATCGCCGGCGTCGTGATGTGGATCTTCATGTCGGACCTGCGCTTCCAGTCGGATGCCGCGGTGCTCCTGTCTTTCATGCTCATCGTCAATGCCATCGCCGCGGTGCTGATCGTGCCGTCCTGGTGCGTGGTGTTCAAACCGAAGTTCGTCACCGCCGCCCACTACGACGCGGATGGCGTGCTCGAGAACGACTAGGAGGAAAGCCCACCACAGCCAAGCCTATCGATTCTAGGGAGGGCGGCCGGCTTTGCTCCGGCCGCAATCGAAAATTCAAGGAGGAGACACCATGAAGAACAGATCAAACCGGGCACAACCGGCTCTCACCCTTTGCGCACTGGCGGTGGCGTCCGCCTGTGCATCCCAGGCTTTCGCCGAGGACAACCTGCCCGACATGGGTAGCAGCGCCGAGCCGTGGAAGGTCGACACCTTCTACGAGAACCATACCGCCTTCCGCGGCCGTGACGACACCGGCAAGGTGGTCGGCCTGTCCAAGTTCCGCAACACCATGCAGGTCGAGGCGGACAAGAAGCTGTCCAGTGGCTGGGCCTTCCACGGCGTGTTCCGCGGCAGCTGGGACGGCGTGTATCGCATGAACAAGGGCCAGTACGGCGAGGACGCCGGCGGTGCAATTACCTCGCAGAGCATTCTGGGGGGCACGCAGACCACTGTGCCTTGGGGCACTACCTCCCCGGCCGGCCCGATCGGCTACACGGCCGTGGCTGGGCTCGGTCTGCCGGGCAATGTGTTCATGGATTCCTATCCGAACAATCCCAACGCCGGCCTGCGCGTCCTCGGCGACCGCTGGCACAAGACCAACGGCGGCGTGGGTTTTGCGACGCCGGTGCGCCCGTGCAACGTGGACAGCCGCGGCTGTGCCGATTTTGGCGGCTATGGCGACAAGAACCTCGGTGAGCTGGAGTTTCCCGAGTTCAACAGCCGCCTGGACTTCATCCGCGAAGCCTATGTGAAGAACAGCATCGACATCGGCGGTGGCCAGGAACTGTTCCTCAAGCTCGGCAAGCAGCAGGTGGTGTGGGGCCGTACCGACTTGTTCCGGGTGCTCGACGTGGTCAACCCCGTCGATTTCTCGCGTAACAACATCTACGACGAGCTTCAGGATATCCGTATCCCCATGTGGATCGCCCAGGCCGAATGGCGGATGGGCGCCAGCGAGTCCATGCAGGACCGCAACCTGCAGCTGATCTGGAACGTGGACCAGTTCCGCGCCAACAACCTGGGCCAGTGCGGTACGCCCAACGTGGCGCTGGACGCGGGCTGCTTCTTCCGCGGCATGAAGAACCTGTGGGACAACGGCGGCACCGTGGCCAACTTTGCCAACGTTGCGCCCAACACCTACCTGGCGACCAACTTCGGCCCCGGCCAGATCGGCCTGGCCGACGTGAACCTGCCCAAGTGGAGCCTGGCCAACACCCAGATCGGCGGCAAGTTCGAAGGCGTGACGATGGGCGGCCTGTCCTTCTCGGTGAATGCCCTGCATTACCGCTCGCAACTGCCGTCCCTGCATGGCGGCAAGCGGGCTACCAACTCCTTCACCGGCGCGTACCAGAATGCCTGGCCCTACCTGATCTCCTTCGACATGAACTTCCCGCGGGTCAACCTGCTGGGTGGCTCGTTGGACTTCCAGTCGGAGACGCTGGGCGCGGCCTTCCGCTTCGAAGGCGCGATGACCTGGGGCGAGGAGTTCGCCAACACCATCAAGCCCGAGCTGTTTTCCAAGAACCGCGTGTGGCGCAGCGTGATCGGCGTCGATCGGCCGATGTTCGTTCCCTTCATCAACCCGCACCGCACCACGCTGTTCTCCGGCCAGCTGTTCTGGCAGCACATCTTCGATCATGAGCTGGAGAGTACGTCGATGGGCATGCGCGGCATTCCGGACTTCAAGGACAACGTGATCGGCACCCTGCTGATGAAGGGCTTCATGGCCGGTGACCGGATCAGCCCGCAGCTGATCATCGCCCGCGACTTCCGCGCCCGCTCCCACGCCATCGCCCCGGCGGTGGAGTGGAGCACCACCGACAACCTGAAGTTCACCTTCGGCGCCAACTTCAAGGGCGGTTCCAACGGCCGCAACGAGTTCGATGACTGCCGTTCGTGCAACCCGTTCGCGCCCTTCACGTCCGGCTCCTATCCGGGGGATCCGATGGTGGCCTATTCCCGTGGCCTGGCCGGCATGGAGCCCCTCGGCCGCTTCCGCGCCGGCCCGATCGGTGCCGCGATGCGCGAAGACGAGATCTACCTGACCATGCGTTACAAGTTCTGATCGAGGAGACACAAATATGAAAAAGACCTTCATCGCCGCGGCTCTGGCCGTGCTCGCCTCCGGCCTGGCCCACGCCGCCACTGAAGCCGACGTGGAAAACACCTTCAACCCCTACAAAGGCGGGTTCCCCAAGGCCGCCGGTCTGAGCGCCGGTACGGTGATCAACAAGGGCAACGCCGACCAGTTCAAGGACGTGCTCCCGGCCGGCGTGTTCAAGCTGCTCAAGGACGGCCTGTTCGAGATCAAGGTCGGCCCGACGACTCAGTTCGAGCTCTCCAAGCCCTACATCGAGGCGACCCGCAAGAACCTCGGCAAGGCCAAGCTCGGCGCCAAGAACGGCGACATCGAAGGCTATGTGGCCGGTCGTCCGTTCCCGGAAGAGCCGGATGCCAAGGACCCGCGTGCCGGCGAGAAGCTGGCCTGGAACTACAAGTACGGCGTGAACTGGGGTGACAACGCAGCGATCTACCCGTTCTACTGGAAGTACCGCAACATGCAGACCGGGCAGGTCGAGAAGACCCTCAAGCTCAACATGCACTTCCTCAACTTCAAGCACCGCGTGAAGGATGCGCCGATGCCGGAAGTGACGCCGAACCCGTCCGAGCTGTTCCGCGCCATCTACATGAAGGTGCTCGAGCCCCAGGATCTGAAGAACACCCAGCTCCTGATCCAGCGCTACGAGGATGACCAGAAGCTGGATGACGCCTACCTGTACCTGGGCTTCCAGCGCCGCGTGCGCCGTCTCGCCACCGGCCAGACGACCGACGCCTTCCTCGGCTCCGACCTGATGATCGAAGACTTCGAGGGCTACAACGGCCGCATCTCCGACATGAAGTGGACCTACAAGGGCACCAAGAACGTGATCCTGCCCATGTGGAACCACAGCGACCTGAAGCTGGCCGGCGACATGCCGGCCGAGGGTGACGGGTACAAGTACGTGAACTTCGGCGGGCAGGGCGGCTGCTTCCACGAAGGCACGTGGCAGCTGCGCAAGGTCTATGTGCTTGAAGCGGCGCCGGTCAATCCGAACCACCCGGTCTCCAAGCGCGTGTTCTACATGGACGCCCAGCTCGGCAACCTGAACGGTGCCAACGAGATCTACGACCGCAAGGGCGAGCTGTGGAAGGTCTTCATGGTCGGCAAGTCCCATCCGGATCACCACCTGCCGCTCAACAAGGGCTCTGGTATCGGCATCGACGACGCCTTCTCGATGGTGGACGTCCAGAGCAAGCACTGCACGACCGGCCAGTTCAAGGGCCAGGTGGACGCCAAGCTGAACCCGCCGTCCATGTTCCAGGTGCAGTACATGCGCGGCGGCGATTGATTGATCCGCTGATGGCATGACTTCAGGCCAGCCCGCGGAGCATCCGCCGGCTGGCCTTTTTTCCCCTTATGCAGAGCTTTTCATGACGACTGAAATTCTCGTTTCCGGGGTCGGCCTGATTCTGGTGCTGGCCACCTGCGCCTTGGCGTTTGCGCTGGCGCGCCGCCCGTTGCGCCAGGTGCAGCGGCAACTGGACGACATCCGCGGCCTGCTCGACGATCCGAGCGCGTCGGCCAGCGCTGCCGACTCGGTGCGCCGCCTCGAAGGGCTGCTGCAGCAAAAGGTGGCGGCGGCGCGCCGCATGGGCGAACTGGCCCGCGACCTGATGGTGTCCTCCGGCACGCTGGTGTCGTCCTTCACCGATGTCGTGCAGACCGCCGACCAGCAGTCGGAGCTGGCGCTGGCTGCTTCTTCTGCGGTCAATGGCATGGCGGCTGGCATTGGCGCCGTGTCGACGGAGGCCGGGCTGCTGCTCGGCATCGCCGCCGACGCCCACGCCCGGGCCTCCTCCGGCGGCGGCCGGGTGGCCGAGATGTCGGACAGCGTGCGCGAGCTGGCCGGTGTGGTCGGTGCGGTGGGGCAGGAGTTTGCCGGCGTGCATGCGCACATCGAGCAGATCGGCAAGATCGTGCAGATCATCCAGGGCATCGCCAGCCAGACCAACCTGCTGGCCCTCAACGCGGCCATCGAGGCGGCGCGGGCCGGTGAGCAGGGACGCGGCTTCGCGGTGGTGGCCGACGAGGTGCGCAAGCTTGCCGAGCGGACCAGCGAGGCGACGGTCAGCGTCGGCGAGATCATCGCCGCCATCGAGAGCGGCAGCGACGGGCTCAACGTGCTGCTGGCGCGGGTGAAGGAACAGGCCGGCGCCAGCGCCGACAGCACCGGCGAGGCGGCTGAGACCCTGGCGGCGATCGCCGATGGCGCCAGTCAGACGATGGCGGCGGTCGAGAACATCGTCAGCCGGGCCAACGGCGAAGCGGCCTCGGGCGGCCGCCTGGTGGACGAGATGGGCGGCGTGGCTGGCCTGGCGCGTGCCCTCGACGAGCGGGTCAATGGCTGCGATGCCGGCCTGCGCCAGCTGATGACCGGGTTGGTGGAGCTCAATGGCCTCAGCGTGGCCATCGACGTGCGCCGTGATGCGCTGGTGGCGTTGCTCGATGCCATCGAGGAGACCCGCACCAACAGCATTCTGGTGGTCAATTCGCGCAACCGCGAGCAGGCGCTGCCGCACGTGGAGCGCATCGAGGCGCTGGATGGGGTCGTCGATGCGCAGCTCACGCAGATCGAGCGCAGCGTGCAGCACGCGGCCGGGCGGCAGGTGGTGCAAGGCTTCAAGGACGCGCTGCGGCAGTACCGCCAGGTCCGCAGCCGCATGCTGCAGCAGGCCCGTGCCGGCGAGCTGGGGTGGGTACGGACGACTGGAATCGGAGAGGTCAGACCCGCCTACAAGGGCTTGAAGGACGCCTACAGTGCGCTCGCCAACGCCTGCCCGTCCGTCAGCACCTAGTCTGGCGGCGACTGCGGAACCCGGAGTGGGGCGGTGATCGTGTTATGGTCGGCCCCATCGAGAAACGGAGTCTGTCGCATGAGCAGTCTGGAAAAGGGGCTGCGTTCTGCGGTGACGGAGCGGGGGTTGCGCGTGGCGCTGATCTTCGCTCTCACTGCCGAGCGCCTGTCGGTGCATTACGAGCATGGCCAGTGGTTGACCGCGGCCCAGGGCGCGACGCTGGTTGCCGACTGGCTGGGGCGTTCAAAGCGCAGCCTGCCGCTGGATGAGCGCAAGCATCTGTCGGAATTGAGCGACCAGCTGGCCCGCCAAGTGGCGGGTTCGGTGTCCCGCGAGGTGGGCTTGCACATCACCCACGAGATGATGGAAGCGCTGGACCCCAACCATCAGTCCGACGTCGGCCAGACGATGATGGTGGAGTGCGAGCGCATGCTCGATACGCCGATCGAAGGCTGAGGCTGGCGCGGGCCTTCAGTCCGGCAGATGGCGCAGGTCGCCGTCCACCACATCGCCGAAGCTCGGCCCGAGCAGGTAATTCACGAGGCGCTGCGCGGCCTTGTCCGGCGAGGTCAGCTGGCCGCTGCTCTTCAATGCTTCGAAACGCCCTTTCTGCGGAAATTGTTCGACGCTGCTGGCTCGGATTTCCGCCTGCATGCCGGTATCCACGACGCCCGGCGCCAGGCTGGCGACGCGCAGGCCGGGCAAGTGCTCGGCGGCCATGGCCCGCGCCTGGTGATCCAGTGCCGCCTTGGTGGCGCAATACACGCTCCAGCCCGCATAAGGGCTGCGCGCCGCACCGCTGGAAATATGTACGACACGCCGGTCGGCGCTTTGCCGTGTGGCGGCGACGAAGGCATTGGTCAGCAGCAGTGGTGCCGTCACATTGACAGCCACTGCGCGCGCGATGGCCGTGGCATCGGCCTCGCCGACCAGCCCTACCGGTTGCAGCAGGCCGGCATTGTTGATCAGAAGTGCGGTCTCCGCGTCGGCGAGGAAGTCGCGTAGCGACGGCGTGTTCAGCCAGGCTTCCAGGGATGGGGTGTCGGAGAGATCGAGTGATGCTTCCCGCAGCAAATCCGGATAGGTGGAGCACCGTTGCGGATTGCCGCTCCGGGCCAGGGCCAGCAGCGGAATGCCGCGGCGGAGGAGAGCGTCGGCAATCGCAGCGCCGAGGCCGCGGCTGTGTCCGGTGAGAAGGGCTTTGATCATGGGGCGCGATCGGGTTTCGGAACCTGGATGTTAGCCGCTCTTCGCCCCCGCGGGGTGTGCCTGCTTTTGGGGACTTTTATTGAGCGAGCGAACTTTCCGCCACGGCTGGGCTGATCAGGCCGCCCAGCTGATCCGCGCCGATCGGGCGCGAGAAGTAGTAGCCCTGGCCGATCGTGCAGCCCAGTTCGTTCAGGATGCGCTGCTGCTCCTCTGACTCGATGCCTTCGGCGACGGTCACCAGCGACATGTCGCGGGCGATGCTGACGATGGCGCGGATCAGCGTGATGTCGTCCTGGTTGCAGTGCAGCTCCGAGACGAAGGACTTGTCGATCTTCAGTACGTCGAAACGGAAGTTGCGCAGGTAGGACAGGCTGGAATAGCCGGTGCCGAAGTCGTCCAGGGACAGCTGTATGCCCAGGTCGGCGAGGCCCTGCAGGGTCTCGCGGATCTGCTCGTCGTGGCTCAGGAAGACGCTTTCCGTTACCTCGATTTCCAGGCGTTGGGGGTTGAGGCCGTGGCGCTGCAAGGTGTCGCGCACGAGTCCGACGAAGTTGCGTTGGCGGAGCTGGGGCACCGCGACATTGACCGCCATGTGGATGGGGCGGGCGCCGGCGACATCCCACGCGCGCAGCTGGCGGCAGGCCTCGTCGAGAACCCAGCTGCCGATGCCGTGGATCAGGCCGGTTTCCTCGGCCACTGGGATGAAGCGGTCCGGCGGGACCAGCGCGCTGCCAGCCGGCTGCCAACGTAGTAGTGCCTCGCAGCCGACGATGGCGCCGCTGGCCAGGTCCACCTGGGGCTGGTAGTGCAGCAGCAGCTCCTTGCGGGCGAGGGCATGGCGCAGTCCGTTTTCGAGCTGCAGGCGCTCCATGACCCACTCGTTGAACTCCGGGGTGAAAAACTGGAAGTTGTTACGTCCGTTGTTCTTGGCATGGTACATCGCCGTGTCGGCGTTCTTCAGCAGGGTCTCGCTGTCCTGACCGTTGTCGGGGAAGAGCGTGATGCCGATGCTGGGGGTGAGCTGCAGTTCGTGCTCGTCCACATAGTACGGCTGGCTGAGGGTGGCTAGGATCTTGCGGGCCACCGGCAGCACATGGGATGGGCCATCGAGATGGGGCAACACCACCGCGAACTCATCACCGCCCAGGCGGCTGACGGTGTCGCTTTCGCGCACCAGATGACGCAGGCGGTCGGCCACGGCCTGCAGCACGCGGTCGCCAATCGCGTGGCCGAGGGAGTCGTTGATGTTCTTGAAGCGGTCCAGGTCGATGAACAATACGCCGACCTGACGGGCTTCGCGCCGAGCCTGGGAGACGGCTTCGTTGAGGCGCTCGTGCAGCAGGCTGCGGTTGGGCAGTTGGGTCAGCGGGTCGTACTCGGCCAGCTGGCGGATCTGCTCCTCGGCTTCCTTGCGTTCCGTGATATCGAGGAAGGTGCCCACGTAGTGCAGTACCTTGCCGGCCTGGTCGCGCACCGAGCTGATGCTGATCAGTTCCGGATACACCACGCCATCCTTGCGGCGGTTGCGAATCTCCCCGGTCCATGAGCCGGTCTCCCGGATGGACTTCCACATGTTGCGATAGAAGTTCCCGTCGTGTTCGCCGGACGCCAGCACACTGGGCCGCTGGCCGACCACTTCGTCGGGGGTTCGGCCGGTGATCGCACAAAAGGCCGGATTGACCGCGAGGATTCGGGTTTCCGGATCCGTGATGACGATGCCTTCCTTGCTGCTCTCGAAGACATGGCCAGCGAGGCGGAGTTGCTTGGCCTGTTTCTCCAGAGCCTGGGCGTGTTCGTCTAGCTCCCGTCGGTAGTTGCCGAGCAGGCCGCTCATCCAGCGGGAGAACAGCACCGACGCGCCAATGGCCAGCAGGATGGCGCTCAGCGCGGCGATGGAAAGGAAGGGGATCTGCCGGGACAGGGCTTGCAGCATGGCGGCCCGCTCGGAATCGAAGGCCCCCTGCATCTCCTCCTCGAACACCGAGGCGATCACCACCATCTTCCAGGGACGGTACACCTGCACATAGGCGGTGCGCAGGCTCTGGATATTCCTGGACCGGTTGAGCCAGGGGTATTGCAGGAAGCCACCGCCTTCGCTGGCCAGCTTGATCAGCGCGGCGCGGACCTTCTGCTCGTCCGGCGAGCCCACTTCCGTAAAGTGCTTACCCTCGAATTCCGGCCACTGGGGCTGGAGCAGCAGCTGCCCGTCCTGGCTGATGGCAACGAAGCTGCCGGTATCGCCGAACTTCCAGGCACGCAGGCGCTCGAGCCCTTCGCGCATGCGCATGTCCTGCCACTTGTAAAGGTAGTCGCCGGTTCCGATGACCCAGCCGTAGGGCTTGAACAGCCGCACGTAGGCCAGCTTGTCCGACATCTCCTTCGGGTTGTCGGGGGAGTACCAGCGATAGGTCGAGTAGCCGCCGTCCGGTTTGTTGCGGGCGGTTTCGGCCAGGCCGCGCATGATGTAATGGCCGCTGTCATCCTGGTTGTCCCACAGGGTGCGGCCTTCCCGCTCCGGCGCAATCGGCAGCAGGATGCACTCTCCGTCGAGGCCGTCGATGAAGAAATAGCCACGTCCGTCGTAGAAACGCTGAGGGCGCAGGGCTTCGACGATGAGGCGCTTCACCTCGGCCTCGGGGCGGCGGCCGCGCTCCCGCTCGTAGATCGCCTGGGCGGTTTGCATCGCCATGTCGACGCGGTCGCGCAGGGCTTCCTGCAACACCATCTCGGTGCGGGAGTGGACGAAATCCAGGTAGCCGATGGCGGCGGCCATTTCGCTGCGCAGTCGCTCCTGCTTCTGCGTGGAAAAGCCGCGCTCGAGGCGGTCGATGCTCTGGTGGTGCTGGTTGACGCCGATCCACAGGAAACTGGCACCCAGCGCGACGGCCAGGGTGACGACCACGATCAGTGTCCCCAAAAGGTGGTAACGGGGCAGGTTGCGGTCGGTCAGGTGAAATTTCATTACGGGCTGTCGGGGCTCTGGCTGCTTATTGTGGGCGTTGAAACGCCAAATTATGTGAACAGCGTCGCAATATATATCTAAAGTAGTATTCTACCTGTGCGTTCCCGTTTTCGCGCGCGCCAGCCGGTAGAATGGCGACCCGAGTGCCGTTTTTTTGGGGCGCGCCGCGCTCAAGACACCCTGGCAGCTGCCGATATCGTCAGCAGCGCCCGTCGGAGTCCCGTGTGGTTCCGAGCGATGGGCGACCCCCTTGGTTTCCCGACTCCATGCCTTCGTCCTTCGCTCCGCTCACTGCCGGCCGTCGTGTGCGCCTGTTCGCGCCGATCCTCATTCTCGTCCTGGCCCTGATCGGCCTGATCTGGGGGGCCGTCCTGTACAAGGCGGCGGCGGAAGAGAAAATGGTCATCCACTCGGTCAATACCGAGAACCTCAACCTCGCGCGGGCCTTCGAGGAACACACGATCCGCACGATCAAGAGCGTCGACCAGGCGGTGCTGTTCCTCAAGTTCCAGTACGAGAAGTACGGCGACAAGGTCAATATCGCCGAATACGTGCGGGAGGGGATGATCATCAGCAGCATCTTCAACCAGCTGGGGGTGATCGACGAGCACGGCATGTACATCCTCAGTAACCTGCCCAACCACAAAACAATGGACCTGTCGGACCGGGAGCATTTCCGCGTCCACAAGGACAGGGACACCAACCAGCTGTTCATCAGCAAGCCTGTGCTGGGTCGTGCGTCGGGTAAGTGGTCGATCCAGATGACGCGGCGGATCAACAAGCCGGATGGCAGCTTCGGCGGCGTCGTGGTGATCTCGGTCGATCCCTATTACTTCTCCGATTTCTACAGCGGTGTGGAGCTAGGCCGGCGCAGCGTGGTGTCGCTGGTTGGCCGCGACGGCATCGTGCGGGCCCGGCGGGTGGGCGACAACAACGATGTCGGCCAGAACATCCAGGGCAGCCCGCTGATGAGCGTGTGGGACACGGCCGCCAGCGGGAGCTACCTTTCAACTAGCGTAGCGGACGGGGTGAAGCGCTTCTACAGCTACAGGGCGCTGAAGGAGTATCCGCTGGCCGTGGCGGTCGGCGTGGACGAGGACGAAGCCCTGGCTGATTTCCACGAGCGCCGACGCGGCTACATGATCTACGCAGGGGGAATGACGCTGGTGGTGCTGCTCTTCGGCGGCCTGTCGATCTACCTGCTCAACCGCCAGTACCGCGTTTCCGAAGCCCTGCGGGACAGCCAGATCAAGGCCGAGGCAGCCAACCGCATGAAATCGGAGTTCCTCGCCTCCATGTCCCACGAGCTACGCACCCCGCTGAACGGCATCATGGGCTACGCCGAGTTCCTGCGTGACACCTCTGAGGACACCAACAAGGAGTTCGCCGGGATCATCCTCGACAGCAGCCATCACCTGCTGGAACTGGTCAATTCCATCCTCGACCTGGCCAAGATCGAGTCCGGCAAGATGGAGCTGGACCTGAGCCAGGAAGAACTGCAGCCCCTGATCGAGCGCATCGTGCGGACCCACTATCCGCCGGCCGAGGAGAAGGGGCTGGAGCTGCGGGTGGACATCGCGCCGGAGGCGCCGACCGAGTTCGTCTGCGATACGACACGGCTGGCCCAGATCCTCAACAACCTGATCAACAACGCGATCAAGTTCACCGACAAAGGCAGCGTACGCGTGCAGGTTGGGCGTGACGGCGACGCGCTGCGGCTTGCGGTGACGGACACCGGCAGCGGCATTCCCGAGGAGATGCTGCCCCATGTGTTCGAACGCTTCCGCCAGGTGGATGGTTTCCTGACCCGCCGACACCAGGGCACCGGTCTAGGCCTCGCATTGGTCCAGGAACTGGTTAAACTGATGGGTGGGGATGTGAGCCTCACGTCCCGGCTGGGTGAGGGCAGCGAATTCGTCATTCGCCTGCCGCTGATCAGCCATCCCGTGGCCGAGCAGGTGTAAGCCGATGAGAGTCCTGATCGTTGACGACCAGAAGATCAACCGCACGCTGCCCAGCGTTCTGCTGAAGCAGGCGGGGTGCGAAGTGTTCGAGGCGGATAGCGGCGAGGCCGCGCTGGCCGTGCTGAGGACCTGCCCCGTCGATGCCGTTCTGCTGGACATCAGCATGCCCGGCGTCAGCGGCATGGAAGTGTGTGCCCAGTTGCGCCAAGAACCGGCCTGGGCCCATCTGCACATCGTCGCCTACACTGCCCATGCGCTGCCGAGCGAGCGCAGCGAGATCCTTGCCGCCGGCTTTGACGAGCTTCTCATCAAGCCGATCAACCGGCAAAGCCTGCTGAATGCGCTGAAGCTCCCGTAGCGGGGAGCCGCAGCGGGCTCTGGAGGGATCTCTACTGTGGGGGCGAATTCATTCGCCCCCACAGAGCCAAGCCTGTCAGTCGCCGCGCAGTGCGCTGGCCTGGGAACGCCCAGGCGCCGGCTTGCCCTTGCGGGCGCGCTTGCCGATCCAGTTCTCCCACTCCTTCTTCGGCAGCGTGCTCTCCACCGCCTTGCCGCCACGCGTACTGGCGAGCAGGGTGATCGACTCGGAGGCCACGCAGACGGAGGCCAGCGTCTGCCCGTCATTGAGCCCCATGATGATCACACCACGGCCGCCGCCGGACAGCTCCTTCATCTGGTCGAGGCCGAAGATCAGCAGGTGATCGTCCGACGACAGCGCCGCCAGGTGCAGATCGGCGGCATCGTCGAAAAGCACCGGCGCCAGCAGTTTGGCCTTGTCGTCGATGGTCACGAACTGCTTGCCGGCGCGCTTGGTGGCGGTCATGTCGGCAAGGCGGCACATGAAGCCGTAACCGTCGGTGCTGGCCAGCAGCACCCGCTTGTCGGCGGGGCCGGCCAGCATGTGGGCGATCTTGCTGCCGGTGGGCAGTTCGATCAGCGACGCCAACGGCGAGCCGTTGCCGCGCCCGTCGGGCAGCGTCGACACCGCCACTGTCAGCGCTCGGCCGCCGTCGGTGATGGCGATCAGCGCATCCACGCTGCGGCACTCGAAGGCTGCGCCGAGGCGGTCGCCATCCTTGAAACTGACGTTGGCCAGATCCACGCCGTGGCCGTTGCGGCAGCGCACCCAGCCCTTTTCGGAGACGATCACCGTCACCGGTTCGTCGAGCACCGTTTGCGTGACGCCGGCGCGGGCGGCTTCTTCCACCAGCGTGCGGCGGGCGTCGCCGTACTTGGCGGCGTCGGCGCGGATCTCCTTGATGACCAGCTTGCGCAGCTTGTGCTCGTCGGCAAGCAGGGCTTCCAGCTCGGACTTCTCGCCACGCAGCTCGGCCAGCTCGCGCTCGATCTTGATGCCTTCGAGGCGGGCCAGCTGGCGCAGGCGGATTTCCAGGATGTCCTCGGCCTGGCGGTCGGACAGATCGAAGCGGGCGATCAACGCCGGCTTGGGCTCGTCCGACTCGCGGATGATGCGGATCACCTCGTCGATGTTCAGGAAGACGATGTGGCGGCCTTCCAGGATGTGGATACGGTCGTTCACCTGGCCAAGGCGATGCACCGAGCGGCGGCGTACCGTGGTGACGCGGAAGCGGCCCCATTCGTGCAGGATGTCGGCCAGGTTCTTCTGCCCCGGCCGGCCGTCCAGGCCGATCATCACCAGGTTGATCGACGCCGAGGTTTCCAGGCTGGTGTGGGACAACAGCAGGTTGGCGAACTCGGCCACGTCCTGGTTGCGGCTCTTCGGCTCGAAGACCAGGCGCACCGGTGCATCCTTGCCCGATTCATCACGCACCCGGTCGAGGGCGCCGAGCATCAGCGCCTTGAGCTGGGCCTGGTCGGCGTCGATGGACTTCTTGCCAGTCTTGGGCTGCGGGTTGGTCAGCGTCTCAATCTCGAACAACACCTTCTGCGCCGACACGCCCGGCGGCAGCTCGGTGATGACCAATTGCCACTGGCCACGGGCCAGATCCTCGATCACCCAGCGGGCGCGCAGCTTGAGGCTGCCACGGCCGCTCTCGTAAGCCTGGCGGATGTCTGCCGCCGGCGAGATGAGCTGGCCGCCGCCGGGGAAGTCCGGGCCCTTGATGTGCTGCATCAGGTCAGCCACGTTGGCCGCCGGATGCTCGATGGCGTGGATCGCCGCGTCGGCCACCTCGCGCAGGTTGTGTGACGGGATCTCGGTGGCCATGCCGACCGCAATGCCGGACGCGCCGTTGAGCAGTACGAAGGGCAGGCGGGCCGGCAGCAGCTGCGGCTCTTCAAACGCGCCGTCGTAGTTGGGGCGGAAATCCACCGTGCCACGGTCGATCTCCGACAGCAGCAGCTCGGCAATCGGCGTCAGGCGGCATTCGGTGTACCGCATCGCCGCCGCGGAATCGCCGTCGCGGGAACCGAAGTTACCCTGGCCATCCACCAACGGATAGCGCAGCGAGAAATCCTGGGCCACCCGCACCATCGCGTCGTAGACGCTGCTGTCGCCGTGGGGGTGGTACTTACCGATCACGTCGCCGACCACGCGGGCCGACTTCACGTGCTTGGAGGCCGGCGACAGGCGCATCTCGTTCATCGCGAACAGGATGCGGCGCTGCACTGGCTTGAGGCCGTCTTCCACCTGCGGCAGCGCGCGGGCCTTCACCACGCTCATCGCGTAGGCGAGGTAAGCACGCTCTGCATATTGATCGAGGGGCAGGGCGTCGTCGCTGCCCTGCAAGGGGGCCGCGGGGGGCGGCGGTGGTGCCGGCGGCTCGTCCGCCTCCGGCAGAAGGGAATCGAAAAGATCCGGAGTTTCGTTCATGGTGCTGTGTGTTGCGGCAGGCGGCGCAGGGGCCGCCGGAGTTGCGCGCGCCGGGCTTGGCGCGACGAAGGCCGCAAAAATACCACAGGCACCGCGCTTCGCCTGCTGTATAAGGGCGGCGACAGGCACATCCGCGTTGCGGACGGCCTGTGCGCGTGCCCTTCAGCGTGGTTTGAGATGAGTCATGGCGTCCTTCACGAAGCCCAGCAGCGCCGCGTCGATCAGGCTGCCCGCCATCAGCTCGGGCTCCTTCTCATGGGCCAGGCGAATCCTGGCGTGGGTCTCCGGGTTATCGCCTGCATAGGAGCGGAACAAGGACAGCCAGCGCAGGGCCAACTGCCGCACCGCCGGGGTGTCAGGCGCACTGCCTTGCTCCAGCTGCTCGCGCAGCGCACCGATCAACTCCGGCCATTCGTAAGTGTGCTTGCCGTAGTGCTCGCGCATGAAGGCGAACTCTTCGGGCGAAAGATACTTGGCGTAGATGCGCAGCTTGCTTTCCGCGTTGGCCTGCAGCACGAAGGCCAGCACGTCCGGCGTGATGCCGGTCTGGGCCTGTACCGAGGGCTCGTTGAGGTGCATCGCGTTCAGCTTGGCGAGCAGACGCGGGTCACGGCCCGTATCGCGTTCCACCAGCGCCATCCAGCGCTTCGATGCGGCCTGCGCTTCTTCGCTCTGCGGTGCGACCCCGCGGTCCATCAGCGCACGCACCTCATCCACCAAGGCCCGCCATTCCGTTTCTGCGGTCTTGCCACCCTGATAGAGGGGCAGCCGGGCGAGTTCGTCCTGCGAGAAATACTTGTCGTACATGGTCATCCTTTCCAAAGTCGTCAGCCATTCGGCAAGCTCCGGCTCTTCGCCCTGCAGCAACTGACCCTGCAAGCGGGAAAGCCGGCTGCGCAAATCCATCGCCTGCTCGATCTGCTTGTCGAGCATGTCGATCTGCTGCCGCACGATGGACGCAAGCGAGGAGTCGGGCCTTGCCAGTACAGCCCCGATGTCGGCAAGGGACAGGCCGAAACGACGCAAGGCCTGGATCTGATGCAGCCTGGCGATGTCGTCCCGGTCATACAAGCGATAACCGGCCTCGGAGCGCGCAGACGGAGCAAGCAGGCCGATGGCGTCGTAGTGATGCAGTGTCCGGACGGTGAGTCCGCAACGCCTTGCGAGATCGCCCACTTTAAGCAACATCGAATGCTCCCCGTTTCATGCGTGCGACAAGGCTGGGGCCTGACGTGGCGTGAGGGTCAAGCCCCTACCGGGCGGACCATAGCGCAATGACGCCGCAGACGTGCACTAGCCCAATCGCAAGACAGATGCCGGACGAGACAAGCCAGAAGGTTTGGGAGTTCTCAGGGAAGGCTGGCTTGAGAAGCGGGAATGCGACCGCTCTACCCAAATACACGGCACAGATGGCAGTGAGCGCGAGTTTGGTGAATGGCAGAGGAGCGATGACGCCAGCTCCCGCCAGCGCGTAAGCGGCCCAAATGAAGAGAATGGCGGCAATTGCCAACGTGACCAGCGTCGGCCGGAGTTTGCCAGCCTCGGCCGCCTGCGCCATCTTCTCGCCAGGGCCCATGGCGCGATAGGCAGGCGCACCGAGCGCGATGCAGGCGAGGTGTGCCACAGCAGCTATTGCGCTGAGCAAACCACCGATCAGGAGGGCTTGGGTTCCGAATGTGGACATGGTGCGTTCAGTCGGTGAAGAGGGGGTATTTCGTGTTGCACGGATTAACGCGATGACTTTGGTCCTCGATCTTCAAGCCCCACTGTCCCGCCAGATCAGCGGGCCAGGCCGAGATCGAGAAGGGCAGAGCAAACGCAAGAGCGGCCAGACGACGCATGGCAGTCATCACGATTCCGCGTCGTGGCAGACCGCTTCAATGTTGTGCCCGTCCGGATCGAGAACGAACGCGCCGTAGTAGTTGGGGTGATAGTGCGGACGAAGGCCTGGGGCTCCGTTGTCCGTACCGCCGGCAGCGAGGGCGGCTTTGTGGAACGCATCAACTTCCGCCCTGGATCGAGCCCGGAACGCGACGTGGATCGGCGGTTGATTGGGTGTCCCGCGGCTGAGCCAGAAGTCGGGTTTGGGCAACTCGCCAAAGCCCGCGACGTCCGTATGGCCGGTCACGGAAGCGGGGAGCTCCATGATGAGCACGTAGCCGATTGGTGCCAGTGCGTTCAGATAGAACGCCTTGCTCTTGGCAAAATCGCTGACGACGATGCCTGTGTGGTCGATCATGCGGGCTCCTCGATACTTGATGGCTTGGACGGCGATTCCTGATGATGCCGCCGCCATTAATCGTCGCGCTCGTCAACATATCCAGTAGTGCCGGCAACATGCTTCGCTTGCACAACGATTAAAGATGTTGCTGGGTGAACACTCGATCTTGATGCCGCAGTTTTGAATGAGCACGTTGTCTTATTTAGTTTTCAGGTATCAATATTGAACATTCAATACCCTGATGCTTGTAGTCAGCGCTGAAGATCGAATTTTGCGGTCGTCGCATCGCGTGTTGATGCTGCAATGTTTGATGCTGCGGAGACACCTTGCTTCGTTGACGGTGCCAAATGACATAGGAGGCCGCCTACATCGAATGCACGGCCGTCAACATCGATAGAGCCGCCGGCAACATTCGATGCTGCGCCCCAGACTTTTATTCAGACCCTGACCGAAACCGGCCGTGTGGACATCACTGCGATGGACGAGCAGGGCCGTTATGACCGAGTGAGTGTCAGCGTGCGTTGAATCTTCATCCCGCCACGGCTGCCGGTGACAGCGCCGCCGCGAGTTGGCCGACGGCGTTCCAGTCGATGGTTTGCGGCCCACCAGGCGTCTCCACCGCGATGCCGTCCGTGCCCACCGGTGCGACGAAGATCGCATCGCTGGCGATGGGGCTCATGAAGAGTTCGGTCTCGGCGCTCTTGCCGTCCCGCACCGCGACCAGCGCGAGGGCAAGGGTATGGGCTTCATGGGGCGTCAGGCGCACCGTTAGGGTACCGCCGATCTTCAGGGTGAGCAGGCGGCCGAGAGCGCGGTGTGTCGTTTCCAAGACCGAGAACGGGAGTTTGTCGGCTTCCTGACCGCCGCTTGTGTTGTTCATGCGGCGTCCCCGTGGGCGAGGAGGGCGGCGATCACCGAGCCGCCGGCGCCATCTTCGGGGTCGAGTTCCTGCAGTTTGGCGAGGGCCTTGGCGGCAGCGTCCTCGTTGCCGCGGCGCAGCTCGATGAAGGCGATGGCCTTCAGGAACTGGAGCAGGAAGCGACGCGGCGTGGCCGGCGCTGCGCTGAGGTCGGCGAGGCTCCATCCCGCCCAGTTGCGCGGCAGCGCAGCCTGGTCGGAGGCCCGGGCGAGGGCCGTGACAGCGGTTTCGAAGGCGGCGTCGAAGTCGCGTAGCTTGTTCTGCAGCTTGAACAGGCAGCGATAGGACGGCAGCACGTCCGGCGCCACCTCGATGGCGGTGCGGAAGAAGGCACGGGCGCGTGCGGGGTCGTCAGAATGGATGGCGACGCCCTGTTGCAGCAGGGCGTTGATGTTGTCGGGCACGTTGCCGAAATCGACGGTGTCCGCGCTGAGGGCGGTAACGCTCATGAAACTCTCCGGGGGCTGTCTGTTGTTGTCGGAGAGCTTTAGCAATTATGGGGCCAGCATGGGCGGCCCCATCCGTCAGCGGCAGGCGAGGCGAAAACCCGCTTCGATGGCGGCAGCGTCGAGGCGCCGACCGATGATGACGATGGTGGTTTCCCGTGTTTCGTCATCAGCCCAGGGGCGGCCGTAGTCGAAGCCGGTGATGCGGTGCACGCCCTGGAAAACCAGACGCCTGTCCTCACCGCGCACGGCCAGGATGCCCTTGTAGCGCAGCATGTCGTTGCCGTTCTTGAGCAGCAGCTCTTCCACGAAATTCCCCATCAGGCCCACATCCACGTCGCCGGCGTGCTGTAGTACCAGTGAGGCGATGTCGTCGTCGTGGCGCACGAAGGGCTGGCGTTCCGCACCGCCGCGGCGCAGGCCGCTGGGCGTCGTGTCGGAGAGGAAGCCCGGCGTGCGCTCCAGCACGTCGGTGAGCACGAAGGCGTCGAGAGAGAACAGCGCAGCCACGGCATCCGCGTCGGTGGGAACGGTGGTGATCGGTACGCGCAAGTTGATCCGGCGGAGGCGGGCTTCCAGCGCTTCCAGCTCGGTGGGTTCGACCAGTTCGGTCTTGGTCAGCAGCACGCGGTCGGCGAAGCCGATCTGGGCGGCGGCGACGCGATTCTCGTCGAGCTGCTTGCTGGCGTGGACGGCGTCCACGACGGCGAGGATGCCGTCCAGTTCGTAGCGCTCGCGTACCCCTTCATCAACGAAGAAGGCCTGGGCCACCGGGGCCGGGTCGGCGAGGCCGGTGGTTTCGATGACCAGATGCTCGAAGTCCAGCTCGCCCTTGTCGCGGCGGTCGGCCAGATCGGTGAGGGAGGTGCTGAGTTCACCGCGAACGCTGCAGCAGATGCAGCCGTTGGCGAGCTCGACGATCTCGACGGCCGGTGAGCCGGCGATCAGCCCGCCGTCGATGCCCACGGCGCCGAACTCGTTCTCGAGCACGGCGATCTTCTTGTGGTTGGCGGTGGCCAGGTAGCGGTTGAGCAAGGTGGTTTTGCCCGCGCCGAGGAAGCCGGTGAGGATGGTGGCGCGGATCGGCGGGCGGGGAATGGCGAGGGGATTGGTCATGGTCCGGATTCAATGAAAAATCGGCCGGCAAGCCCGGGAGGGCTTACCGGCCGAAGGTGACGCGCGCCTTGCTCAGCAGCAGCGCCCGGTACGCCCGTCGGCGCCGCCATAGCGGGCGTCCTGGCGTTCCCGGAAGAACTCTTCATAGCTCATGATCGGTTTGTCCGGGTGGTTGAGGCGCATGTGCTGCACGTAGGTGTCGTAATCGGGCATGCCCACCATCAGGCGGGCTGCCTGGCCGAGGTACTTGCCTACGCGGGCGAGGTCTGAGAACACGCGGTGCTCCTTATTTGGCCGGCATCGGCTCGAAAGGAGTTTCGAGCGTGGTCGGCTTGTTGGCGTTGAGGGCGCGCATGCAGGCCGGGATGGCATAGATCACGATGGCCACCACCAGCAGGATGAAGAGGCCGGACATGGTGGCATCCACATAGTTGTTGGTGATGATCTGGTGCATCTGGTCGATGTTCTTCGCCGGCGCCAGAACCTCACCCTTGTCGAGGGCAGCCTGGTACTTGTGGGCGTTTGCGAGGAAGCCGATCTTCGGGTTCTCGTGGAACATCTTCTGCCAGCCGGCGGTCAGCGTGCAGATCAGCAGCCAGACGGTCGGCACGATGGTCACCCACGCAAACTGCTGGCGCTTCATCTTGAACAGCACCACGGTGGCGAGGGTCAGCGCGACGCCGGCGAGCATCTGGTTGGCGATACCGAACAGCGGCCACAGGGTGTTGATGCCGCCCAACGGGTCAACCACGCCCTGGTACAGGAAGTAGCCCCAGGCGGCCACGCACAGGGCGGTGGCGACGAGGCTGGCGAAGATGGAGTCCATCTTGCGCATGGACGGCACGAAGGTGCCCATCAGATCCTGCAGCATGAAGCGGCCGGCACGGGTGCCCGCATCGACAGCGGTGAGGATGAACAAGGCTTCGAAGAGGATGGCGAAGTGGTACCAGAAGGCCATCATCGCCTTGCCACCGAGGGCGTTGGAGAGGATGTGAGCCATGCCGACGGCCAGCGTCGGTGCGCCGCCGGCGCGGGAGATGATGGTCTTCTCGCCGACGTCCTGGGCGGTTTGCAGCAGCATGTCGGGGGTCAGCACGAAGCCCCACTGGGAGATCGCCATGGCTGCGCTTTCGGCGGTCTTGCCGATCACCGCGGCCGGGCTGTTCATCGCAAAGTAAACGCCCGGCTCGATGACCGAGGCGGCGACCAGGGCCATCATGGCGACAAAGGACTCCATCAGCATGCCGCCGTAGCCGATGAAACGGGCGTTCTTCTCGTTGTCGAGCAGCTTGGGCGTGGTGCCCGAGGAGATCAGCGAGTGGAAGCCCGACACGGCGCCACAGGCGATGGTGATGAAGAGGAAGGGGAACAGGCTGCCGGACCACACCGGGCCGGTCCCGTCGATGAACTTGGTCAGCGCCGGCATCTGCAGGTTGGGCGCGACAACGGCGATGCCGATGGCCAGGCCGACGATGGTGCCGATCTTCAGGAAGGTAGACAGGTAGTCGCGCGGGGCGAGCAGCAGCCACACGGGCAGCACCGAGGCGACGAAGCCGTAGCCGACCAGCAGCCAGGTGAGCTGCTTGCCGTCGAAGGTGAACACCGGGCCCCAGGTTTCGCTGGCGGCGATGTCGCCACCGAAGATGATGGCGGCCATCAGCAGCACGAAGCCGATCAGCGACATTTCACCGATGCGGCCCGGACGGATGTAGCGACTGTAGACGCCCATCAGCAGTGCGATGGGGATGGTGGCGGCGACGGTGAACATGCCCCACGGGGATTCGGCCAGGGCCTTCACGACGATCAGTGCCAGCACCGCAAGGATGATGACCATGATCATGAAGGTGCCGAAAAGGGCGATCACGCCGGGCACCGGGCCGAGCTCGGTCTTGACCAGGTCACCCAGGGAGCGGCCGTCGCGGCGGGTCGAGATGAACAGGATCATGAAATCCTGCACCGCGCCTGCAAAGACGACGCCGGCGAGGATCCACAGCATGCCCGGCAAATAGCCCATCTGTGCGGCGAGCACGGGGCCGACCAGCGGGCCGGCGCCGGCGATGGCGGCAAAGTGGTGGCCAAACAGCACGTACTTGTCAGTGGGGACGTAGTCGAGGCCGTCGTTGTGGCGAACCGCCGGGGTCATGCGGTTGGGGTCGAGCTCCATCACCTTCTCGGCGATGAACAGGCTGTAGTAGCGGTAGGCGATGAGATAGGTACACACCGCGGCGATGACCAGCCAGAGGGCGTTGATGGTCTCGCCGCGATGCAAGGCCACTGTGCCGAACGCGGCGGCGCCGAGTACGGCAACGGCCCCCCAGCCGAGGTGACGCTGTATGGATGACATGGTTTTCCTCACTGTCTGTTTCGTGGAGACGCACGGGCGTCCGCCCGACCAGTGAGGAAGAAATGGCACCGCGCCCGGTAAGGCTACGGCACCGGATCGACCGCGGGGTCGGGAAGAAACCCGTCAGCGGCCCGTGCTGTGTCTTATAACTTTAGTAGCATCCCGGGCCGATTTCCCCATTGTTTGCATGCGGCCCGGTATGGTCAATCAGGGTTATCACACATTGCGCCCCCGGTTGACGAAGATCAGACGTCGGCCTCCACGGAGTCGCCTTTCTCTTCCATCCAGGCCCGTCTGCCCGAGGCTTCGCCCTTGCCCATCAGCAGCGTGAACATGCGCAGGGTGTCGTCGAAGGCGTCGGGGCGCACGTGCACGGGCAGCACGCGGCGGGTGGCAGGGTCCATGGTGGTTTCGCGCAGCTGGTCGGGGTTCATCTCGCCGAGGCCTTTGAATCGGCCGACTTCGATCTGCTCGGGCTTGACGCCTTCGTGGGCCAGGCGGTCGCGCAGGGAGGCGAGTTCCTGATCGTCCAGCGCATACAGGCGGCGCGGCGGACGTTTCTTGCCCTGGGCCGGCACGTCGAGGCGGTACAGCGGCGGCTGGGCGACGTAGATGTGGCCGTTCTCGATGAGCTTGGGGAAGTGGCGGAAGAACAGGGTCAGCAGCAGGGTCTGGATGTGGGAACCGTCCACGTCCGCGTCGGACATGATGATGACCTTGCCGTAGCGCAGTTCGGACAGGTCCGGATCGTCCTTCGGGGTGTGGGCGTCCACGCCGAGGGCCACCGCGATGTCGTGGATTTCGGCGTTGGCGAACAGGCGCTCCCGGTCCACCTCCCAGGCGTTCTGCACCTTGCCGCGCAGCGGCAGGATGGCCTGGGTGTCCTTGTCGCGGGCCATCTTGGCACTGCCGCCGGCGGAGTCGCCTTCGACGAGGAAGAGTTCGTTGCGCTCGATGTCCTCGGATTCGCAATCGGACAGCTTGCCGGGCAGTACGGCGACGCCGGAGGACTTGCGCTTCTCGACCTTCTGCGCCGCGCGGGCACGGGCCTGGGCGGCCTTGATGGCCAGTTCGGCGAGCTTTTTGCCGTATTCCACGTGCTCGTTGAGCCACAGCTCGAAGGGGTCGCGGACCATCCGCGAGACGAGCTGCACGGCGTCGCGGCTGTTGAGGCGTTCTTTGGTCTGCCCCTGGAAGCTGGGGTCGAGGACCCGTGCCGACAGCACGAAGGAGGCGCGCCCGAAGGCGTCGTCGGCGGTCAGCTTGACGCCCTTGGGCAGCAGCGCGTGGTGGTCGATGAAGTTCTTGACGGCAGTGAACACGCCGTCGCGCAGGCCGGCCTCATGGGTGCCGCCGGCCGGCGTGGGAATCAGGTTGACGTAGGACTCGCGCACCGGCGTGCCTTCGGCGGTCCATGCCACGGCCCACGACGCGCCTTCGCCAGTGGCGAAGGTGTCGTCGCCCTTGGCAGCGTACTTCTCGCCGCTGAACAGCGGGATCAGCGGTTCGTCGGGCAGGGCTTCGGACAGGTAGCCGCGCATGCCGTGCTCGAACAGCCACGTGCGGGTGTCGCCGCCTTCGATGCTGAGGCTGACTTCCAGGCCCGGCATCAGCACCGCCTTGGAGCGCAGCAGGCGTTCCAGTTCGGCGCGGGGCAGGTCGGCAGCGTCGAAATACTTGGCGTCCGGCCAAGCACGGACGGTGGTGCCGCTGGCCTTCTTGGGGGCGTCGCCGATGCGGGCGAGGGGTTCGATCACATCGCCGGCGGCGAACACCAGGCGATGGCGGCCGCCGTCGCGGACGACTTCCACTTCCAGCCGGTGGGACAGGGCGTTGGTGACGGACACGCCGACGCCGTGCAGGCCGCCGGAGAAGCGGTAGGCGGATTCCTCATCCGTCTTGTTGAACTTGCCGCCGGCGTGCAGGCGGGTGAACACCACCTCGACGGTGGACACGCCTTCGACCGGGTGGATTTCCACCGGGATGCCGCGACCGTCGTCGGCGACGCTCACCGAGCCGTCCAGATGCAGGGTCACGCCGATCTTCTTGCAGAAGCCGGCCATCGCCTCGTCGGCGGCGTTGTCGATGACTTCCTGGATGACGTGCAGCGGGTTTTCGGTGCGGGTGTACATGCCCGGCCGCTGCTTGACGGGTTCGAGGCCCTTGAGGACGGTGATGGAATCGGCGTTGTAGGTTTTCTGCGACATGCTGGGGGGAATACGGATGGATTTTGAAGCGGAGCGGACTATACCGCAGCCCGCTGCCGGCCTGCGAGGGGCGCGGCGATAAGGCCGTGAGGGTCAGCGGCCGAGGCTGCTGCGTCCGGCGTTGTCGACTGTCTGCCGGGCGATGCGTTCGAGCAGTGCATTGGCTGCTTGGCTGGCGGGGCTGTCGCCGTGGGCCTCGCGCCAGGCCAGGTGCACCGTGCCGGCCTCCGCCGGCAGGGTGTAGATAGCCATCGACAGCGGGCACTGGGCAACGTTGAGGGGATTCTCGCGGGCGAAGGTCCACGCGATGCGCGCGCTGCAGAAGTGCAGAACCTCGGCATCCTGATACACCGGCGTTGTCTGCTCCAGCGCCGGCCCGGTGCGTGCCAGCATGTCGCCGAAGCGGCTTGGCGGGGCGGGCACCAGGCCTTCGGTCTCGATGGCGTCCACCAGTGCCTCGCGGGCGTCGGCGTAGCGGCCGGGCGTGATCGCCAGGTGACGGATCCCGTCGGCCTGGCTGGCCGTGATGCCGGCAAGGAACAGGGCGATGGCGAGGAGGGCGCGCGACATGGGCTTGGGACTCCGGCGAGGGCAGGACAGTTGCGGGCAGGCGAGGGGCCGACGATAGCACTGCCGGCGGGATGGATTGAAGTGCCACGGCCGTTTGGCGGAAATGCACCGGCGCGCATATCGCAGATCAAGGCCCGCCGTCGGGAAGCGCCTTAGGGTGGCGTCCATCTGTTCTGTGTGGAGTGGTACCGGGAGTCGTCATGAGTTACCCCAGTTTCTTCGATGAAGTACCCCCGCTGCGGATGCGCGATCCGTTGGCGGCATTTCTGGGCGCCACCGAGGGTGGCGTGATCGAATACCGCTATATCGATGCGGTGCGCCTGGCCGGGCATTCCTGCCCGACGGTGGCGAGCGCCTACCGGCTGACCGGCCTGGCGCTGGCGGCGCTCTACGGCGGCGAGGTGCCAGAGCGCGGCGGCGTGCACGTGAGTTTCCGCGACAGCCGGACGGCCGGTGTGACTGGCGTGATCGCCAACGTGGTGTCGCTGCTGACCGGTGCGACGGTCGATACCGGCTTCAAGGGGCTGGCGGGGCGATTCGATCGCCGCGATCTGCTCGCCTTCGACGCCGAGCAGCCCCTCGATCTGCGTTTCCGCCGTGTGGACAGCGGCGCGGCTGTGGATGTGATGAGCACGCTGCGTGAGGTGCCGGCCAATCCGCGCATGATGCCGTTGATGCACCTGTGCCTGGCGGGCCAGGCCAGCACAGATGAGGTACAGGAGTTCCGGCGGCTGTGGCAGGACCGCGTCCGGCGGGTGCTGCTGGAGCATGGTGACGATCCCGGCGTGTTTGTCGTTCGTCCGGTCAATTGAGCAAAGGAGTATCTGATGAGCCGCAAGACTGGCCGACAAATTGACCCTCCCGCCGCTGAGACGGAGGCGCGCTATGCCTCGCCGCCCTGTTATGCCGGCGATTTTCCAGGGCACTTTGGAGAAGAGGCGCCGAGCGCCGAGGCGCTGCGCATCGAGCGCCTGAATGCACTGCTGGAAGCGGAGCGCGCCGGCGCAAAGGTGCTCGCCATCCTGCGTGATGAGCTGGATGCGCGTGCGCCCCTGCGCGGTCTGCTGGAGCGCTTGCAGCAGGACGAAGGCCGTAACGCGGTGGTGCTCTACAAGACTATCCGGCGCCTGGGCGGGGTGGCCTCCCATGAGACGGGCGCTTTCGTGCACAAGACGCTCGCCATCGATGGACTGGAGGCCCGCCTGCATTTCCTGAACAAGGGGCAGGCCTGGGTTGTGCGCAAGATCGACGAGGTGCTGCCGGACATGGAGGATGGTGAGGCGCGTGCGATGCTGGAGGCCATGCGTGTTTCCCATGTGGACAACATTGCGGCCTGCGAGGCCGCCCTAGGCAGTCCGCCGCCGCGCTGACGGGGCTCGGCGGCAGATCAGATGTTGGCTTCCCGCAGGGTGTTGCGCCCTGCGGCCTTCGCCGCGTACATCGCGGCGTCGGCACGTTTGAGGATGCCGTCCACGCTGTCCTCCTTGCCGGAAAACAGGGTCAGGCCGATGCTTGGGGTGCTGGCATAGGGCAGTTCGCCCAGGCGATAAGGGGCGTTGAGGGTGTCGAGGATCTTGTAGCCGACGCCCCGGGCGTTGGCGATCGCGTCGTCGGCAGGACCAGCAAGATGCTCCAGCATTACGACGAATTCGTCGCCACCGAGACGGGCCACGGTGTCTTGCTCCCGTATGCAGCCGGACAGCCGCCGGCCGACTTCGATCAGCAATTGGTCACCTTTGGCATGTCCGTGCGTGTCGTTCAGCTGCTTGAAGCGATCCATGTCCAGGAACATCAGCGCGCCGAACTGTTTGCTTCTCTGGTTCCGGATGATGGCTTGCTGCAGGCGCTCGATCAGCAGGCGGCGGTTGGGAAGCTCCGTCAGCGCATCGAAGTAGGCGAGGTGGTGGATCTCCGCCTCGTGGCGCTTGCGCTCGGTGATGTTGGCAATGCTGCCCACCATGCGCAGGGGCTCGCCAGTGGTGGCCCGTTCGACCACACGGCCTCGGTCGGCAACCCATACGTAATGCCCGCAGGTATGGCGCAGGCGGTGCTCGCTGGCGTAGTTGCCTTCACCGGCCAGGCAGGCGCCCAGCACACGCTGTACGCCGGCCCGGTCCTCCGGATGGATCAGCTCCATGAAGGCCTCCACCGGATGGGTCAGGAAGGACAGGTCGAGGCCCAGGATCTGGCACCAGGATGCGTTGTGATGCACCGCGCCGTCGGTCATCCGCCAGTCCCACACACCTTCGCCGGTGGCCTCCATCACATAGCGCAGGCATTCCTCGCTGGCCTTCAGCTCCTGGGACAGGCTGCTGATGCGCAGGATGTTGCGGATGCGCAGTTTCACCAGTTCCACCTTGAAGGGCTTGGTGATGTAGTCGGCGACGCCGAGCAGGAGACCGGACAGCTCCGACTCCAGGTCCGACAGGGCGGTTACGAAAATGATCGGCGTGTTGGCCAGCGCCGGCTCGGCCTTGAAGCGGCGGCAGGTCTCGAAGCCGTCCATACCGGGCATCATCACGTCGAGCAGGATCAGGTCCGGTGAAGACTCGCGGGCCATCATGAGCCCTTCAGGCCCCGAACTGGCGATCTGCAGGTCGAATTCGCCGGCCAGGGCCATGCCGAGGGTGTACAGATTGGTTGGCGTGTCGTCGATTGCCAGGATGCGCGGTTTGTTGTTCATGATGGATGTCGGGCACAAATGGTGGCCGCCAGTGCACGCAGCCGTTCCAGGGTTGGGCCGAAGCGGAAGCTGGCGAGCATGTTGCCGATCTCGCCGATCTCGGCGGAGAGATCGGTACCAGCGGTGAGGGCCTGCAGTTCCTTGAAGCGGATGAGCGCGTCGAACTTCTGGCCGGCCAGCAGGGGCTCCAGCTCGTTGATCAGGGCCAGCAGGCGTGTGTTGTCCAGCGGCGGGGCGGCAGGGCTGTCCGCGGTGCTGCCGCGCAGCCATTTGGCGAGGACGGTCTGCAGGGTGTCCAGCGGCACTGGCTTGGTCAGGAAGTCGTTCATACCGGCCTGGATGCTGTGCTGCAAGTCCTCATCATAGGCCGATGCGGTGAGGGCGATGATCGGTAGGGGAGAGCGATTGTTGGCGCTTTCCCAGGCGCGGATTCGTTCGGTGGCGGTGTAGCCGCTGACGTCCGGCATCTGGCAGTCCATCAGGACCAGATCCGGCGGAGTCCCCTGGGTGACGGCGTCCACCGCCTCGCGACCGTCGCTGGCGAGGGATACGGTCAGGCCGAGCTTGCCGAGCAGGGCCGCGATGACCTTGCGTTCGATACCATTGTCGTCCACCACCAGGACATTCCCGCTCAGGACGCAGGTCGTGGCCGGCTTGAGCTCGACTCCGGCACTGGGATTGTCGCCCTCGAGGCGTTCGACGCGGATCCGGAACCAGAAATGGGAGCCGTGTTCCAGGACACTGTCGACGCCGACCGAGCCGTCCATCAACTCAGCCAGGCTGCGCACGATGGACAGCCCGAGGCCGGTGCCACCGTACTCCCGGGTCGTCGAGCTGTCGGCCTGGCTGAAGGGCTGGAACAGCAGCCCCAGCTTGTCCGGGGGGATGCCGATGCCCGTGTCGGATACGGAGAATTCGAGCATGGAGTGCTTGTCATCCCGCTCCACCTCATGGGCGTCGATGTGGATCTCGCCCTGCGCGGTGAACTTGATCGCGTTGCCGATCAGATTGGAGAGCATCTGGCGCAAGCGGTGAGGGTCGATGAGGAAGCGGGACTCATCACTGCCGTGCCAGCGGGCTTCGATCACCAGGCCCTTGCGCCAGGCGGTTTCCTCGAACAGCGCCTTGAGCTCCTGCAGGTACGGGCCGGGGGCGAGGGCAGCCGGCTCGATGAGGAGCTTGCCGGCTTCGATCTTGGACAGGTCGAGCATGTCGTTGAGCAGGGTGAGCAGCGTCTGGCCGGCCTTGATGATGATGTTGGCATACTCCTGGCGCTGGGCCTCGGCGACGCCGGGGGACAGGAGGATCTGGGCCATGCCGAGGATGCCGTTCATCGGGGTGCGGATTTCGTGGCTCATCGTGGCAAGGAACTGGCTCTTGGCGAGGCTGGCCATCTCGGCGGCCTGGCGGGCCCGCACCAGCTCGGTGATGTCCACCCGGAAGCCGACGGTGTAGCCGTTGCTGGTGCGTCGTTCGCGCACTTTCAGCCAGCGGCCGTCGTCCAGGCGCTGGATGATCTCGCAGTCCCCGCTGCGGTGCTGGGCAAGGCGTTCGGCCAGCCATTCTTCCTTCTTGCCGGCCGCGTCCGGGTAAACGCCGCGCTCCAGGCCGGAGCGCAGGATTTCTTCGAAGCTGTGGCCGACCTCGATCACCGGTCCGGCGCCCCGGTAGACCTGGCGGTATTCCTCGTTGAAAAAGGCCAGCCTATCCTCTGCATCATAGATTACGAAACCTTCGCCGATGGTGTCGATGGCCGAGCGCAGCAGCTGTTCGCTTTCGGCGCGCCTGGCCTCGGCCTCCTTACGGGCCGTGATGTCCATGTGGGTGCCGTACATCATCAGGGCACGGCCGTCAGGCGAGCGGCTGATCACCTTGCCACGGTTGAGGACCCAGGCCCAGCCCCCGGCCTTGGTGCGGATACGTGTCTCGCATTCGTACTGGTCCAGTTCGCCGGCGAAGTGGCGGCGCAACATGGACGATGAGCAGGCAAGGTCGTCCGGGTGGATGCGCCGGGTCCAGGTGTCGATGGTGAGCGGGGCGAGTTCCTCAAGTCGGTAGCCGAGCATGGCGGCCCAGCGTTCGTTGAACTGCACCTCGCCGCTCTGTACGTTCCACTCCCAGGTTCCGGCGTCCGTGCCGCTGAGCACGTTGAAGAGGCGTTGGCGCTCGGTGCTCAGGTCCTGTTCCCGCTGGTGCCGCTCGGTGACGTCCTCGATGATGCAGAGGCCGTGGGTGATCCGGCCGGCGTCATCGCGCAGTGGGGCAAGTGTGATCCGCTCGATGAGGAGGCGCCCATCGGCGTGCCGGTTCTCGCACTCGGCGGTCCATACCTGGCCCTTGAGCAGGCAGGTCCAGGCGTCGTCCATGTTGCCCGGTGACTGCGGGGCGATGTCGAAGAAATCCTCTATGCGGTGCTCGGCGGCTTCTTCGGAGCGCAGGCCGTTGAGGGCGCAGAAGGCCGGGTTGGCGTACTCCACCTGGCCATCCACGTCCGCGATGACGATGGGGGTCGGGTTCTGTTCTACGACCTGGGACAGTTTCCGGAAGGCGTCCTCGGCCCGTTTGCGGTCGGTGACGTCGCGGGACATCACGATGAAGCGGCAGGGCTGGTTGTTCGGACCTGCCTTGCGAGCGACTGAGAGTTCGAACCAGCGGTCGCCGTCGGGCAGGTGGAGTCCGATGATGCGGCCGTAATCGGCGCCGTGCTGGAATGCTGAGCGCAGGGCTTCGCGAAGGGTGTCCGCCGAGGCCTTGGGAAGAATGTCGAACGCACTGCACCCCAGCAACTCTTCGCGTGGGGCCGCGAGATGGGCGGTGCGCCGGGCCCGCACATCCAGGTAGATGCCATTCTCGTCCAGCTCGAACAGCAGATCGGGGACGGCCTCTAGGGTTGCTGCCAGCTGGGTCTGGCTGCGTCGCAGGTTCTGATTGACCCGCCCGGTGTAAACCGCCACCGAGCCAACGCAGGCGGTGATCGCCAGGGTCAGTACCAGGTAGCGCCAGAGTTCGCTGTCGGTCGTCTTGCCCTTGTCCGGGTCATACAGGAAGCCATCCAGGGAGTAGCTCGCGGGTAGCAGGCCGATTTCCGCATAGCTGTCGGCAATATGGCGCCAGCGGCCGGCATTCATGTAACCGATGGCGACCAGATCGGCGTGGATCAGGGCAATGTTGCGCTCAGCTTCGTACTGGAGCTGTTCGCGGCTCTCCTGGTGGCTGTATTTGTCCAGGATCAGGTCGGTGGTTTCGGTCGGGTGGCTCAAGGCATATTCCCAGCCGCGCAGGCTGGCCTTGATGAAAGCCTTGATCTGTTCGGGGCGGGCGCGCAGCTGCCTTTCGGATGTAAACAGGTTGTCGCCGTAAAAGTCGATGCCTGCCGCCCGCGGCGTGTACATGTGGTACGGAAAGCGGATCTGGTCGAGTTTGTAGGGCTGATCCGTGAGTTGGGCGCCGAGGGCGTCGGTCTTGCCGCCTGTCAGGTCGGTGACGTTCAAGCTGGGCGGATGGCGCTGGATGCTGTCGAGGGGAATGCCTTCCCGCTTCAGATACACCAGCAATTCGTCTGCCATCGGGTCGAGCATGACCCGCTTGCCGAGCAGATCCTGGATGCTGTCGGTCGCGCTGCGGGTTCCGGTGATCATCACGTAGGGAGAGTGCTGCTGGATGACCGCCAGCGCAACGACGGGTTTGCCGGCCTTGTGCGCGAGCAGCAGGCTGCTGGAGCCGACGCCGAGATCGGCGCGACCGGCGACCACTTCCTCGACGCTGTCGACGCCCGGTGCGGCGGCGCGAATCTGCACGTTCAGGCCGGCTTCCTCGTAGAGGCCGCGTTCCTTGGCCATGTAGTAGCCAGCGAACTCGAAGCCGTGCCGCGACTTCAGCTGAAGGGTGAGGCTGGTGTTCGCCCGCGCGTCGGGCATGCCGAGCAGGGCGTGCACGGCAAGAAGTACCACGACGAGAAGGAAGGAACCGGGTGAATTGACCATGATGAATTTAATGTTTTTGATGAAAATATCAATTCATGGCAGGTCTGTAAATCTATTTTGTCGATATTTTTCAATGTGTGAAATATGCCCGGGGCGTGTGTGAAACGCTTCACAATCAGATGCTTCCAGCACTGTAGGGATGAAGAGTGCCGGAAATGCCGGGTGGTTCCGCCGTCGGGTTTGCCCGTGCGCCTGATCAGCGGCGGCTGCTATCCAGCCAGTGGAGCAGGCTGGTGTGCAGGCGGACGGGATCAATCGGCTTCGTCAGGAAGTCGTCCATGCCGGCGGCGAGGCAGCGCTCCTGGTCTTCCCGGAAGGCATTGGCGGTAAGTGCCAGAATGGGCGTGTCGTGATGCAGGGGGAGGGCCCGGATGGCCTGGCAGGCGGCCAGGCCATCCATCAGTGGCATCTGCATGTCGAGGAGGATCAGTGAATACGGTGTTTCCCGAGCCCGCTCAACCGCTTGCAGTCCGTCGTTGGCCGTGTCCACGGCAAGTCCGGCATCGGCAAGCATCTCCCCGGCCACCAGTTGATTGACTTCCTCGTCTTCGGCCAGCAGCACCTGGCGGCCGGCGTGGCGCTGGCGCAGGCAGCTCAGCACATCTCCCGCGGCGGGGGGCGGTGGAATGTCGGATGCCTCGGCGCCGCGGCCCAGTCGGGCGGTGAACCAGAAGCTGCTTCCCAGGCCTTCCCTGCTGATGACACCGGTGTCCCCGCCCATCAGTTGGGCAAGGTGGCGATTGATGGCCAGCCCGAGGCCGGTGCCGCCGTATTTGCGGGTTGTCGAGCCATCGGCCTGCTCGAAGGCCTGGAACAGGCGTGCCTGCTGCTCCTCGGACAAGCCGATGCCGGTGTCCGTGACCGTAAAGCACAGCAGCACGCTGTTGGCTGTTCGTTCCTCGCAGCGGACGCTGAGCGTCACGGAACCACCACTGGCGGTGAACTTGATGGCGTTGCTCAGGTAATTGAGGAGCATCTGGGTGAGCCGCGTCACGTCACCGCGCAGCACCTCAGGCATGGCAGGTGCGTCGATCGCGTAGTGAAGGCCTTTGGCGTTTACCTTTTCGGCGATCTGGGCGGATACCGAGGCGAGCAGCGCATCCAGACGAAAGTCCACCTGTTCGATGCCCAGCTTGCCGGCTTCGACCTTTGACAGATCGAGGATGTCGTTGATGATCTCGAGTAGATGGGCGGCGGCCTGGCCGATTCGCCCCAGCAGTTCGCCCTGGCGCAGCGACATGGGCTCTCGCCGCAGGATGTGGGTGAGGCCGACGATCGCGTTCATCGGCGTGCGGATCTCGTGGCTCATGGTGGCCAGGAAGGTGCTCTTGGCCTGGTTCGCCGTTTCTGCCTGACGGCTGCGCCGTTCGAGCTGGCGGTTGAGCTCCTCAATCTGCATGGTCCGCTCCTCGACCAGTTCCTGCAGGTGGTGGCGGTGGCGGTCCAGCTCGGATACCAGGCGTTTGTACTCGCTGATGTCCGTGTGCGTGCCGGACATGATCAACGGATGGCCCCCAGCGTCGCGTTCCACAACCTTGCCGCGGGACAGGATCCAGCGCCAGTCACCTGTGCGGGTCAGGCAGCGCAGCTCTGCCTCGTGCAGGGGCTGTTCGCCCTGCAGATGCTTCTGGATGGACTCCATGTTGGTGGCGAGATCGTCCGGATGCACGTAGCGAGGCCAGTTCTCTTCACTCAGATCCCGCTCGCCCGGGGTGAAGCCGAGCATCGTCTCAAAGCGTTCGCTGACGTCAAAGCGATGCGTCTGCAGGTTCCAGTCCCAGAAGCCCTGATCGGAACCTTCAATGACTCTTTCGTAGCGAGCGCGGGTGAGTAGGGCTTCCTGTTCGGCTTGGTGGCGCGCCCGCATGGCCAGGAAGGCCATTGTGATGATGCTGCTGATGAGGAGCAGTGCGGCCGCAGCGGCCAGGCGGAAGTTGCGCCGGAAGGTGGCGGCCTGGTTGGCGGATTGCTCGCGGATGAGGTTGCCCGCGTAGGCGGCCTGCCGTTCCAGGGCATGGTAGGCCACCAGCAGGTCGACGTCCTGCAGCGGCTTGCCCGCCTGGGGAGGGCGGCTGGTCAGCAGGGCCTCGAAGCGGGCCGCAGCGTGGCGTAATTCAGCGGCTCTGGCGTGTTCCTGTTCGCCCGGACCGTCGAGCAGTTCGGCGAGGGTGGTCGATGCTTGTCGTAGCAGTGCCAGTCCCTGGTCCCGCCGAAAGGGCGATGCCGCACCCTCCGGTTGGCCAAGGCTTGCGTAAAGCAGACCCTTGGCAAGCTCGGTTCTGGCCTGATGGACGCTCTGCAAGCGCTGGCTGGCGGCGGCGAGATCATCCTGTTGCGTGACGTAGAGGCTCGTGAGAGCGGCGGCGATGAAGACAGCCAGCGCTACCGTGAGGGCCAGCAGCAGGTGGGGCTGGCGGGCAAGGCGGCTGCGCAGCACGCTCATCGCGCGAGGACGTCGCGGGTGCGAACCGCGCCGGGTAGTGTGTCGGCGTCGAAACCGAAGTGGGCGATCAGCGCGAGATGGTCAGGACTGCCGATGTAGCCCGCTTGAACCCGGTTCCATGCGTTCTGCAGGCGTTGGTCTTGCCTTCGGAAGGCGAAAGCGCCGAAACCCGGATGGCGTTGCCGGGCATCGGGCTGGGCGAACGGTACGGCAATCTCCGTTCCGTCCTCGACGCTTCCCTGTCCTTGCCAACGAAGCGCAGGGAGGGACAGGGCCAGTCCTTGAGCGGCTGCGCTTGCCACGCTGGCCCGGCCTGTGCCGGCATCCGGTACGCGCAGGAGCTTGGCCGGCGCGACGCCCATTTTCAGAAGCAGGGCTTCCTCGATGGAGCCTGACAGCACCGCCAGCTTGAGCTGCGGGTCTTTCTGAATGTCAGTGTAGGCGTGCAGCGCGTGAGGGTTGCCGCGGCCCACCAGCAGGCCTTGTTGAACGTGGAATGTCGGTTCGGAGAAGCCGACACGGCTTGCCCGCTCGGGGGTGATGAACATGCCCGCGGCGATCACGTCGATTCGGCCCGCCTCCAGTTCCGGAATCAGCTCGGCAAATTCGCCCAGGCGCCACTCGATGTGCGGAATGTGGAGACCTTCGACGATATGGCGCGCGACCTCGGGGGATTCGCCGGTCACCCGTCCGTCGGCGTCGATGAAGGCATAGGGCGGTTCCACCGCGTAGCCGATCCGGATCGTGTCGGCCTTGTGCAGGCCCAGTGGTGACGCTGCCTTTTCACCCGCTGGCGCATGGAACGCGTAAGCCATGGCGAGAATGGCGCCGAGGGCAAGCACGAGACCCAGAGAGAGAATGCGATTCATCGAAGACAGCCAGGTCCTGTGAGGCAGGTGGGCTAGCTTATATCGACAGATGCGCAGCGGGGTGAATGAGGGTTATCCATGACCCCTCCCACTCTTTTGTTCCCGGCCGCCGGACCTCGTTGCCGGGCGTCGGGAGAGGGCTGAGTTCAGCCAGAACGTGACGCCCGGGCGTACGCACCGGGCTTGCGGCTGAGGGATCGACTTACTCCGGCCATTCGAGCATGCGCAGTTCGGCGCCCATGCGCTCGCCGCGTCCCCACGCAGTACTGGCCTCGACGAACTGGCGGTCGTTGGCCGGATCGTTGGCCAGCACATCGTATTCCGCAAAGAAGCTGCCGTCGGCGTTGATGATCAGGTTGCCCTTGCGGCCGGCACCGTCGGCTGGCCACAGGCCAATCAAAGCGGCTTCCCCGGTGAAGGGGTCGTCGCGCAGGCTGTAGGCGGCCCGCGCTGGCTCGATGTCCAGCGCGGGGAGGCCGTGGCGCTGTGCCTCGTGGATCAGGCGGGCACAGATCCGCTCGATCAGCGGGCGCTCCTGGGCCAGCCGTTCATCCACACTGCGGGTCACGACCTGATTAGCGCTCACAGCGTGGCCGGCGAGTGGGTGTGACAGTCCTTCGGACAGACCCGGCCACAGGAGCCGCAGCCGATGCAGTCCATCGCGTCGGCAATGGCCATCACCATCGTGTTGTCGTCGTCGCCCTCGTCGTCATCGTCGAATTCCCGCTCGACGAGCTCGAAGACGTTGCGCGGACAGACCTTGTAGCAGCGGCCGCAGCCGATGCAGGTTTCCTGGTTGAGGTCGGTGACGAAGGTCGGGGTGTAGGCCTTGCCGCCCCGGGTCAAGCCGGTAATCGTTTCCATGATCGTGCCTTGATTGCGTGGTGCAGCTTACTGACCGCCAGCGGCGGCCAGCTTGCGGTTGGCCTCGGCCCATGCCTGGCAGGCCTCGTAGGTGGATTTGGCGATGCCGGGGATTTCCTCGTAGGCGGCCGGCAGGCGGTCTTCCACCAGGTCGTGCATCTGCGATGCCCATTCGGAGGCGATGCGCTTGAGTTTGCGCACCTCCTTGTCAAGGGCCTTGATCTCTTCTTCCGTCATGGCGCCCACCTTAGAGACCGGCGACTTCCGGGTACTTGCCGATGATCGCCAGCGCGACGGACAGCAGCTTGTCGGCTTCGTCCTTCATCTTGCCGATACTCTCGAAGCCAAAGCGATGCACGTCGCGCAGGGTGCGGTCGAGGACGATCAGCTTGCCGCAGGTGATCAGCGCGCGTCCGAAGCCTTCGTGGGTGATGTTGATCACCGAGCTGGCCATCAGGCCGCTTTCCTTCTCGATGAGCACCGCCAGGCCGTTGTAGAAGGCCTTCACGCGGGACAGGATGACCTCGTCCGGATCGCCGATCACCGGGATCTCGCGGCGCTGTTCCTTGGTAACGATGTACGGAGCCAGCACCCGTTCGTTGGGCCAGCCGTCGTAGGTGCCGTAGGAGTCAAGCGCGCGCATCTGCTTGACCATTTCTTTGACGTATTCGGAACTCCACAGGCCTTCGTCAGCGGTGGCGGTAGTCATTGTTGTCACTCCTTGGATAAAGCGGCTTGAAAATAGATCGGCAGGGCGGAGCCTGGTGTCGGCGCGGTATTGGCAATGGCGAGGATGCGTACCCCGCTGGGGATGCGGGCGGCGGCGAGGCGGGCGCCGACGAAGCCGGACAGGGCGCCAAGCAGCGCGCCGAGGGCTTCCCCGCTGCTGCCGAACAGGCCGTGGGCCACCGCCATCCCAGCGATCATCCCGACCGTTGGCAGCCCGTAGGCAACGCCGACGGCGGTCGTCATGGATTCGGAGCTGACGGAGAGGTCGACGATGTCGTCGGTCTTGGCGCCGACCGTGTTGGCCAGGCGCAGCACCATGCGCCCGTGCAGGCCAGCCTTGCCTTCCTTGGGCACGCCGCAGGCGCTGGCGGTGCCGCAGCTGGAGCAACCGCTGCCACCGGCTTCGACTTCAGCCCAATCGCTGTCTGCCGCGATGACGCGGCCTTGTTCGATCATCATTCGCTCCACCCTTCCTCTTCCATGCTTGCAAAGCGCTCGGCAGCCTTGGGCGTACCGCGCGTAACCGCCTTCGCCAGCCAACCGGTGGGGCCGTCCTTGAGTTCGCCCTGCAGCATGGCGATGACGGAATCGATGGTGGTGCCGTTCTCGACCTTGACCGGCTGCACGCCCTTGGAGAGCAGGCGCTGGATCGCCGAGGCACCGACCGCCTCGCTGAACACTGCGGCGCACCCGTCGAGGAGAGCGATCTTGGCGTCGAGCTTGCCCTCGTGGCCGTCCATCGCGGTTTCGATGAACTGGGCCACTTCGATGAGGCGTGAGGTGTCGAGACCGATTTCGTGGATGGCGAAGGCGCTGGCGGCACCGAAGTGCTGATCGATGACCACCCGGTCACTGCTGGCGAAGGCGACGCGGAGCTGCATGGCTGTTTCCTCAGTGGAGTGGGAGACCACCAGCCGCAGTCGCCGGGGTGGCCGGGCCGAGCTCGGCGAAGGCTTCTGCGGGCCGGAAGATGGACCGGTACGGGGCGATGAGGTGGTGTTCTTCATGATGTTCGAGCAGCAGGTTGGCGAGGTCGAACAAGGCGTGCCGGCTACCGCGGTAGCCGATCCAGGTGCGGGTGTAGCCACCCACGAGGTCGTACTGGGGGAAGCCGATGCGCAGGATCGGCACGCCGAGGCGCTCGGCGCTATCCACCGCGTGGGAGTTGCCGATGACGAGCTGGCACTGGCCCTCGCGCCCGGCGATCTCCAGGTCCTCCAGGTCGCCGATGTGCACCTTCTCGGCTGGCACGTCGTCGAGGGACGCTGCGCGGACCGGCGCGATGGCGGCGACGATGTCCGAGCCGACCGACTTGAGGAACTGGCTCATGCCGAGCAGCAGGTCGGGATCCGCGGCGATGGCGATGCGCGCCATGCCGAGCATGAAGTGGCAATCGACGAGGGCGTCCTGGTACTGGGCGCGCTGGCGTTCGATGCGCTCGGGCACCGGGTGGCCGGAGACTTCTGCCAGCACGCCGATCAGGCGGTCGTTGGCGTCCAGACCCATCAGGTGATCGAAGCGGTGGTCGGGCACGCCGGTGCGCTCGGCCAGCATGTCGGCGGCGGCGTCCAGCGAGCGGCCGATGACGATTGTTGCGGCCGCCTCGCCGAGCGTCGCGAATTCGCTGACCGGCGTGCCGCCGAGGGTCAGTGGTGTGTAGTCCTCGGGCATCAGGTGGCCGTCGAGGGAATCGCCGACGTCGGGCACGACCACCGGGCGAAGGCCGAACGACTCGATGAGTTCCTTCAGCGCCTCGGTGTCGCCGGGCGTCAGGGATGCGTGGGGGATCACGTTGATCTGGCGAGGGCGCAGGCCGACGCGCGTCCGGTCCTCCGGCACCAAGGCTTCGAACATGGCCTTGACGGCCGAGGCGTAGCCGGTTTCCAGGCAACCGGTGAAGTCCGGCGTGTTGACCGGGATCACCGCCACGTGGGCGTATTCCGGGTACTGGCGGTAGAAGTCCTTCACCAGCCGGGCGATGTCGGTGCCCTGGGTTTCCGACAGGCCGGTGGTCGGCAGGCCGATCATCGCCGGCTTCTGCTTGGCGCAGATGGTGGCGAGCCCCTGGATCACGTTGTCGTCGGCCCCCATCACGCTGCTGGCCTGGTCCATGGCGGTGGTCTGCAGCGGAATCGGCTCGCGGAAGTGGCGTACGAAATAGACCTTGGCGAAGGCCGTGCAGCCTTGGCTGCCGTGCAGCATCGGAATGGCGTGGTGGATGCCCAGAAAGGCCAGGGCGGCGCCGGTCGGTGAGCTGGCCTTGAGGGGGCTCACCGACATGGCTTTGCTGCGCTTGATGATCTCGCTCATGGCTGGGCTCCTCAGGCTGCGGCGTGGTGGTGGTCGTGCACGTCGTCCATGTCGAAGCCATCGTCGAGGGGCATCGGCAGGTCGTCGGCATCCAGCGGCAGTTCGGGTGCGGCAGGGCGCAGGGCGGCCCACGGTGCGGCGCTGCGGGCCTGGGTCCAGACGGGGGATTCGAGGGTTAGGGCGAGCTGCTTCACCAGTTCGAGCATGCCGGTGTAGCCGGCATACCCGAATTCCCGTTCCTGATTGATGTCTAGAAAGGGCAGGCGGGCCTTGAGGGCGGTGTAGAGGTTGCGGCCGCCGGCGATGAGAATGTCGGCGCGCAGTTCCTTCACCATGTTGAGCAGCGCGCGCGGCGAACCGTCTTCGACCATCTTGGCTTCCGGGCCCATCAGCTCGCGGATGCGTGCCTTGTCTTCCTCGGTGGATTTCTTGGTGGCAGTCGCGACGACCACCAAGCCGAGATCCTGCAGCGCGGAGACGATCGACCAGCTCTTCACGCCGCCGGTGTTGAGCAGCACTCGCTTGCCTTCGAGGCGCGCACGCCAGGGCTTGAGGGCGGCGAAGATCTTGGCTTCTTCGCGGGCGATGAGGGCCTCGGTACGCTCGGTCAGATCCGGGTCGCCGATCAGGCGGGCGAAGTCGCGCAGGGCTTGGGTGGTGTCGGTGATGCCGTAGAAGCTGCCCTCGAACCACGGCGTGCCGAAGCGGTCTTCAAGCTTGCGGGCGACGTTGAGCATCGCCTTCGAGCACACCATCATGTTCACTTCGGCCCGGTGCATGGCCTGCACTTCATGGAAGCGGCCGTCGCCGGACAGGGTGCAGATCACGCGGATGCCCAGTTCGTCGAGGAGCGGGGCGATGAACCAGAACTCGCCGGCAATGTTGTACTCGCCGATGAGGTTCACGTTGTGGATCTTGATGCCGCGCTTCTCGGCGTATTCGATGGCAGCGGCGGGCGGCGGCAGGGGCTCGGCGGTGCCGGCCACGTACTTGACCATCGCCTCGCCGGCAATGCGGTTGCCGAGGTTCTTGGTGCCGTAGAAACCGGCGGAGTCGACAGGGACCACCGGCGTGCCCCAGCGTTCGGTGGCTGCCTTGCAGACGGCGTCGATATCGTCACCGACGAGGGCCGGTACGCAGGTGTTGTAGACGAAGACCGCTTTCGGGTTGTGAGTCTCGATGGCCTGCTTGATCGAATGGAACAGCCGCTTCTCGCTACGTCCCATGATCACGTCCTGTTCGGTGAGGTCGGTGGTCATGCCGATGCGGTACAGCGTGGGACCGGTGGAGCGGGTGCCCCGGTTGTCCCAGGAGCTGCCGGCACAGGCGATCGGGCCGTGGACGATGTGGGCTACATCGGCAATCGGCAGCAGCGCGATCTGTGCACCGTCGAACGCGCAACCACCGGCGGAGGCACCCGGCGTCGGCTTGGAACAGCCGGATTTCGCCTTCTTGTTGTGGGTGCAGGCGGGTTCGTCGAGAAGAACTGCTACTTCAGATGGTTTCACCGCGAATCTCCCGGTTGGTCTCGGGTATCGATCCGCAAGCTCCATGCCATCCGATGTCTGGCGCTAAGGTGTTGAAATAAAAGCGATGTGCTGCGGAGGGGCGGAAGAGGGCTTGTGATGAACCCTACAAGCTCCCCGGTGCATTGTCAGGGGCGTCACAATGATCGGGATTAATGCTGGAGGAATGCGGTAATACGTTGCGCGTTTTAAGTACAAAAACATTCGACGTCCGCGGAATGCCTTGCTATTGTGTGAGTGCGGACTGTCTCGTGGCCGCCTTTCTTTTCGAAATGGAGCGCGTCAATTGGGTACTAAGCTTTACGTGGGCAATCTGGCCTACACAGTGGATAAGAGTCGTCTGGAAGAGATTTTTCACGAGTTCGGCACCGTGGCTTCGGCCCAGGTGATCATGGATCGTGAAACCGGCCGCTCCAAGGGGTTTGGCTTTGTCGAGATGGGTTCCGACGACGAGGCCCAAGCAGCGATCGCAGGCGCCAATGGCAAGAACTACGATGGCCGCAACCTGACTGTTAATGAGGCCCGTCCGCAGGAACCGCGTAGCGGGTTCGGCGGTCCCCGCCGAGGTCCGGGGGGCGGAGGCGGTGGTGGCGGTTTCGGCGGTGGCGGCCGACGAGGTCCGGGCGGTGGCTCCGGCTTCGGTGGCGGCGGTGGTCGTTACTGATCCGCGTATCGAATATATCTTTCTCGATGCCAGATTTCCCGCCCGGACGTCATGCGGCGGGCGGGAAATTTGTGCAAGGTGCGTGGCGACATATATGTCGCGGCGCGATGCGTGTGAAGACGGCGTAGAGGCCGTGTTGCTGCTCCTGTCGGCGACAGCCTTCAGGCGGCTTCGAAATGTTCCAACATCAGCTGGATGTTCGCAGCGCCGTTATATTCGTTGACTGCCAGCCGGAAGGCTGCGTGAATCTGCGGTCCTGCTGAAGTGGTGCAGTTGAACTGGATGGCGTCGATCCGCGTGTTGCCCTTGCGCAGCTGCAGTTTGAGGTGTTTGTCCTTCAGGATGCGCTGATTCTCGACACGGAAGGTATCGTCGAAGACCGGGGCAGCGAAGCCTTGGCCCCAGATTTCCCGTTCCAGTAGCCTCGCCGTTTCCAGGTTGTAGAGGCTGTCTTCCAGCGCGCCGTCCGTTTCCAGGCTGCGCGTCAGGTCGGCGGGATCAATCAGCGACTGCACGACCGATTCGAAAATTCTCTCGAAACGTTCCAGGTCTGCTTCAAGGATCGTGAGGCCGGCGGCCATAGCGTGCCCACCGAACTTCAGGATCAGGTCCGGTGCCTGCTTGGTCACCAGATCGAGCGCGTCGCGCAGGTGCAGGCCGGGGATCGAACGGCCTGAGCCCTTCAGCTGTCCTTCGTCGCCACGGGCAAAGGCCACCGTGGGGCGGTGGAATTTCTCCTTGATTCGCCCGGCAAGGATGCCGATCACGCCTTGGTGCCATTCGGGCTGGAACAGCGTCAGTGTGGCGCGGCTGCCCGGGTCGATCCCGTCCAGTTCGAGCATCGCGCCTTCCTGCATTTCCGCTTCGATGCTGCGCCGTTCCCGGTTGAGGCGGTCGAGTTCCTGGGCGATGTTGAGGGCGCGCCCCATGTCGTCGGTGATCAGGCATTCGATGCCGAGGGACATGTCGGCAAGACGGCCGGCGGCGTTGAGACGGGGCCCCAGCGCGAAGCCCATGTCGAAAGTGGTGGCGCGCGTCGCATCGCGTCCAGCGGCGGCAAAAAGCGCCCGGACGCCTGGCTGCATGCGGTCGGCCCGCATGCGCTGCAGGCCCTGGGACACCAGGATGCGGTTGTTGTGGTCGAGCTTTACCACGTCAGCGACGGTTCCGAGCGCCACCAGATCAAGCAGGTCGGCCAGATTCGGCTCCGCCCGTCCTTCGAAGAAGCCCCGGTCGCGGAGTTCAGCGCGCAGGGCCAGCATCGTGTAGAACATGACGCCAACGCCGGCCAGGGCCTTGCTCGGGAATGGGCAGCCAGGCTGGTTGGGATTCACGATTACATCCGCTTCGGGCAGTGTGTCGCCCGGCAGGTGGTGATCGGTGATGACGGTGGCGATGCCGTGTTCCCGTGCCGCCGCGACGCCCTCGACGCTGGCGATGCCGTTGTCCACGGTGATCAGCAGCTCGGGCTCCATTGCTGCGGCCAGCTCGACAATCGCCGGGGTCAGGCCGTAGCCGTATTCGAAGCGATTGGGGACCAGGTAACCGACTTCGGCGCCAAAGGCGCGCAGGGCGCGGATGCCGACTGCGCAAGCTGTGGCGCCGTCGCAGTCGTAGTCCGCAACGATGAGCATGCGCGCGCCCGCTTCGATGGCGTCGGCGAGGATCTGGGCCGCGTCGTGAACCCCTTTGAGCTGATGGGGTGGGATCAGGGCCTTGAGACTGTAATCGAGTTCTTCCCGGTTCTCGATACCGCGGGCTGCGTAGATGCGGGCCAGAAGCGGATGAGTGCCGGCCTCCAGCAGATGCGTGACGGCGCGGGTGGGGACAGGACGGGGAAGAATGCGGGTCATGGGGGTCTAGGCTGCGGATTGGGGGGCAGAAGCCAACGCGTTGGCGAGGGGGCGCGGCTTGCGCCAGAACTTCCAGAGTCCGCGGGAGGCAACGTCGAGCTGCAGCGAATTCCGGTCGCTGGGTACGCTGATGCGGAGCGCTTCGAGGCGGCGCGCCTTGAGGTCGGCCAGCAGCGGAGCGAACCAGTTGCTTTCCAGGGCTTGCAGCGCATGGCGCCAACCGTCCCGGTCTTGATGGAGGAGCGGACGCTGGAGATCGTCGACTAGCGCAAGGCCGTTGCCGTCCGGCCGCAGGTAGCGGTCGGCTGCTTGGGGGGCGAGGCCGAAATGGCGGGCGAGGCCGCGCGCGAAGGCCTGTTGTGCCTGGATGGCAGACCAGGCTGATTGGCTGGTGGCGGTGGCCGTTCCATTGCCCCACAGCCAGATGCCATTGATCGTGCGCTGGCCACGCTCTTCCCGCGCCGCATTGACCGGATGACTGAACAGCCAGACCTCCATTTCGTTGGACAGACGCGCCCAGCGGGTGGTGTCCTCGCCCTCAGGGAGGAACAACTGGACCGGACGTCCATTGACGTCGGTGAGAGGGTGGAAGCTTGGTCGTGCGGCGTCGGCCAGATGGATGTACCAGCGGTCTGGCGCCGGGGCTTCGAAATGTCCGATGTCAGCGAAAGTTTTGTTGAGCCCGTCCATCAGCGTGTCCGCCTCTTCGCGCGTGATATCGAGTCCGCTGGCGTCGGCAAGCAGCAGCGTGTCACGGGAGAAGTGCAGGTGCACGGGGTCGCAACACAGCCAGTGGCCGTCGACCGGTGCCGGGATGCTTTCGCCGAGGCGTCGGAAACGGGCCTGAGGCAGGTGCCCGCTGAGGCCGAATCGTTCCGCCAGCAGCGCTTCCGCCGTGTTGCGAGGCCCCCAAGCACTACCGGCGAAGGCCAGCAGCGTAGATAGGGCGGGCAGCGCCAGGTCGGCGGCGGGATGGGTGCCGGGGCCGGTGGGCCAATCCAGGCCGGGCAGGATCAACTCGAAGTGCATTGGGACGTTTGTATAAAGCGTGCCTGGCATCGAGAGGACGATGCCGCAGGCGGTTCCGCCGCGTGGCCGTGGAGCTTGGGTACGGGATCGCGGGCGGCAATCCAAAAATGCAGAGCCGGGCACAGGGCCCGGCTCTCGGGGCACGAAGAGTGCCTTATTTCTTCTTCTTCGTCGACTTGGACTTGGTCGTCGTCGCGTCGTTGCTGCCACCGGTGCTGCCGCCCTGTACGCCGAGCTGGCCGCCGGTGCCGAGGCCGCCCTTGACCTCCTGGGCCTTGTAGTTCTTCACGGCCTTGACCACGTTGTTGTAGGCGTCGGTGAATGCGGCAACGATGACCTTGCCTTCCGCCGTGTTGGTGTAGCCGCCGAGGCCGCCACCCACGCCACCGCCGAACAGCGCGCCCATGCCGCCGAAGTCCATGTTACGGGCGCTGCCTTCGGCCGCCACGAGCTGGACGCTGGAGCGGTTGTCCACCATCGTCAGCATGGTGCTGGCTTCCTTGACATTGATGCTGCCGATGACCGCACCCAGCACGCCGCCACCGACGCCGCCCAGGCCGCCGGTCATGCCGCCCGCATTGTTGTTGCTGAAAGTGATCGACGGGCTCATGGAGTAGTCGGCGGACGCCATTTGGCCCTTGCCGAAATTGGAGTTGGAACGCAGCTCGCCGGATTGTTGCAGGGCGCGCTCCTGCATCATGTTGTTCATCGCGCGGCCGCGTTCGACCACCACGAAACAGTTGGACTGCTGGATCAGCAGCTTGAGCACCGGTACGGTCGAGCCGAGCTTCATCTGCCCGGTGAGCACGCCATACCAGGGGGCGCCGGTGTCTTCGACCACGGCGATCGTGCCGAGAGGCGCCGTACACTTCTCAAGCGTGGAGTTGGCGTTCTGGGAGTTGGCACCGCCGGCCGAGCCGGTGGCGGTGGTCTTGGCCTCCTGCGAGCCCATTTGCATGTTGGCACAGCCCGATAGGGCCAGCAGCCCGGCGAGAAGCGCAATTTTGTGACGGTATCCGGCCGAGGTTGAAAGGGCTTTCATGATTTCCCCTGGAGTCTTGATGGGTTGAGAACAGGTGCTGAACATTTTTGTCGTTTCTGGTGGCTATTTTAGCGACTGTGCATGGGCTTATCGAGAATCATTTTGGGTGCGTTGCACCGAGAAGGGTGGCGCCGAAACGGGATGAGCAGGCCAGTGCCTGGGTCGGTCCGAGATTGCGGGTCTCGCTGAACAGGCAGGTCCGGCTGCCATCACCGGACAGGAATTCGTGGATGAGTCCGTTCACGCCGGGACCGTCTGCAGGCAGGCGTCCATGGGGCCCATCGCTCGTGAAGCCGGCCCGTCGGGGATTGCGGGCCGCATCGCTGACGAGGACCAGCCATTCAGTGTCCTGCGCTGCCTCGCCCGAAAGTGGTATCTCCAACTCGGCGCTGCGCGGGAGTGGTGCCTGCTGACTGTCCGGCGTGGGGTAGAGCAGGCGAAAGTCCCGGCCGCCAGGCGCTGCGGATAGGACGTAAAGATAGCCCGGTGTACTACTGGTGACGCGCAAGCGACGCATGCCCGGAGTGGTCGCTGACAGTTGGGCCAGTTCGACACGTCGTTGCTGGTCGCGCTGGGCGTGGATTACGCGCAGGACCAGGCGGGCATCGCGGGGTGGTTTGGTCACGCTTGGCAGTGCAGGTAGCAGCTCGCCATTGCCGACCAGGCCCGGATGCTGCGTGCCGGCGCTGGTGGCGATGAGCTGGCGGCTGCACGCGGCCAAGGCTTCGCCTGTCGACAGCCCCGAGGGGCTGTCGGGGACCGGGTTGCCGGACAGGCAGGCCTGCAGCGCCGTGCTGAAAAGTCCACCGGCGGGCGTGCCGCCTGCATTCTCGTTGGGCCGACTGGCCGTGAGTACGAGAACATTCGGGGGCAGGCGGGAGAGTTCGGTGGCAGGCGGGGTGGTCCGGCAGCCCGGGGAGGAGAATTGCGGGGCAAAGCGTGGCGAGATGGCCGTGGCTCCGACGGAGCCCTCGCCACGTCCTGCATCAAGGATCAGGTACACCTTGTCGGCCTTGGCGGCAAGCTGCTTCAGGTGGCGGGCCATTTCATCCAGCGTGAAGGCTTCCCCGCTCTGGGTGAGGATCGCTTCCACGCATTGTCCGTGCTCCTGCCGATGTATTCCCGTTGCGGAAAGATAGATGAGGGCCTGGTCGCCGTCGCCCATGCGGGCGTCGAGCTCGGCAAAGGACTGGCGCAGTCCTTCCGTGCCTAGATCAGCATCGCTGCGATAACGGATGTTGGCGTCGGGCACACCGCTGAGGCGGGCGATAGCGGCGCCGAGTCCGGCGTCTGCGGCACTGCCGACTGGGGTGGCCGGCGGCGTGCCGGCGGTGAGAACCAGCGCGTGCCGGCTTGCCCGCGGGAGCGTGCCGGGCGTGCTGCGTGCGGCGGACGGCGGAAAGGGCTGTTGGCTGCTGGCGGGTAGGGGGCTCGGGCTGCGATCGAGGCTGGTCTCAGGAACCCAGCCAGTTCGTCCTCCGGCGGCCTCGATGCGGGTCCATCCGTGTCGGGTCTCCAGCAGGCGTACCTCGGAACGGCGAGCCACCTCCATGATGCGTTGCGCAATGATTGAAGGCTGGGCGCGCAGCGCTTCCTGCCGGATCAGCTGCGCATTTTGCGCATACCCCGGGAGGGCGGACAGAAGCAGGCAAGCTAAGGCTGGCAGTGCGACAAGACGGGGAACATGCATGGTTGCGAACAATGTAGGGCCCTGGGGGCCGATTATCGGTGCGAGGGGATGACAAATGTAAGGAGATAAGTCTCACGCCCCTTCGGGATACCCAGCGCCGGCCAACTCCGGCACAATGCGGCCCTGATCCGCTATCCGGTGTTTCCGGTTGCCATTCTGATGTCTTACGAATTCCTCGTTGGCCTGCGCTATACCCGATCCAAACGGCGTGCGCAGGGCCGCAATCGCTTCATTTCCTTCATTTCCCTGGTGTCCATGCTCGGCATCGCCCTCGGCGTGGCGGCGCTCATCGTCGTCCTGTCGGTGATGAACGGCTTCCAGCGGGAGCTGCGCACGCGCATCCTGGGGGTTGCCTCCCATGTGCAGGTAACAGGCTTCGACGGCGAACTGGCCAGCTGGCAGCGGGTCGCCGACGAGGCGATCAAGCATCCGCGGGTCAAGGCGGCTGCGCCCTTCGTACAGGCCCAGGGCATGCTGTCCTTCGACCAGACCGTGCAGGGCACGCTGATCCGCGGGGTGTTGCCGGACGCCGAAGACAAGGTGGCCGATTTTGCGCAGCACATGCGCGCGGGGCGGCTCGACGACCTGCAGCCGGGCAGCTTCGGCATCGTGCTCGGAGCGGATCTGGCGCGGGCGTTGCGGGTGTCGGTGGGTGACAAGGTGACGCTGATCGCACCGCAGGGGCTGGTCACGCCGGCTGCCATCCTGCCGCGCCTGAAGCAGTTCCGGGTGGTGGGGATCTTCGAGGTGGGCATGTACGAGTACGACTCGAGCCTGGCCCTGACCCATCTGCAGGACGCCCAGACCCTCTACCGCATGGATGAGCGGGTGTCCGGCGTGCGCTTGAAGATCGACGACCTTTTCGAGGCGCCGCGGGTGGCGCGGGAGCTGGTCAAATACGTGGACGCGGATCTGCTGGTGTCCGACTGGACGCGCAGCCACGCCAATTTCTTCCGCGCGGTGCAGATCGAGAAGAACGTGATGTTCATCATCTTGCTGCTGATCGTCGCTGTGGCGGCCTTCAATATTGTTTCCACGCTGGTGATGGCGGTGCAGGACAAGCAAGCCGACATTGCCATCCTGCGTACACTGGGGGCCAGCCCCGGCTCGATCATGAGCATCTTCGTGATCCAGGGGGCGCTGATCGGCTTCATTGGTTTGGCCATCGGCGTGATCGGCGGGGTCAGCCTGGCACTCAACATCGACGTGGTGGTGCCCGCCATCGAACGGACCTTTGGCATCCAGTTCCTGGCCAAGGACGTGTATTACATCTCCGACCTGCCGTCCGAACTGCTGTGGTCGGACGTGATCGCGATCACCGTGGTGTCCTTCGTGCTGACGCTGGTGGCGACCCTCTACCCGAGCTGGCGCGCGTCGCGCCTCAATCCCGCGGAGGCCCTGCGTTATGAATGACCTGACCAAGCCGCGCACGGTGCTGGAGTGCAAGGGGCTCTCCAAGTCCTTCCGCGAAGGGGCGGATGCCTTGGAGGTGCTGCGGGACGTGACGCTGTCGGTCGAGCGCGGAGAGCGCTTGGCCATCGTTGGCTCTTCGGGCTCGGGCAAGAGCACCTTGCTGCATCTGCTCGGCGGGCTGGATGTGCCTTCGGCGGGAGAGGTGCGCCTGCTCGGCCGGGATTTCTCGGCCATCTCAGACGCAGAGCGCGGGCGGCTGCGTAACCAGTCCCTGGGCTTCGTCTACCAGTTTCATCACCTGCTGGCCGAGTTCTCGGCGGTGGAGAATGTTGCCATGCCCTTGTTCGTGCGCCGGATGGACAGGGAAGAGGCCATGGCGCAGGCGACCGAGACGTTGAAGGCGGTCGGGCTTGGGCATCGCCTCGAGCACACCCCGGGTGAACTGTCGGGTGGCGAACGCCAGCGCGCTGCCATCGCCCGTGCGTTGGTGACACGGCCGGCCTGCGTGTTGGCCGACGAGCCGACCGGCAACCTCGACCGCCAGACGGCGGAGAAGGTGTTTGGCCTGATGCTCGAACTGGCCCAGGAGCAGGGTACCAGTTTCGTCATCGTCACCCATGACCCGCAGTTGGCTGGCAGGGCCAGCCGGGTACTGCAGTTGCGCGACGGCGTGCTGGGCGCGGCGGATTGAGGTGAGACGGGGCCCGGCAAGCGGGCTCGTCAACGTTGTTCCGGCAGCGGGTGCCCGAATCGGGCTTCAATCTGGCTGAGTCTTTTCTAGACTGAATAAGCCATATCAGTATCTCCGGCCCCGGGCCTCAAGCGGGGAGGGATTCCGGCCGATATAGGGTCGGCTGCCGCGCCAGCCTCCAACCAGATTATCTAGGAGTCAGCATGAAGGTCTTTTTTTCGCCAGCCGTGAGCATGCTCAATCGCATGCGCTATCCGGCCAAGTTTACGCTCCTGGGTCTCATCGCCTTTGTGGTAGTCGGCTTCCTGCTGGTTCAGCTAACCATCTCCCTGCGCGCCGACATCGTCTTCACCGAGAAAGAACTGAGTGCGATGGACGGTGTGCCGCGGGTGCTCAAGGTGATCGAACTGATGCAGCAGCACCGCGGCTTGTCTTCCGGCGTGCTGAACGGTAATGAAGAGTTGCGGCCGCGCCTTCAGAAGAAGACCGAGGAGGTTGTGGCTGCGGTGGCTGCCGCGGAAAGTGTGCTGGCAGTGGATGTGGCGCCCACGGCGAGCAAGCGCTGGGTAGAGGTGAAAGCGGGTTGGGAGGCGATTCGTGGCGGCGGCCTGCAAATGCCGCCGCGGGAGAACCTGCAGGCGCATACGGCGGCGATCCGCAAGACCGTGCTGACCCTGCATGATCTGGGTGACGACGCCAATCTGGCGCTTGACCCGTCACCGGACACCTACTATCTGATCGATAACATGCTGCGGCGTGTTCCGGACGTGTCCGAGCGTCTCGGCCGCCTGCGTGCGTTGGGTACCGGAGCGTTGGCGGCGAAGAGCGTCGACGAGCAGCGGCGCTTTGACATCAGTTCCCAGCTTGGGGAGCTGAACATGGCCGTGACCGACCTGAACGAGAACTTTGAACGCGCGGCGGTTGCGAACCCCCGTATCAAGGGAACACTGGAAGCGCTCGGCCGGGATTTCAACGGTGGCACTTCGAACGTGATCGATCAGCTGCAGAATCACCTGCTCAAAGGCAATTTTGAAATGGCCGCGCCGGCTTATTTCGACATGGTCACCAAGAGCATCGACATGGTGTTCACCAAGACTTACCAGGAGCTCATCCCGGAGGCGCGTGGCCTTCTCGCCGCCCGTCTGGCAGAGTCGGAGCGGGAGTTCATGTTGGCAGCGGTGCTGTCGTGCGCATCCCTGCTGGTCCTGCTCTATCTGTCGATCGCCTTTTGCCTGTCGGTGATGCAGTCGGTGAGCGAGTTGCGGGCAGGGGCCAAGGAACTGGCTTCTGGTAACTTGCGCGAGCGCATCGCCCTGTCGGCCCGTGACGAGTTGCACCTGGTGGCGGACCAGTTCAATGAAATGGCCCAGGCCTTTTCCGATGTGATCACCAAGGTGCAGCGTGGAGCCAACGACGTGGCCGCTTCGGCGGTATCCCTGGCGAGCTCAGCGTCTCAGGTGTCGAACGGCTCCGACCAGCAGAGCGCGGCAGCTTCCAACATGGCGGCAGCGGTCGAGGAGATGACGGTCGGCATCGAGGAAATCGCCAGCAGTGCGTCGCAAGCGGAAGGTATCTCGGCAGAGTCGGGTCGCCTGTCGATCGAAGGCGGTACAGTGGTGGCGAAAACCGTTTCGGAGATGGAGCGAATCTCCGTGTCGGTGCGGGAGTCGGCGGATGTAATCCAGGATCTTGGCGACCAGTCCGCAAAGATTTCCGCCATCGTCAATTCGATCAAGGAAATTGCCGACCAGACCAACCTGCTGGCGCTGAATGCTGCCATCGAGGCGGCACGTGCCGGCGAGACCGGGCGTGGCTTTGCCGTAGTGGCCGACGAGGTGCGCAAGCTGGCAGAGCGCACCGCCAAGGCCACCGACGAGATCACCGGCATGGTCGCTGCCATCCAGCATGGCACCAGCCGCGCCGTTGAAACGATGCAGGGCGGGGTTGCCCGGGTGCAGGAGGGCGTGGAACTCGCGGGCCAGGCTGGTGCCTCGATGGATCAGATCCGGGCGGGGGCAAGCCAGGTCGTCGCGGCGGTCACGGATATCTCGTCTGCGCTGCGGGAGCAGGGGGCAGCGAGTACGGACATTGCGCGTAACGTCGAGCAGATCGCCCAGATGGCGGAGCAGAATTCGGCCGCTGTCCGGGAGACCGCGAATACCGCGCACCGGCTTGAGAACCTCGCCCAGCAACTGCGCGCCGAGGTTTCCCACTTTCACATCTGAGGAAGAGCCGCATTGCGAGGGGCACTTGCGCCCCTCGCCGCCTGTGTCATTCAGGCAGCAGCGCGACTTCCAGCTCCTGGCGTCCCAGGGGTGATGCCATCGCGATCACGTATTGCCCTGGTTCGAGCATGAAGTCCTTGGGCGGATTGAAGACGAAGTCGGTGTCGTTGCGTACCGCGAGCAGAACGTAATTCGGACTGCGCAGACGGAGCGTTTCAAGGGCGCGGGGTTGGAACTGCCCAGGCACTTCGACCTCCTCAAGACGCAGCTTGTGCTCGGACCGCAGCATTTCGTCCAGGAAGGACACCACGTGGGGTCGGATCATGCTGGACGCGATCCGCATCCCGCCGGTGAAGTCCGGCGAAATCACGCTGTCTGCGCCGGCCTTGCGCAGCTTTTCGGTGTTGCGCACCTCATGGCAGCGCGCAACGATGCGGATGCCCGGATTGAGCTGCTTGGCGGTGAACACGATCATCAGGTTGCGGCTGTCGTCGCCGGTCACCGCAAAGAGACCGCGCGCCTCCTTGATCCCGGCGGCCAGCAGCAGGTCGTCGTCGGATGCATCTCCCCCCAGATAAACCAGCCCGGGTAGGCGTTCGCGTTGAGCTTCTAGCGCTACTTCGTCGGAGTCGATGGCGACGAAGTGACGGTGGGTTGTCGTCAGTTCGTTGGCAACGTTGCGGCCTACACGACCAAAGCCGCAAATGATGAAGTGTTGATGCAGTTTGTGGACCTGCTTTTCCATGCGTCGCCTCCGCAGGGTGTAGTCGAGATCGCTCTCGAGGAAGAAGACCGTCAGGCTTGTGAACAGAAAGGTGACCGCGCCGAAGCCGGCCAGTGCGATCAGGCCGGCGAAGAGCCGTTCTCCGAAATCGTGGATCGGCACGACCTCCCCGTAGCCGACTGTCGTGACCGTGATCAGGGTCATGTAGATCGCGTCGGAGAGATTCGCCTTGTCACCACCCATCCAGTAGAAGCCGACGGTGCCGACAACGATCAACCCTAGCAGTGCGCCGGCCGCGTAGTAGATGCGAAGCAGAATGCGCGGCAACTGACTGGCCCGTGTCGGTGCCTTCTTTGGGTGGTGTCGACGGCGCAGGTGGAGGTGCTGGCGTAGTCGCCTCAGTAGCGCCAGAACGGTGGCGATCTTCATGGTTTGCGCGAGTGTCGGCGGTGCCAGTGTCGGGTCAGGTAGATCCGCCATGCCAGGCGGGTCAGCAGGTAGCCGGAAAACGCCAGGGCGAAGGCCAGCACGATGAGTCCGATTGCCAGTGGCTGGCCGAGGCCGATGATCCAGTGCATGAGCTCGCCGAGCCAGGCCGCGAAGCCGGCAGAGCCCCATTCTGGCGGCTGGGTGAAGGGGGCCGAGTCGGTGCCGAGTGTCCATTCGCCAATCGAGAAGGCGAGGATGTAGATCGGTACGATCGTGAAGGGGTTGGTGTACAGCGTGGTGAAAAGGGCCAGCGGGAGATTGACCCTGAACAGAAGGCAGCAGATCGCCGCGCCGAGCATTTGGAACGGCCCGGGGATCAAGCCACAGAACAGCCCCACTGCAATCGCTCCGGCGGCCGAATGGCGGTTGAGATGCCACAGGCGCGGGTGGAACAGCGTTGAGCCGAACGGCGTGAGCCAGCGATTGGCTGCCAGCGACGTGTGGTCCGGCAAGTGGCGCTTCAGCAGTCGTCGCATGTTCTTGTTGTTTGTCCTGGGCCAGGCCCATCTCCTCTGACGAGAATTCTAACCGACTGCTGGGTTCTTGGTGTTTGCCGCGCTTCCCGCTAAATTGCCGGCCATGCGGATTATGTCTTTGGGATTTTCGGCGGGGGTTCTCGGGTGTCAGATGGCAGCGATGCTGCTGCCGATGACCCAGGTTGCTGCATTGCTGGCCACGGGACTCCTCAGCCTGGCTGCGCTTCACGTAGTGTCGGGGCGTTGGCACTGGCTGGTGGTGAAAGGGCTGGTCCTGCTGTCGGCGGCATCTCTGGGCTGGGGGTTCGCCACCTGGCGGGCGCATGAGCGACTTGCCGACGTGCTGATGACGGCCCTTGAGGGGCAGGATGTCGTGGTGACAGGTGTCGTGGCTGGCCTGCCGCAGGATTTCGAGCGGGGCTTGCGCTTCGTCTTCCGGGTCGAGGAGAGTCCACAAGGCGTGCCGCGGATGCTGTCCTTGGCCTGGTACAAGGGCTTCCGGGAGGAGGAGTGGCATGCCTTGCCGGCGGTGCACGCGGGGGAGCGATGGCAGCTTACGGTGCGTCTCAAGCGTCCCCATGGCAATGTGAATCCGCACGGTTTCGATTACGAAGGCTGGTTGCTTGAGCAAGGCGTGCGGGCTACCGGCTATGTTCGCCCGAGCACTGCAAACCGGCGTCTGGATGCCTTTGTGCCGGACATCATGAATCTGGTCGAGCGGGCTCGCGAGACGATCCGGGCACGCTTCCAGCGGGCGCTGCCAGATGGTGTGTACAAGGGCGTGCTGGTGGCGTTGGCGATAGGAGACCAGCGCGCAATCAGTCAGGAGCAGTGGCAGATTTTTGCCCGCTCCGGCATTGCGCACCTCGTGGCCATTAGCGGCATGCACGTCACAATGATGGCGGCCCTGGCTGCAGCGGGGCTCGGTTGGCTATGGCGACGCAGCCCGTGGTTGGCTTTGCGCTGGCCCGCCCAGCAGGCCGGCGTGGTGGCGGGATTCTTGGCGGCCTTCGGATATTGCCTGCTGGCGGGCTGGGGCGTGCCGGCCCAGCGCACCCTGTTCATGCTCGGCTGCGTGGCACTGGCCCTCATCCTGCGCAGGGAAACAGCGCCGAGTCGGGTGTTGGCCAGCGCTTTGATGGTCGTGCTGCTGATGGACCCATGGGCGATTCTCGCCGCTGGATTCTGGCTTTCCTTTGGGGCTGTTGCAGTGCTCCTTCTGGTTGGCAGTGGGCGTCTGCATGCCACGGGTTGGCTGCACGACGCCTTGCGGGCCCAATGGGCCGTGACCCTCGGGCTCGTGCCGGCCTTGCTCGTGCTGTTCCAGCAGTTTTCGCTGGTGTCGCCTGTGGCAAATGCTGTTGCGATCCCGTTGATCAGCTTCGTCGTGACGCCCCTCGCCGTTGCCTACGCGGTTGTGCCACTGCAGATGCTGGCCGACATCGCCCACTGGGTGCTGGCGGCAACGATGGTGCCGATCGAATGGCTGGCTGCCTTGCCGATAGCCCTGTGGCAGCAGGCCGCGCCGCCGCCATGGCTGGCCGTTTTGGCCACCTTGGGCTGCCTGTGGGGGTTGTTGCCCAGAGGAACGCCGGCTCGCTGGGTCGGGTTTGCTATGTTGCTTCCTCTGGTGTGCTGGACACCGCCACGACCGCAACAGGGCGAGGCGTGGGTGACGGTGCTGGATGTCGGGCAAGGGCTCGCCGTGCATGTGCAAACGATGGGTCGGGACCTGATCTTCGATACCGGTCCGGCCTTTTCCGCCGATGCCAACAGCGGTGAGCGGATCCTGCTGCCCTACCTGCGGGCGCTTGGCGTGCGGCGCCTCGATACCCTGGTGGTTACCCACCAGGACAACGATCACGCGGGAGGCGCAGAAGCCTTGCTGGCGGGGATTCCGGTGGTGGCCGTACTGGCGTCCCTGCCGGAGAATCATCCGGTGCGCCTGATCTCGGGCGATCGAGGGCAGCCCTGCGCTGCGGGACAGGGCTGGAACTGGGATGGCGTGCGCTTTGTGGTGTTGCACCCGGCTGCTGGCAGCAGCGTGGGGCGAGGCAAGAGCAATGACATGTCCTGTGTCCTTCAGGTGGAGGCCGGCGGTCGGCGTGTGCTGCTGAGCTCCGATATCGAGGCCGTTTCGGAGGCCAGTTTGCTCGAGCGCGAAGGGAGCGGGCTGGCGAGCGATGTGGTGGTGGTGCCCCATCATGGCAGCCGGACGTCGTCCACGCCGGCCTTCATCGCAGCAACGGCGCCACGCTGGGCGATCTTCCCCGTCGGCTATCGGAACCGTTTTCGCCATCCGAATCCAGATGTATGGGCGCGCTGGGCTGCCAGCGGTGCGAGCCTGCTGCGGACGGACGCCGGAGGGGCGATGACTGTGAGGTTGGAGGAGGGGGAAGTCCGGGTCGGGGCTGCCCGGGAAGCTTTTCCTCGCTATTGGCATGGGCGGTGAGGGTTAGGGGCTGGCGCTGGATGCTATCCTTGGGCCATTCTCAGTCAGTGAGCCAAGCGGGTTTCCCATGAACATCCTTACGCCTTATCGCAAGCTGTTTGCCCCGTTGACGGTCGTGCCTTACGATTCGGCTGGCGCACTTTCCGCCGAGCCCCGCAGTCGCAGCGTGCAGTGCGCCAGCCCCCACGGACTGCACCGGATGGCTTACACCGAGTGGGGCGATCCCGACAATCCCCGGGTCTTGGTGTGTGTGCATGGGCTGACCCGCAATGGCCGGGACTTCGATGATGTGGCCCGTGCGCTGGCATCCCACTACCGGGTTGTGTGTCCGGACGTGGTCGGGCGGGGCCGCAGTAGCTGGCTGCCAGTGAAGTCCGATTACCAACTGCCGACCTACGTGGCGGACATGGTGACCCTGATCGCCCGTCTGGATGTGGAAACGGTGCATTGGCTCGGTACCTCTATGGGTGGGCTGATCGGTATGGTGCTGGCAAGCCTGCCCGACACCCCGATCCGGCGCCTGGTGTTGAACGACGTCGGGCCGGTGTTGCCGGGCGAGTCGCTGGTCAGGATCGGGCAATACGTGGGGCAGGCGCCGGTCTTCCCCAGCTATGAGGCGGCCGAGGCCTATATCCGGGCGGTCAGCGCTCCCTTTGGACATCTCTCCGATGCCCAGTGGCGGCACCTGACCGAGCCGTCCATCAAGCCGGTAGACGGCGGGTGGGCCATGCGCTACGACCCGGCCATCGGTGACGCCTTCCGCGATCCGCACATGGCCGACGTGGACCTGTGGCCTATCTACGAGGCGATCGGCTGCCCTACGCTGGTCCTGCGGGGGGCGGATTCCGACCTGCTGCTGCCCGATACGGCGCGCCAGATGGAGGCTCGAGGTCCGCGGGCGCGGGTCGTCGAGATTCCGGACGTGGGACATGCGCCAACGCTGATGGATCCGGCCCAGATCGTGCCAATCCGTGATTTCCTGCTGGAGGCGTGATGCAGGGAGTGTGGCTGACGGCCTTCAGTGTCGTGGATTGGGTGGCTGTGAGCTGGTTCATCTTCTGCTGGACCGGCTATGGTTGGCTGGTCGAGCACGGGCCCGGCGGCACGATGCGCGGCCTGATGGGGGCGAGCCATGCGTTCCGGCTGGAGTGGGGGCGGCAGATGCTGCGCCGTGAGGTCCGCGTGGCCGATTCGGGGCTGGTCGGCAACCTGATGCAGAACGTGTCTTTCTACGCCAACACCACGATCTACGTGATTGCTGGTCTGCTGGCGCTGCTCGGCACGATGGACAAGTTGATCGATGCGGCGTCCGACCTCCCGTTCGCCCGCCATGTGTCACGCGAAGTGTGGGAGGTGAAGCTGCTGTTGCTGCTGATGGTTTTCGTGGTGGCCTACTTCAAGTTCACCTGGTCTTTGCGACAGTTCAACATGCTCTCCATCCTGATTGGCGCTGCGCCGCCGCCGGGGGAGGGCACGGAAGAGGACGTGCAGCGTTTCGCCAAGGTAAATTCCTTGGCAGGGGACGAATTCAACCGCGGCATCCGGGCCTATTACTTCGGCCTCGCCGCCGTGTTCTGGTTCGTTCACCCTTGGCTGTTCTTCGCGGTGACGACCTTCATCGTTCTGGTGCTGTACCGGCGGGACTTTCTGTCCCACACCTATTCGGCGATGCGTGCCTGATCAGTCGTCCTGCTTGAGCTTGACCGAGACGGAATTGATGCAATAGCGCAGGCCGGTAGGAGCAGGGCCGTCCTCGAATACATGCCCCAGGTGTGCGCCGCAGTTGTGGCATAGCACCTCGGTGCGGACCATGAAGTGGCTGCGATCTTCAGCCTCCTCGACATTTCCGGGTGCTGCTGCGGTATGGAAGCTGGGCCAGCCGCAGCCGGAGTCGTACTTGTGCTCTGACGAGAACAGGTCGCTGCCACAGCAGGTGCACACGTACTTGCCCTGTTCGTGGCAGTCCCAGTAACGGCCAGTAAATGCGCGCTCAGTGCCCTTCTGGCGTGTCACCACGTATTCCTCGGGGGATAACTGTTCGCGCCATTCGGCGTCGGTCTTTTCGATCTTGCGGCTCATGGATGTCTCCGGAGGGGGATTGCCGGATGGATGCGTTGACGGGCGGGAAGGTTCCGCCCGTCGAGGCTGGACTTAGTGCAGGTGCTTGGGCATCTGTTCGGCCTGCTCTTCGGGCAACTCGGCATGCACAGCTTCGCCTTCGGGCGACGGGTACATGGGGGCGCCGCAGTCATCGCAGTATTCCATCGGGAATTCGTTGTCGAGGACCAGGATGTCGCTGATGCCGCAGGCGCGCAGCGTTGTTTCTATCTGGCCAAGGGTCTCTACGCTCTCGTCCTCGGCACCGAGCAGCGGCCACACCACGCCGTGCACCACGTCGTTCTGTCCGCGCAGGGTGAAGCCGATGCGGAACTCTTCCACCTGGCGCTCGAAGAAGGGCGCCACGACGGCCCGCAGGTTGGCGGCCGGAGCATCCAGCGTGGTGCTCAGGAAGGCCACAGAGGCCTGAATGGAGTAGGGGCGGGACATCTTGTCCGCTTCGCGGCTGGCGGCGAAGTAGGCATCCGGCAGCACGACGTCGAAGGCACAGCCGGTGAGCAGGGGGGCGATGCAGGCACCGCCTTGGGCGCGCCATTGCTCCAGTGCCTGGTCACGTGTGCAGTCCTCTTCCTGCCAGCGGAAGATTGGGGCGCCCTTCGGCACGATGACAGCGCCGAGCAGGTAGCGGTTGTCCGACAGGAACTGGGCCGTTTCCGGCAGATTGTCGGTCTTGATGTGCAGGTCGCTGTCGTTCTCCGCGGCGCGGCCGATGTGCGTTGCCAGATCGGCGGTGGCGCAGTAGCCCTGCGGCAGCTGGTCAGGGCTGAACAGAAAGTCGGCGAGGGCCAGCTTGACGCCGTTGGCGAGCACGTGGGCCTTGAGCTGTACGCGCAGGTTAGCCATGACTGCCGCGGTGATCGGCGAGGCGGGGATGCGGTAGCGGGACCAGGCCATTACCGGTACGGCGATCAGCAGCACGTCCTGCTGGTCGTTGGACTTCAGCGCACCCTCCGCCCGCGATTCGATCATGTCGGCGAGCTCGTCATAGGCATGGACGCTGGCCGTGCTGAGGTGGTCGAGGGCCGTTGTAAGGGTGTCCTCGTCCTCGGCGCTGAGCAGATTATCGACGGCGGCGGCGAGGCGCAGGTCCCAGAAATGGTCTTCGGCACGGCTGCTCGAATCGGCAAGACCGTTGGCGAGCCACAGCAGTTGTTCGGCGTCACGCGGCAAGCCGCCGCGGCGCCCGAGTCGGTTACGTTTCATCGGGGGCTCTCCATGAGGTTGTAGATTGGACAGTGGCTATCGGGGCCGAATTCCCACCGCAATTTCAATAAGCGAGAGGGTCGATGCGCACTTCCTGCAGGATGATGGTGGAGATTTCTTCGATGGACTTGGTGGTGGAGTCGAGCCACTTGATGCTTTCGCGCTTCATCATGCGCTGGGCGGCTTCAATCTCCGCCAGACAGTTTTCTATGGATGCATAGCGGCTGTTGGGGCGGCGCTCCTGGCGGATCTGCGACAAGCGGTCGGGGCCGATGGTGAGGCCAAACAGTTTGTGGCGGAAGCGGGCCAGTTCGCCGGGGAGCTTGTTGCGCTCGAAGTCCTCGGGGATCAGTGGGTAGTTGGCCGCCTTGATCCCAAACTGCATGGCGAGATAGAGGCTGGTTGGCGTCTTGCCAGAGCGGGATACGCCGACAAGGATCACGTCGGCCTCCGCCAAGTCGGCGCTGGAGACACCGTCGTCGTGAGCCAGCGTGAAGTTGATGGCCTCAATGCGTTTTTTGTAGTCCTGGCTGTCGGCAATCCCGTGGAAGCGTCCGGCAGCGTGGGTGGAGCGCTGCCCGAGTTCATTCTCCAAGGGCTCGATGAACTTCTCGAACAGGTCAAGGAACAGGGCATCGGCTTCGCGCAGCGCAGCAACCGCTTCCGGATCGACGAGAGTATTGAAGACGATCGGGCGAACACCGCTTTCGATGGCTGCGTCGCGGATCTTGAGAGCACAGTCGCGGGCCTTCTCCGGGGAGTCGATGAAGGGCATGCGGTGATTGCGGAAACGAGATTCCGGAAACTGCGCGAGAAGACTGTGGCCAAGGGTCTCGGCCGTGATGCCTGTTCCGTCTGAGATGAAGAATACGGGGCGGGTCTGAGTCATGAACGTGCCAACAGGGAAAGGGAGATGTTCGCCGGCGGCGAGGCCGATACAGGGTTGCATCTTATCCCATTCTGGCCATCGGACCGCCTACTGCCCGGGTGCGACACCCTCGCTTGAGCGTTGTTTTGTCTATGCATTTGGCCTGAAATGGGTGTCGTTAGGATAAACCCTGCATGCGGCGGGGCAACAAAACGACTTACAATGCGGCCTGGCAACGTGATTCGCCCAGATTTACTTTCTTCATTACCTCCCCAGGATGAGTCCTTTTATGGCCCGTAACGTCATTCCTTTCCAAGAGCTGCGCATGTCCGATGTCGAGCAGGTCGGCGGCAAGAACGCCTCCCTCGGCGAAATGATCAGCCAGCTGCCGTCCAGCGTACGCGTTCCCGGTGGTTTTGCCACCACGGCCGACGCTTATCGCGAGTTCCTGTCCCATCAGGGACTGGCGGAGCGTATCAGCGCCGCACTCGAGAGCCTGGACGTGGATGACGTGGTAGCGCTGGCGAAGACCGGCACCCAGATCCGTGAGTGGATTGTCGAAACCCCCTTCCCGCCGGCTCTCGAGGCCGAGATCAAGGCCGCCTACGAGCAACTCACTGCAGAAGGTGATGGCAGCTTTGCCGTGCGTTCCTCCGCCACCGCGGAAGATCTGCCCGACGCTTCCTTCGCTGGTCAGCAGGAATCCTTCCTGAACATCCACGGTTACGAAAACATCCTCCATGCCATCAAGGAAGTGTTTGCGTCGCTGTATAACGACCGCGCGATCGCCTATCGCGTGCACAAGGGTTTCACCCACGCTGAAGTTGCCCTGTCTGCCGGCGTGCAGCGTATGGTGCGTTCCGACATTGGCGCTTCCGGCGTGATGTTCACGATGGACACCGAGTCTGGCTTTGACGGCGTGGTGTTCATCACCGCCTCCTACGGCCTTGGTGAGACCGTCGTGCAGGGCGCGGTAAACCCGGACGAATTCTACGTTCACAAGGCTACCTTGGCTGAGGGCAAGCCGGCGATCATCCGTCGCAACCTGGGCTCCAAGCTGATCAAGATGGTCTTCGCCGACAAGAAAGAAGCCGGCAAGTCCACCCGTACTGTCGATGTCGCAGAAGCCGAGCGCAACGTGTACTCGCTGACCGATGCCGACGTGCTGGAACTCGGTCGCTACGCGACCATCATCGAGAAGCACTACGGCCGTCCGATGGACATCGAATGGGGCAAGAGCGGCGATGACGGCAAGCTTTACATCCTGCAGGCTCGTCCGGAAACCGTGAAGAGCCAGCAGTCCGGCCATGTGATGGAAAAGTACCGCCTCAAGCAGTACAGCAAGTCCATCACGCATGGTCGCGCCATCGGCCAGAAGATCGGTGCCGGTCACGTCCGCATCGTCAAGGATGCCTCCGAGATGGATCGTGTGAAGGCGGGCGACATTCTCGTCACCGACATGACCGACCCGAACTGGGAACCGGTGATGAAGCGCGCTTCCGCCATCGTGACCAATCGCGGCGGTCGTACCTGTCACGCGGCGATCATCGCCCGTGAGCTGGGCATCCCGGCCATCGTCGGTTGCGGCAACGCCACCGAAGTCCTGGAAGAGAACGACGAAGTCACCGTGTCCTGCGCCGAAGGCGATACCGGTTACGTGTATCGCGGCAAGCTGGACTTCGAAGTGGTCACCACCGATATGGGCAACCTGCCCGACATCCCGGTGAAGATCATGATGAACGTCGGCAACCCGGAGCTGGCCTTCGAATTCGCGCAGATCCCGAACGGTGGCGTCGGCCTGGCCCGTCTCGAGTTCGTGATCAACAACATGATCGGCATCCACCCGAAGGCGATCCTCGAGATCAACCAGGTGCCGGCCAGCCTGCGTGCGGAAATCACCCGCCGTTCCCGCGGCTATGCCACGCCGAAGCAGTTCTTCATCGAGAAGCTGGTGGAAGGCGTTGCCACCATCGCGGCGGCCTTCTATCCGAAGCCCGTGATCGTCCGCCTGTCCGACTTCAAGTCGAACGAATACCGCAAGCTGCTCGGTGGCGAGATCTATGAGCCGGAAGAAGAAAACCCCATGCTGGGCTTCCGTGGTGCGTCCCGTTACATCGCGCACAGCTTCCGTGACTGCTTCGAGCTCGAATGCGCTGCGATGAAGAAGGTGCGCAACGAGTTGGGTCTCACCAACGTCCAGCTGATGGTGCCTTTCGTGCGCAACCTGGACGAAGCCAAGGGCGTCGTCGAGCTGCTGGCCGAGCACGGCCTGAAGCAGGGCGAGAACGACCTCAAGCTGATCATGATGTGCGAGATTCCGTCCAACGCGCTGCTGGCCGACCAGTTCTTGGAGATCTTCGATGGCTTCTCCATCGGCTCCAACGATCTGACCCAGCTGACCCTGGGCCTGGACCGCGACTCCGGTTTGGTCGCGCACTCCTTCGATGAGCGTGATCCTGCAGTCAAGCAGCTGCTGTCGATGGCAATCCAGAGCGCCAACAAGCTCGGCAAGTATGTTGGTATCTGCGGCCAGGGCCCTTCCGATCACGCCGATTTTGCTGAGTGGCTGATGGACGAAGGTATCCAGACCATCTCCCTTAACCCGGATACGGTTGTGGATACTTGGCTGAAACTGGCTGCTCACAAGCAGGCCTGATGCATTTTCGCCATTGACGAAAAAAGCCGGGGAAACCCGGCTTTTTTTCGTCTGCAGTTCGTGCCCGGCGACAGCAAATGCCGAGGCTCTGTTAGTGTCCGGATAAGCGCATCATCAATCGTCGATAGGGCTGGGAGGTGGCATGGACCTCGAGTGGTGGCATTGGATCATGCTGGGTATCGCGCTCGTCATTGCCGAGTTGGCCGTTCCGGCGTTCTTTGTGATCTGGTTCGGACTCGGTGCGTTGCTGGTCGGCGTATCGCTGCTCCTGGTGCCTGGGGTTGGCATGACTGCGCAGGTGTCACTTTGGATCCTCGCGTCTCTGGCGATGGTTGGGCTGTGGTTCCGTCTCTTCAAGCGCAGCGATTGCCGGACGCGGATCGGGCAGTCGGATGGTGATGTGATCGGGGAGATTGGTTTGGTCTCGAAGGCCGGCGCGCCCTTTGAGCGCGGGAGAGTTCGCTTTCAGAAGCCGCTGCTGGGCTCGGAGGAGTGGGACTGCGTGGTTGATGAGCCGGTGGCAGCTGGTGAGCGCGTGCGGGTTGTGGCGGTAGAGGGTAGTTTTCTCAAAGTGGAAAAAAGTTGAGCGTAACCGGAGGGGCGGGCGATGAGTGCTGGATTTATCGTAGTGCTGGCGATACTTGTTTTTGTTGTCGTGACGATCGCGAAGGGGGTGCGTATCGTGCCCCAAGGCGAAGAATGGATCGTGGAGCGCCTTGGCAAGTACTTCGGCACCTTGAGGCCCGGTCTGAACATCATCATTCCGTATCTCGATCAGGTCGCTTACAAACTTGTCACCAAGGACATCATCCTGGATGTGCAGGAGCAGGAGGTCATTACTCGCGACAATGCGGTCATCCTTACGAACGCGATTGCCTTTCTGAAGGTGACGGATCCGGTGAAGGCCGTTTATGGCGTGACCGATTTCTCCGAGGCGATCCGCAACATGATCATGACAACCCTGAGGTCGATCATCGGCGAGATGGAGCTCGACGAGGCCTTGTCCAGCCGAGACAAGATCAAGGCGCGGTTGCGGGAGAGCATCGCCGACGAGGCCGTCGACTGGGGGCTGACCGTCAAGTCGGTGGAGATTCAGGACATCAAGCCATCGCCTTCCATGCAGAAGGCCATGGAGCAACAGGCCTCAGCAGAGCGGGAGCGGAAGGCCTTGGTCACCCGTGCCGAAGGGGCGAAGCAGGCGGCAATTCTTGAGGCCGAGGCGCGCCTGGAGGCGTCCAAGCGGGATGCTAATGCGCAGGTGATGCTTGCCGAGGCGTCCGCTGAGGCGATTCGGCGCGTGAGCGCGGCGGTCGGTACGGAAAGCGCACCGATGCTCTTCCTGCTTGGAGAAAAATACATTGCTTCGCTCGAACGCATGGGATCCTCGGAGAGCGCCCGCGTCGTAGTGTTGCCTGCTGATCTTCAGGAGGCTGTTCGGGGCTTGATCGGCGGGGTATCGAAACGGTGAGCAAGGGCACCTGCGCGAAAGTGTTGAGAGTGAAGGGATTCCGCCATTGGGCTGCGTCCATGTAGGATAGTCGCCCTATGCTTGCTTATATTGCACGTCGGCTGCTTTATGCCCCGCTCATTCTAGTGGGCGTCAATCTGCTCACTTTTGCGCTGTTCTTCGTGGTTAATACTCCGGATGACATGGCGCGCATGCAGCTTGGTGTCAAACGCGTGACACCTGAAGCCATTGAGCGTTGGAAGGCTGAAAGGGGTTACGACAAACCCCTGTTCATCAACGCCGATGTGCCTGGCGTCAGGGCCCTCACGGAGACTGTTTTCTTCGAAAAATCCTTGCGAATGTTCGTCTTCGATTTCGGACGGGCGGATGACGGCCGAGATATTGCCAATGAAATTGTCAGTCGCATGGGGCCTTCCTTGGCGATTGCGCTTCCGACTTTCGCGCTGGGACTGTTCGTCACCGTGGCCTTCGCATTGTTGCTGGTTTTTTTTCGCGCTTCCTATCTCGACTTATGGGGAGGCGTTCTCTGTGTCGGGATGATGTCCATTTCCGGTCTGTTCTACATCATTGGCGGGCAGTGGCTGGTTTCCAAGGTCTGGCACCTGGTTCCCATTTCGGGCTACGGCGCTGGGGTTGATGTGTCGCGCTTTCTCGTACTGCCTGTCCTGATCGGGGTCATAGCCGGGATTGGTGCGAGTTCGCGATGGTATCGCACGATATTTGTGGAAGAGGCGGGTAAGGATTATGTGAGGACTGCGCGTGCAAAAGGATTGTCTGAATTGCAGGCCTTGTTCAAGCACGTCTTAAAGAATGGAATGATCCCGGTCTTGACGGGTGTAGTGGTGGTGATCCCTTCCCTGTTCATGGGGAGCCTCTTGACGGAATCCTTTTTTGGCATTCCCGGCTTGGGGAGCTATACGATCGACGCGATCAATGCGCAGGATTTCTTGGTCGTTCGGGCGATGGTTTTCATTGGGGCCATGCTTTATATCGTTGGCCTCTTGTTGACCGATGTGTCCTACACATTGGTGGATCCGCGGGTGAGGCTCGAATGATGGGCATTCAGCCGGTGGTTCTATGGACGGATATGCTGCTCTTTGGGTTGCTCGCATGCATTGCACTTGCTGTCGGGCGGGCGAGGGGGAGCGAGCCTATGCGAGTGGCGTGGCGGAGGGTTGGCGAAAGCCATGTTGGAATGGCTGCACTGACCGTTCTGCTGTTGTTTCTTCTGGTTGGAGTGCTCGATAGCCTGCATTACCGATCGTGGCTCGACGCGCGCTCCGGTGCTGATGCGAAGCGGCAATTATCGACTGAGGTTGTGAGTCTGCTTGATGTGCTAGCGGATCCGCTTCGAGCCAAAACTGAAAAGACTTATTCTTCGCCGCTGGCGTACCAATTGTTTACCAAGGAGACGGTCGAAGGGGCTGACGGAGCGCAACGACGGGAGTTTCCTCGTCTGCGCTATGGCGGCGTCGATCTTCAGTATCCGGAAGATGACCATGTTGGCGATGTGCTTGGGCGTCTTGGCATCGGCTTGGCTGTGGCGGTCACTTGCTGGGGTATCGTGGCTCTCATCCTTGTGAAGTGGGTGGCAATTTCGCGAAAAGTGCCCTTGGGGGCGGCGTGGCGAGCGATTTGGCGTGGCAGGGGAGGGCTGGCATGGCGTGCCGTGCTGGTAAGTCTGGGAGCGGTGTGTCTTTTTATGGGACCAGTGCTTGCTCTTGCGACTGAATATCATGTGTTCGGCACTGACAAGGTCGGGCAGGATGTGTTTTATCTGACGTTAAAGAGTATTCGTACAGCGCTTGTGATCGGAACTCTCACCACTTTGGTGACCTTGCCACTGGCTGTGGTGCTCGGCATCGTTGCGGGCTATGTAGGGGGCTGGGTTGATGACGTAATCCAGTACGTTTATACGGTTCTCAACTCCATTCCGAGCGTCCTGTTGATTGCGGCGGCCGTGCTAATGATGCAGGTCGTGATCGATTCGAATCCCCATTGGTTCAGCACTGCGGCCGAGAGGGCTGACGCACGTCTGCTGGCTCTTTGTATCATTTTGGGAATGACCAGTTGGACTGGTTTGTGCCGACTTCTGCGAGGGGAAACGCTGAAATTGCGCGAACTCGAATACGTTCAAGCTGCTCGTGCGTTTGGTGTGTCCACCGCGCGCATTCTTGCTCGGCATGTCCTGCCCAATCTTATGCATCTGGTGTTGATTGCTCTGGTAATGGACTTCTCTGCTCTGGTGCTGGCTGAGGCAGTTCTATCGTATGTGGGAATCGGGGTTGATCCAGGGACCGTCAGTTTCGGCACGATGATCAATGCTGCAAGAATGGAGTTGGCGAGAGAGCCGATGGTTTGGTGGAGTCTGGTGGCGGCGTTCTGCTTTATGTTCGTGATGGTTCTTGCAGCCAATTTGTTTGCCGACAGTGTCAGGGATGCTTTTGATCCCCGTGCTGGTTGAGGCGCTTAGAATTATTTTGTCGAATGGTGTTGACGGTTTTCGATAATTCTTTATAATGCGC
>NZ_JAYSDK010000034.1:0-63575 GCF_041914405.1 Zoogloea sp.
CGGCACAGTGCAATCGACTTCTGATGTTTGGTGCGGTCGTCTTCTGAAAATGACAATGTCGAAGTCGGCAAGGTGTTCACCGACAAGGCGTCGGGCAAGGACACGCAGCGGCCCGAGCTTGATTCGCTGCTGGCCTTCGTGCGCGAAGGCGACACCGTGGTGGTTCACAGCATGGATCGCTTGGCGCGCAACCTTGATGACTTGCGTCGTCTTGTGCAAAAGCTGACCAAGCGCGGCGTGCGCATCGAGTTCGTCAAGGAGAGCCTGACCTTCACCGGCGAGGATTCGCCGATAGCGAACCTGATGCTGTCGGTCATGGGGGCGTTCGCCGAATTCGAGCGGGCCTTGATCCGCGAGCGACAGAGGGAAGGCATCGCGCTCGCCAAACAGCGCGGAGCCTATCGGGGCCGCAAGAAAGCGCTGTCGCCCGAACAGGTAGCCGATCTACAGCAGCGTGCCGCCGCCGGTGAACAAAAAGCGAAGCTGGCCCGTGAGTTTGGTGTGAGCCGGGAGACCCTGTATCAATACTTGAGATTGGATCAATAGAGACATGCCGCGTCGTTCCATCCTCTCCGCCGCCGAGCGGGAAAGCCTGCTGGCGTTGCCGGACACCAAGGACGATTTGATCCGTTACTACACGTTCAGCGACACCGACCTTTCCATCATCCGGCAACGGCGCGGCCCGGCCAACCGCCTGGGCTTCGCCGTGCAGCTCTGCTACCTGCGCTTTCCCGGCCTCATCCTTGGCGTCGATGAGCCGCCGTTTCCACCCTTGTTGAAGCTGGTCGCCGACCAGCTCAAGGTCAGCGTCGAAAGCTGGGGCGAGTACGGGCAGCGGGAGCAGACCCGGCGCGAGCACCTGGTCGAACTCCAAACGGTGTTCGGCTTCCAACCGTTCACCATGAGCGACTACCGGCAGGCTGTCCACACGCTGACCGAGCTGGCCATGCAGACCGACAAGGGTATCGTGCTGGCCAGCACCCTGATCGAGCACCTGCGGCGGCAGTCGGTCATTCTGCCTGCCATCAATGCCGTCGAGCGGGCGAGCGCTGAAGCCATCACCCGCGCCAACCGGCGCATCTACGACGCCTTGGCCGAACCGCTGTCGGACGCGCATCGCCGCCGCCTCGACGATCTGCTAAAGCGGAGGGACAACGGCAAGACGACCCGGCTGGCCTGGCTGCGCCAGTCACCGGCCAAACCGAACTCGCGGCACATGCTCGAACACATCGAACGCCTCAAGGCGTGGCAGGCGCTCGACCTGCCTTCCGGCATCGAGCGGCTGGTTCACCAGAATCGTCTACTCAAGATCGCCCGAGAGGGCGGCCAGATGACGCCCGCCGACCTGGCCAAGTTCGAGCCGCAGCGCCGCTACGCGACCCTGGTCGCGCTCGCCATCGAGGGCATGGCCACCGTCACCGACGAAATCATCGATCTGCATGACCGCATCCTGGGTAAGCTGTTCAACGCCGCCAAGAACAAGCATCAGCAGCAATTCCAGGCGTCCGGCAAGGCGATCAATGCCAAGGTGCGGCTGTTCGGTCGCATCGGCCAGGCGCTGATCGAGGCCAAGCAGTCGGGCCGCGATCCGTTCGCTGCCATCGAAGCCGTCATGTCCTGGGATGCCTTCGCCGAGAGCGTCACCGAGGCGCAGAAACTCGCGCAGCCCGAGGACTTCGATTTCCTGCACCGCATCGGCGAGAGCTATGCGACCTTGCGGCGCTACGCCCCGGAATTCCTCGACGTGCTCAAGCTACGGGCGGCGCCCGCCGCCAAGGATGTGCTCGACGCCATCGAGGTACTACGCGGCATGAACAGCGACAACGCCCGCAAGGTGCCGGCCGACGCACCGACCGATTTCATCAAGCCGCGCTGGCAAAAGCTGGTCATGACCGACGCCGGCATCGACCGGCGTTACTACGAACTGTGCGCGCTGTCAGAGATGAAGAACGCGCTGCGCTCCGGCGACATCTGGGTACAGGGATCGCGTCAGTTCAAGGACTTCGAAGACTACCTGGTGCCGCCCGAGAAATTCGCCAGCCTCAAGCAGGTCAGCGAATTGCCGCTGACCGTGGCCACCGACTGCGACCAATACCTGCATGAGCGGCTGACGCTGCTGGAAACGCAGCTCGCCACCGTCAACCGCATGGCTCTGGCGAATGAGCTGCCGGACGCCATCATCACCGAGTCGGGTCTGAAGATCACGCCGCTTGATGCAGCAGTGCCCGACAGCGCGCAGGCCCTGATCGACCAGACGGCGATGATCCTGCCGCACGTCAAGATCACCGAATTGCTGCTGGAGGTGGACGAATGGACGGACTTTACCCGGCACTTCGCGCACCTGAAATCGGGCGACCTGGCCAAGGACAAGAATCTGCTACTGACCACGATCCTGGCCGACGCGATCAACCTGGGTCTGACCAAGATGGCCGAGTCCTGCCCCGGCACGACCTACGCCAAGCTGGCCTGGCTGCAAGCCTGGCATATCCGCGACGAAACCTATTCGACGGCACTGGCCGAGTTGGTCAATGCCCAATTTCGGCATCCCTTCGCCGTGAATCGCCCCGGGTTTCGCGGAGGCCATTTGGTTTAAGTCAGGCCATGACAGCCTGAGCGGTTTGACTGCGGTAATAGTTTGCCTCAGCTTCAGCCGGCGGCATGTAGCCAATAGGGGCGAGCAGCCGATGATGGTTGAACCAGGCCACCCACTCGAGGGTTGCCAGTTCCACCGCTTCAGCACTTTTCCATGGGCCACGGCGATGGATCAACTCTGCTTTGTAGAGTCCGTTGATCGTCTCGGCCAAGGCGTTATCGTAGCTGTCCCCCTTGCTGCCAACCGACGTCTCGATGCCCGCCTCGGCGAGTCGCTCGGTGTAGCGGATGGATACGTACTGTGACCCTCTGTCCGAATGATGGATCAGGGCGTCCCGCTGGGGCTGGCGTGCCCACAAGGCTTGCTCCAGTGCGTCCAGCACGAACTCGGTATGCATGGAGCGGCTGACGCGCCAGCCGACGATGTAGCGGGCAAACACATCGACGACGAAGGCGACGTACACGAACCCCTGCCAGGTCGAGACATACGTGAAGTCGGAGACCCACAGCTGATTCGGGCGCTCGGCCACGAACTGCCGATTGACCCGGTCCAGCGGACAAGGTACGGCGGAATCAGCGCGGGTCGTGCGAACCGCGCTTCCACGCCGGGCGCCGACAAGGCCCTCGGCCCGCATCAAACGCTCGACGGTGCAGCGAGCCACCTCGATGCCTTCCCGCTGCAACTGCCTCCATACTTTGCGCACGCCATACACCCGCAGGTTGGCCTGCCAGACCCGCTGGATATTCCTGATCAAGCGTTCGTCGCGCAGTGCCCGGGCGCTGCGCAGGCCAGGATTGCTTCGGCGTGCCACCTGGCGTCGATACGCCGACGGGGCAACCTGCAAGACCTTGCAGATCGGCTCGACCCCGAGACGCTCCCGGTGCATGTCGATGAAGTCGTGGGTCACTTGTTGCGGCGGTCGAGCTCCGCCTGAGCGAAATACGCACTGGCCAGACGCAGGATCTCGTTGGCCCGCTTCAATTCCCGAACCTCCCGCTCCAGTTCCTTGATCCGTGCGGTTTCGGCACTGCTGACCCCGTCCCGCTGTCCGGTATCCCGCTCGTGCTGCCGAACCCAGGCGTGCAGTGTCTGGGCCGTGCAACCGATCTTCGCCGCAATCGACTGGATCGCGGCCCATTGCGACGGGTGCTCACTGCGCTGCTCGAACACCATCCGCACTGAACGCTCGCGTACTTCCGGGGCGTATTTCGTTGTCTTCTTCATGGCTCCATCTTCTCAAGAGTGGGAGCCTCCGCGAAACCCGGGGCGATTCACCGAGCATTGGGGTGACGGCACCACGTCATCATCGGATGGCCAGAACTTCCGCACCGGCAGCAAGGCCGAGAGTACCGGCCACATCAACCCGAAATACGGCAGCAGCCCAGGGCGAACCTTCTACACCCACATCTCCGACCAGTACGCGCCGTTTCACACCAAGGTCGTGAACGTCGGCGTGCGCGACTCGACCTACGTGCTCGACGGCCTGCTGTACCACGAATCCGACCTGCGGATCGAGGAACACTACACCGATACGGCAGGCTTCACCGATCACGTCTTTGCGCTGATGCACCTCTTGGGCTTCCGCTTTGCGCCGCGCATCCGCGACCTGGGCGACACCAAGCTCTACATCCCGAGGGGCGACAGCGCCTATGACGCGCTGAAACCGATGATCGGCGGCACGCTCAACATCAAGCATGTTCGCGCCCATTGGGATGAAATCTTGCGATTGGCCACCTCGATCAAGCAGGGCACAGTGACGGCTTCCCTGATGCTCAGGAAGCTCGGCAGCTATCCGCGCCAGAACGGCTTGGCCGTCGCCCTGCGCGAGCTGGGCCGCATCGAGCGCACGCTGTTCATTCTGGACTGGCTGCAAAGCGTCGAGCTGCGCCGCCGCGTGCATGCCGGACTGAACAAGGGCGAAGCCCGCAACGCCTTGGCCCGCGCCGTGTTCTTCAACCGCCTGGGCGAAATTCGTGACCGCAGTTTTGAGCAGCAGCGCTACCGGGCCAGCGGCCTCAACCTAGTGACGGCTGCCATCGTGTTGTGGAACACGGTCTACCTGGAACGGGCCGCGCACGCCTTACGCGGCCACGGCCAGACTGTCGATGACGCCCTGTTGCAGTACCTGTCTCCGCTAGGTTGGGAGCACATCAATCTGACCGGCGATTACCTCTGGCGCAGCAGCGCCAAGATCGGCGCTGGCAAGTTTAGGCCGCTGCGACCGCTGCAACCGGCTTAGCGTGCTTTATTTTCCGTTTTCTGAGACGACCCCCCAATGGACAGCGCGGAGCGAGTCGGCGAACACGGAGCCTCCAGACATGGAAACGAATCAGCTCGGGCGAATCCCCATGCGAGCGAGCCTAAAGGTCACAAGCACGGGGGAGCAGAACCGTTGTGCTGTATCGACCGCTCAGGTCGTCAGCACAGTGTCGTCGGGAGGCCTAAATGCGGAAGCAGCAGTGCAAGATGGCGTGCGGTGGGAACGACTCAGCGAGGAAGTTGGCTAAGGCGGCAGGCGGGAACCGGAAATTCAGCTCGGATGCTGTGGAAACGACATAGAGGCTGGTCAGCAGAATTGCAGGCAGCGTCGGGATCTGCGTCTGATCATTCAGCTGACCAAAATGGGCATGTTCGGTGCAAAGATTGGGATTAGCCATGTCCGGTCGCTCCATCCCGTCACAACAGGCGGGTATGTCCATGGATGGGTTGTCGTCCGAGGACATGATGGATACCGATACTTGATTCAATCCAACCGGAGAGGACTGAGGACAGGCATACGACACAACCGCCATTTGCGCGAACAGAAATACCCCAATCAACAGATGACAGATTAGTTGTTTGAAGTGGCGGGTCATGGTTAACACGCCACAGCGTCAGGCTGACGACGTCCGTTGGCATCGGGCTCACTTTGATCGAGGTCTGCGCCTCCCAAACGGAACCTGCTGCAAGTGCTGCGATGATCGGATGAGACCATGGCATTAGTGCGCCAACACAACGCTCGGCAAGGTTTTCCAGCGTGGCGACTATCGCCCTCCACTGATTGATTGGCTCGAGAATTTCGGCGTCGCCGGGTCATTTCACACCACACATGAAAGCACAACTCATTTTCACTTAATGAAGTCTAGTTCAGACAATGTCGGGGGACCACCACCGAATCCAGCTAAGATTGTTTGCAAACGCGTCAACTGGGTATTTGCCTTCGGTCCGATAGGGCGGGCATCCGGCGCGTCCAGCGCCCGGCACTACCGCGTCAGCGGGGCCAGGCGGATCCCCGCATGAGAAGGCCGCCGGCACGAAACACAGCCGCGGCAGAGCATCCACATCGAACACCCCAGTTCTCACCCGGCGCAACAGGACAGTTGCTTCACGTCCTTACTGAAGGTCTGCGCCGCGAGCTTGAGTCCCTCAACCATGGTCAGATAGGGAAACAACTGGTCGGCCAGCGCCTGCACGGTCATCCGGTGGCAGATCGCCAGCGCCGCCGTCTGGATCAGCTCGCCCGCTTCTGGGGCTACCGCCTGTACGCCGATCAGCCGCCCCGTGCCGACCTCGGCGATCAGCTTGATGAAGCCGCGCGTATCAAAGTTTGCGAGCGCCCTTGGCACATTGTCGAGCGAGAGCGTTCGGCTGTCGGTCTCAATGCCGTCGTGCTGTGCCTCCGCTTCGCTGTAACCCACTGTCGCTACTTGTGGATCGGTGAATACCACCGCCGGCATCGTTGTTAGGTCCAGCACCGCGTCGCCGCCGGTCATGTTGATCGCGGCGCGTGTGCCGGCCGCCGCTGCCACATAGACGAATTGTGGCTGGGCGGTGCAGTCACCGGCTGCGTAGATGTGCGGCGCGCTGGTGCACATGGCGCGGTCGATGACGATGGCCCCTTGCGCATTGACCTCGACGCCTGCCGTATCGAGATTGAGGCTGCGGGTGTTCGGTGCGCGGCCGGTGGCGATCAGCAGCTTGTCGGCGCGCACGTCCCCGTGTCCGGTGGTGAGCATGAATTCCCCGTCAGCATAGACGACCTTGCTCGCCTGGGTGTGCTCTAGAACCTCGATGCCCTCGGCGCGGAAGGTGGCCGTAATGGCTTCGCCAATGGCCGGGTCTTCACGGAAGAACAGCGTGCTGCGCGCCAGGATCGTGACCTGGCTGCCCAGGCGGGCGAAGGCTTGCGCCAGCTCGACCGCGACCACGGACGAGCCAATTACGACCAGCCGCTCGGGAATGCGGTCGCTTGTCAGCGCCTCGGTGGAGGTCCAGTAAGGCGTGTCCTTCAAGCCGGGGATTGGCGGGGTCGCGGGGTTGGCCCCGGTAGCGATGAGGCAGCGTTCGAAGCTCACCTCGTGCGTGCCACCGTCACCAGTCGCTACGATCAGCGTACGCACGTCCTTGAAACGGGCTTCGCCACGCAGCATGGTGATGGCCGGGGTGCTCGCCAGGATGCCCTCGTACTTGGCGTGGCGCAGTTCTTCTACTCGGCCATGCTGCTGGGCCAGCAGCCGCTCGCGCAGCACGATCGGCGCTGCGGTAGGCAGACCTTCATCGAACGGGCTTTCGCGGCGCAGATGCGCAATGTGTGCGGCGCGGATCATGATCTTGGAGGGCACACAACCGACATTGACGCAGGTGCCACCGATAGTGCCGCGTTCGATGAGCGTAACGCGCGCTCCACGTTCCACGGCCTTCAAGGCCGCCGCCATCGCCGCACCGCCGCTGCCGATCACGGCGACATGCAGCATCTGCTCGCTGCCACCGCGCTTCGTATCGCCGCCCAGCCAACCCATCGCCTTGTCCAACAGTCCGCCGGTCAGTTTGCCTGCCGAGTCGGCAATCCGTGCGCGGTAGCCAAGCTCTGTCACGGTCGCGACCAACGGGTCCAAGCTCATGTCCGCGTCCATGTCGATCTCGGCCCGTCCTTGCGGATAGGACACTGAGGCCGAGCGCACACCGGGCACGTTCCCCAGAGCCTCCTGGATATGCTCGGCGCACGACGTGCACGTCATGCCATCGATGTGGAAGGCGATTGTTTCGGCCATGATGGCGTCCTCACTGCTTGACGGTAGCGGGGTAGCCCGCGTTTGCCATGGTCTTGGTCAAGGCTTCGGCGTTGGTCTTTGCGTCGTCGAAGGTGACGATGGCTATCCGATTTTCGTAGCGCACTTCGGCCTTTTTCACGCCGTCCACCTTGGTAAGTACTTTCTTGACCGTGATTGGGCACGCGGCGCAGGTCATACCGGGCACAGACAGGGTGATGGTTTGGGATGCAGCCCAGGCAGGGGGGCTCAGGGTGGCGGCCAGGGTGATCAGGATTGCGAGTTTTTTCATGACAATATTCTTTCAGTAGAACAGCGGCAGGACATAGGGAAAAACGAGGGCAACCAAGACCAAGGTGGCCACGATCCAGAAGATCGCCCTGTAGGCCTTCGCCACCCGCGGCACGGCACACACCTCACCCGGCGTGCAGGCCTGAACCGGGCGGAAGATGCTGCGCCAGGCGGAAAACAGTGCGATGAGCGCCGCACCGATGAAGAACGGTCGGTACGGTTCCAGCACGGTCAGATTGCCGATCCAGGCACCCGAGAAGCCGAGCGCGACCAGCACGAGCGGGCCGAGGCAGCAGGTCGAGGCGAGGACGGCCGCTACGCCGCCGGTCGCCAGTGCGCCACGGCCGTTCTTGGGTTCCAACATCAGGTTCTCCTTCCGGGATTTCGCTTGATGTTGTAACGTTATTTCCGTAGTCAACTACGGAGTCAAGCGCCATGGAGAACGCTTCGGAGAACCTGACCATCGGGGCCTTCGCCAAAGCAGGCGGGGTCAATGTGGAGACGATCCGCTTCTATCAACGCAAGGGCCTGCTGCCGGAGCCGGAGCGGCCGTATGGACGCATCCGCCGCTATGGGCAGACGGACGTGGCGCGGGTGAAGTTTGTGAAATCAGCCCAGCGCTTGGGGTTCAGCCTGGAGGAAATCAGCCAACTCCTGAGGCTGGAGGACGGCACGCATTGCGGCGAGGCGGCTGAATTGGCTGCTCTACGCCTGGCTGATGTACGTGCCCGCCTAGCAGACCTCAAGCAAATGGAGGTGGCGCTGTCGAAGTTGGTGAGCGAGTGCAACGCGCACCACGGCAATGTCTCCTGCCCACTGATCGCGGCTTTGCACTGCTGCTAGGTCAAAAGCCGTCGCGCGCCTTAGCGTACGATTTTTCCGTTTCGTGAGCTGCGTGGGTCAGGTGATCGCGGACTAGAGACTCCACAGCCCCATGTACGTCATCAAGGACCTCTACACGCGTCAGCTGCGACTGACAGGCTACCCCCTCCCGTGAAACGCCTCCAAGTAGGTCGACCATACGCCGTTGAGGAGTTGCCGGTAGCGATGTATGTCGCCCGGACGAACGAAAAGGTCTTGTCCGAAGAGCGGTGCCCCGATGTCCGGTTTATGGACGATGACCCTCGGGTCATCGAGCGCATCCTGCTCCCAATCGGCCAGAAACAGGTGAGGCGCCACCACATAGAGCTCGTGGGCCGATGTGCCGTCGCCGTGCTTGACGGTATTTGCCAGCAGACGAAGTTCGTTCAGACAGGAACGCTGGTCTGCACTCAGGACAGAATTGGGGAGTGCCTTATCCCATTCCTTCAGCACATCGGGCCCGAACTTGAGCGGCTTTTGATGTAGAACACGAACGTGGAACGCCCGGACTTGCTGCTCAAACAGGTGGTAGAGACTGACCGCGAACATGTTCTGAAGCCCTTGGCGCAAATCGAGCACAATGTCGAAATGCGCTAACGACGCCTCGAAAGCGGCCTCATGGGCCATTTGCGGATCGAGCCCGTTGCCATCGTTGGCACACTCACGGCTCGCTCGGTACGCTTCCTGTTGAAGCGCCTCGACTTCCGCGTGCACGGAGTCAAAGGTCGGCAGGAGGCGCACCGTCAAGGTCTCGACAAGCCGGTCAATCTGATTGCGGTACAGCTGTCGGTAATGTTCCAGTTCCCAGTGAGTCAGCATCGCCGTCCTGTCCTCGCCAAAGGCCGGGGGACAACGACGTTATCACGATTGCGTGGCGGCCCGTTGCGACCTCAAATTGTAGGCGACGCTTGCCACAATAATGAGCAGGATCAGGACCTGTGCGGTAACGGTCTGGATCGACGGGTAAACGCCAAGAACATCGATGCGCGGTATCGAGATAGGCGTGATCTGCAGGATGCCGACCTTTTGCAGTGCGGCCACACCTTTGCCCATCAGAACGACGGCGAGCACCCCCACGAGGGCTGAACTGAAGGCAAAGAACTGGCTGATCGGCAGACGTGCCGCGGAGCGCAGGAGTACCGCTGCGACCGCCGCCAGGATGACGATGCCGGAGGCGAGGCCGGCAAGCAGATAGACGCCATTGTCCTGGGTCCAGAGCGCCGCATAGAAGAGGACCGTTTCAAAGACTTCGCGATAGACGGTGACGAACGACAGTACGAACAGCATCAATGCCGACTTCTTGCTCAGGGCAGACGACAATTTTTCCTTCACATAGGTCTGCCAACGACCCGCAAGACTCTTCTGGTGCATCCACATGCCCACCGCCAGGAGTACAACGGCGGCAAACACGGCGGAAACCCCCTCCGTCATCTCGCGGCTGGCGCCGCTCACATCCACGACATAGGTCGCCACTAGCCAGGTCAGCCCCCCGGCGGTGAGCGCTGTCATCCATCCCGCATGCACGTAGGGCAGCACATCGGTGCGATCCGCTTTTTTCAGGAATGCCATCATCGCGACAACCACCAGCAAGGCTTCCAGGCCTTCCCGCAGCAGGATGGTCAGTGCGCCAAGGAAGGTCGAGAGGGCGTCTTTGGTGCCCCCCAAGGCCTCCTGCGCTTCATCGAGCTGGGCTTGCAGTTGCTGGGCAATGTCGTGGGCACGCTCGACCTGCCCGGCAGTCAGTGCATTGCGGTAGAGCCCCATCGTCTTTTCGATGTCGTGGAAAAGCGCTTGATTCTTGGCGGCCAGCGCCGGCTCGACGGGCTCGAAGCCATCCAGATAGGCCGACAATGCCAGCTGCGAGGCCAAGCGTTCGTTTCCGTTGTCCAGCGCGACAACGCTCTCCCTCAGCTTGTCTTTCGCGATCTGTATGCTGCCCGTGTTTGACGTTGCGAGTAACTGGGGCGTGCTCCGTAGGTAGGCGGTGAGCTGGCGAGCGGCATCGGCGCCGACGGTCTTGGCGAGCGCTGCCTCGGAATGCTGGCTCAGCGTCGCCAGGGTCGGCACGGCCTCACGGAGGGCAGGTTGCGCGGCCCACAATTTGGCCCCTGCCTGCTGATCGGCCTCGGAGTACGACAGCGTCGAGGCGAAGTAGGCCAGTGCCCAGCGGTCTTCGTCCGAGAGCTGTACGAATCCCGGCATGGACGTTCCCGCCACACCTCGCGTGATGATCTGCTGAAGCGCAAACACACTGCGCTCCCGGGCGCGTTCGTGGTCGGCCAGCGCGATGGGAGGTGGGTTCAGCTTGGCAGCGAGTGGGCCGTCCGCATGCCCCGAGACGCCGTGGCACGACGCGCATTGGCTCTGATAGAGCGTGGCGCCCCGTTGTAGATCGGGCAACTTGCCGGGGGCCATCGAGACCGGATAGGCCGCGATGAGTCCGCCTGCCAATTTGCGTGCCTGTTCTCCCACAGATGCGGCCGAAGCCTTTTGTGCGATGAGCGCACGTAGCGCCGCTGCATCGCTCGCCAGGGTCGGAGCGGCCGGCACCGCTGGCAATTCGGCCAACTGTCGTTCTGCGGCCTGTGCGAACTCCTGCATCTCGGCATATTCGGCTTCGTTGGCGACCTGTCCCTCATTAACGGAACGGCCATAGTCGACGGCAAGGTAATCCAGCAGCTGCCAGATCTGCTTGGTCTTGTCTTGCGTCGCTTGAGGCGCAACTTGGGCGATCGAGACCGTCGCAACCAAAGAAAACAGAACGATTGAAAGGAGACGCAGGGCTTGCATGAGGGGTCTTACCGTTGAATGTCTTTTTTTGATTCTGCGTCCAAATGAGAATGCGTGCAATTCCTTTTCTCATGCGCGATCCTTCCCAACGCGAATCGCGTCGCTTCACGACGCCTCACGCCTGAGACGCGGCAGATGATGGCCCTGGGGTTGCGCAAGGCACCTTCAACCATCACGCGCCGCCTCCCTGTCTTGGGGGCACATGCTGTCGCCCACCGGCATGCGTGGCGGCGAGATGGCTCTCCGATGCGGCGGGCGTGGTGAGCTCTGCCCCTCCATGGGATAGCTCGTTCAAGATCCCGCACTCGGCCGCTTGTCGGCCTTCCTGGCAACACTCGCGCAACGTCTGAAGCTGCTTTTCCAACTGCTGCAACTCCCGTATCCGCTCGGCAACGTGGCCGATATGGGCATCGAGCAACGCGTTGACGTCTTCGCAACTCTCCGACGGAGTGTCCCTGAAACGCAGGAGCACCCGGATTTCGTCCTGCGTCATGTCAAGGGAGCGACATCGCCGAATGAAGGCGAGGCGTTCGAGATGAACGGCATCGTAGATCCGATAGTTGCCTTCCGTCCGCGCAGCACGCGGGAGCAACCCTTCGCGCTCGTAGTAACGAATGGTGTCCACCGGCGTACCTGTCTGCTGGGCGAGCTGACCGATTTTCATTGCAAGGCCTGAAGCCCGGCGTGGGCTCAAAAGTGAATCGAGGAAGGTCATCACCTTACCCGCTTGACTCTGGAGTTACTACAGGGTTTTCAATGGCGGCAACCGGAGATCACCATGAAACCCCTGCCCATCAGCCTGCGATCCGAGACGCAGCCCTCATCCTGCGGGTGTAGCGGCACGTGTCACGCCCCTGAGGCGCCTTCCACGAATACGCCTCCACAAGCCGACAGTACAGAAGGCGGTTTGCTGCTCCGCATTCCGGCAATGGACTGTCCCACTGAAGAGAGCGAGATCCGCCGGGCGGTCGAGCCTATCGGCGCGATCAGCGGGCTTCGCTTTGATTTATCGGCCCGCACCCTGCGCATCGATGCGCCCGATGATGCGCTGCCGAGCATCATCGACGCCATCCGCAAGGCAGGCTTTGCTTCATCTCCGGTCGAGCCGGATGCGCCGGCGGGCATAGGGCACGGTGGCGTTTTCCGCGGCACCGCGTTTCTCGCGACGGCACTCGCTCTGGCGTTGAGTGCAGAACTCCTGGCCTATGTAATGCCCAACGACCTTATGGCCGAGATTGCCGGGATGGGCTTGGCCGCCATGGCGATCGCGATGGCGGGGTTTTCAACCTATCGCAAGGGACTGGCTGCCCTGTCCCAGGGCCGTCTGAACATCAATGCCTTGATGTCGGTTGCGGTGACCGGTGCCTTTGCCATTGGGCAATGGCCCGAGGCAGCCATGGTGATGGCCCTGTATGCCATTGCAGAACTGATCGAAGCCAGGTCGGTCGATCGGGCACGGAATGCGATCAAGGGCCTGCTCGCGCTTACGCCCGAAACCGCCGAGGCAAAGCAGCCCGATGGCAGCTGGCGTGCGCAGGACTCCCGCGATGTCGCGCTCGCTACCGTCATCAGGGTCAAGCCCGGGGTCCGTATCCCTCTGGATGGCGTCGTGACGGCGGGGAACAGCGCGGTCAATCAGGCACCCATCACCGGTGAGAGCCTGCCTGTGGACAAGACCGTCGGCGACCCCGTCTTTGCGGGCACGATCAACGAATCGGGGCTATTGGAATTCAAGGTGACGGCGCGCTCCAGCGATACCACGCTGGCCCGGATCATCCATGCGGTTGAAACGGCGCAAGGCAGCAAGGCGCCCATGCAGCGCTTTGTCGATCGTTTCGCGACAGTCTACACGCCGGCCGTCTTCGTGATCGCACTGGCCGTGGCGCTGCTCACTCCATGGCTATTGGGATGGAGCTGGACTCAATCCTTTTACAAGGCCTTGGTTCTCCTTGTGATCGCTTGCCCCTGCGCCTTGGTGATTGCAACCCCCGTCACGGTCGTGAGCGGACTCGCCGCTGCAGCGCGCCGGGGGATCTTGATCAAAGGCGGCGTCTTCCTTGAAGAAGCGCGCAAGCTCAAAGTCATCGCCCTCGACAAGACAGGGACGATCACCGAAGGCAAACCGAAACTGGTTGCCACCGAAATCGTGGACCCGACCGTGCCCGAAAAACTGATTTTGGAGTGGGCCGGTAGCCTGGCCGCCCACTCCGATCATCCCGTCTCGAAAGCTATTTCAAGCGCACTGGCGCCAAGCTCAAACACGACCGACCATTTCACAGCGTTGCCAGGGCGCGGTGTCCAAGGGCGTATCGATGACCAAGACCTGATTCTCGGCAACCACCGTTTGATCGAAGAGCGGAAGCTGTGCAATCCCGCTGTCGAGGCCCGACTCTTTGCGCACGAGGCGCAAGGTCGCACGATGACACTCCTGGCCAACGAACGGGGGGTGCTGGCGATGTTTGCCGTCGCCGACACGATCAAACCCCACGCCCAGGAGGCCATCTCGGCTTTGCACGCCTTGGGCGTGAAGTCGATCATGCTGTCCGGCGACAACCAGGCGACGGCCAAAGCGGTCGCCATGCAGGCCGGTGTGGACGACGCACGCGGCAACCTGTTGCCTGATGACAAACTCAATGCCATTGAGGCTTTGCAGAAAGAACGTGGCCCCACGGCGATGACCGGTGACGGGATCAACGATGCGCCGGCCTTGGCGCGCGCCGATATCGGTATAGCGATGGGGGCTGCTGGCACGGACACCGCATTGGAAGCTGCCGACGTCGTGATCATGAACGATGATCTGCGCCGGATTCCTGAAGCCATTTGGCTCTCGCGCACGACACACCGGGTGCTCTGGCAGAACATCGTTCTGGCGCTGGGAATCAAGACGGCTTTTTTTGTCCTGGCCTTGCTGGGCAGCGCGACCATGTGGATGGCGGTGTTCGCCGATATGGGGGCGAGCCTGCTTGTCGTCGGCAACGGGCTGCGACTACTGCGCCTTCAGCATCCCGCCGATAAACTCACCAAGGCTCATCTTTGAGTTGGAGCGTCTTCCGGTATACTTCTGATGATGCGTTTTTGGGTTGCCGTCCTTCTGGCTGTATTCATGCCGCTCCAGCTTAGCTGGTCAGCGGTAGGCGCCTATTGCCAGCATGAGGCAGGCAAAAAAGCCCACCATTTCGGACATCATAGTCACGAGCACAAAGCATCGAAGGCGGAGGCCTCCAAGCCATCTGATTCTGGCGAAGGTGTCTCCATCGACGGAGACTGTGGGCTGTGCCACTACAGCGCTCTCAAAATTCTCGGGCAGGACACACTCTGCCTGCCTCGGTGTCCGGTGCCCTCTACACCGGAATCAACGCCAGCCTTCTTTCGCACCCACATTCCCCCAGGCCCCGAACGGCCCAACTGGATCGCTGCGCTCTGATTCGGCGCAGCGACCTGCTTTAGTTTCCACTTAGGTTCCACTTAGAGCCCGCCGTCAGGCTGCGCTCGCGCCGGATCTCATCTGTTTCGTCGTCCTGTCGGTTTCTGCCGACGACTGCACAACAAGGAGATTTCAATGCGCACCCCCGTGCCATTCAGAACCGCTTTTCCGCTGCTCGCGGTCCTTTTTGCGACCGCATTCGGTGCCCATGCTCAGGCTCAGGCTCAGGCGCCGGCATCGCTTTCCTCCCAGACTGTCGTCCTCAATCAACTTCCCATCGAAGCCGGTGGTCCGCTGACGCTTGCCGTAGCGCTCGATCTGGCCCTTCGGGCCAACCCTGACATCACCGTAGCCCTTCGCGAACGCGAAGCCAGCGAAGGCGCTGAGATCCAGGGACGCGCACGGCCCAATCCATCCATCGAGTATCTTGTGGAGGACACCCGCGCCACGACGCGCACCACAACCGTACAGCTCAACCAGCCCATTGAGCTCGCAGGCAAGCGGAGCGCCCGGATTGCGATCGCCGAGCGCGGCCGCGACCTCGCTGACATCGAACTGGCCACTCGCCGTGCCGAGATCCGTGCCTTGGTCATCAGCACTTTCTTTGACGTACTTTCGGCACAAGAGCGAACCCGGCTCGCAAAAGAGACCGTCACCCTCGCGGAGCGAGCCACAGCTGCGGTTTCCAAGCGTGTCATCGCCGGAAAAGTCTCTCCCGTCGAGGAGACCAAGGCGCGTGTCGCGGAAGCCGGGGTCCGGGTCGAACTGGCTCAGGCTCAAGGTGAGCTGCGGGTTGCCCGTCAGCGGCTGACAGGGCTCTGGGGCAATCCGATCCCGCGATTCGAACGCGCAGAAGGTGACGTCGACACGCTTCCGCCAATACCGTCTTCCAACACGGTCGAGCAGCGTATCGAGGCATCACCCGTCCTAAAGCGGGCCTCAGTCGAGATCACGCGGCGCACCTCTGTCACGGCGCTGGAGCGTGCCCGGCGCATTCCTGACCCAACAATCAGCGTCGGGGTAAAACGTGCCGAGGAGCTTGGTCGAGATCAACTCCTCGTGGGCGTGTCCATCCCAATTCCCGTCTTCGACAGCAACCGCGGCAACCTCCTCGAAGCCCTCAAGCGGGAAGACAAGGCGCGGGACGAACATACCGCCCTGCGGGTCCGGCTTACCGGTGATGTCCTGCAGGCCCGTGAGCGGCTGAGCAACAGCCGACTTGAGCTCGAATCCCTACAACGCGACGTGCTGCCCGGGGCGCAACTGGCCTACGAGAACGCAGCGAAGGGTTTTGAGCTGGGCAAATTCAGCTTTCTCGATGTCCTCGATGCCCAGCGGACGCTATTCCAGGCACGTAACCAATACCTGCGCGCCGTAACCGACACCCATCGGGCCTCGGCCGAAATCGATCGCCTTCTGGCTGATCGTATCTCTGAATAACGCAAGGAGGATTCCAAGATGAATCTGAAGAACATGACGACCCGGATCAGCCGAAAGCACCTGATCGCCGTAGCCCTGATCATCGCCTTTGGCGGAGTAGCAGGAGGGTTCATTCTGCACAGCGGACAGGCAGCCAAGGCAGACGGCACCCACGCCAACGATGCTGCACATGATGACGCGGAACACCATAACAAGCCCGCGACGGAGATTCCACCGGACCGAGAGGAAGGCAAGGTCGAGCTCAGCGACGAGCAGATCAAGACCGCAGGAATTGAGATCGACAAAGCCGGCCCAGCCCGGATTCGATCATCTCTGCAACTCCCCGGGGAAATTCGCTTCAATGAGGATCGCACAGCGCACGTCGTTCCGCGTGTTGCCGGGGTCGTGCAGAGTGTGTCGGCCAATCTGGGACAGATCGTCAAGAAAGGGCAAGTGCTGGCCGTACTGGCAAGCCCGGCGCTTTCTGAACAACGTAGCGAGTTGATGGCGGCTCAGAAGCGGTTGAGCTTTGCCAGAACAGCCTATGAGCGGGAGCAGAAGCTGTGGGAGCAAAAAATCTCCGCCGAGCAGGACTACCTGCAGGCACAACAGGTGTTGCGTGAGGCCGAAATTGCCGTTGCCAACGTGCAGCAGAAGCTCACCGCCATCGGTGCCAGTGTGGATGCGGATGGCGGCCTCAACCGCTATGTGCTGCGTGCTCCCTTTGATGGAATGGTCGTTGAAAAGCACATAGCCCTGGGTGAGGCGGTCAAGGAGGACGGCCAAGTGTTCACGGTCTCCGATCTGACCACTGTCTGGGCGGAAATCAGTGTGCCGGCCAAGGATCTGGCCCGGGTCAGGGTTGGAGAAAAGGTCTCCATCAAGGCTTCGTCCTTCGACTCTACGGCGACCGGCACCGTGGCCTATGTGGGCGCGCTCATCGGTGAGCAAACCCGTACGGCACGGGCTCGGGTGCTCCTCTCGAATCCCCAGGGAAGCTGGCGTCCTGGCCTCTTCGTCAACGTGGAAGTGATCTCGAACGAAACCAAAGTGCCGGTCGCCGTGCTTTCGGAAGCGATCCAAAGCATGGACGGAAAGAGCGTTATGTTCGTCCGAGTCGATGATGGTTTTGTGACGCAGCCCGTCAAGATCGGGCGTAGCGATGGAGCACGCACCGAAATCCTGTCCGGACTCAAGACAGGCACCCCCTATGCCACTGCCGGCAGCTTCGTGCTCAAGGCGGAAATCGGCAAAGGCTCGGCTGAACACGAGCACTGAGGGAAAGGTGAACGATCATGTTTGAACGCATCATTCGCTTTTCCATTGAACAGCGCTGGCTCATCCTTCTGGCGGTTTTCGGGATGGCTGCGCTGGGGGTCTTCAGTTACCAGAAGCTTCCCATCGACGCCGTGCCCGACATCACCAATGTCCAGGTCCAGATCAATACCCTGGCCCCGGGCTACTCCCCGCTTGAAACGGAGCAGCGGGTGACCTACCCCATCGAAACGGTGATGGCCGGTCTGCCCAACCTGGTCCAGACACGCTCCTTGTCTCGCTACGGTCTGTCCCAGGTGACGGTGATCTTCAAGGATGGGACCGACATCTACTTCGCACGACAACTGGTGAACGAACGGATCCAAGGCGCGCGGGACAAGCTGCCCGCCGGCATATCGCCAGCCCTGGGGCCGATATCGACCGGGCTCGGCGAAATCTACCTATGGACGGTGGAAGCAAAGGAAGACGCCAGGAAACCGGATGGCAGCCCCTACACCCCCATCGACCTGCGGGAGATACAGGATTGGATCATCAAGCCACAACTGCGCAATGTGCCGGGCGTGACGGAAATCAATTCCATTGGCGGCTATGCCAAGGAATATCAGGTCGCTCCCTTGCCGGAACGCCTGGCGGCCTACGGCATGACGCTCCAAGAGATCGTCACCGCGCTGGAACGTAACAATGGCAATGTCGGGGCCGGCTACATCGAAAAACGAGGGGAGCAATACCTGGTTCGCGCGCCCGGGCAGGTGAAGACCGAAGAGGACATTCGCAACGTCATCATCGGCACCGCGCAGGGTCTCCCGATCCGCATCCGTGACGTGGCCGAGGTAGGCATTGGCCGGGAGCTTCGCACTGGGGCTGCCACCGATAATGGTCGTGAGGTGGTGCTCGGCACCGTCTTCATGCTGATCGGCCAGAATAGCCGCACAGTTTCCCAGGCCGTGGTCAAGAAAATGGAGGAGATCAACCGCAACCTGCCTGCCGGGGTGGAGGCAGTCACCGTCTATGACCGCACCACGCTGGTGGACAAGGCGATTGCCACGGTGAAAAAGAACCTCCTGGAAGGCGCCATTCTCGTCATCGCCATCCTGTTCCTGTTCCTCGGCAACATCCGGGCCGCACTTATCACCGCCTGCATCATCCCTCTGGCGATGCTGTTTACGTTCTCAGGCATGGTGGCCAACAAGGTGAGTGCCAACCTGATGAGTCTCGGCGCGCTCGATTTTGGCATCATCATCGACGGTGCCGTGGTGATCGTCGAGAACTGTGTCCGCCGGCTATCCCATGCGCGGGCATCCCTGGGCCGTCCCCTGAACCGGACGGAGCGCTTCCACGAGGTTTTCAAAGCCTCGCGCGAGTCGCGTCGAGCATTGCTTTTTGGGCAACTGATCATCATGGTGGTCTACCTGCCGATCTTTGCCCTGACCGGCGTCGAGGGCAAGATGTTCCATCCGATGGCCTTTACCGTCGTCATTGCACTCCTGGGCGCGATGATCCTGTCGGTGACCTTCATCCCAGCCGCGGTGGCTCTCTTCATCGGTGACAAGGTGTCCGAGAAGGAGAACCGCCTGATGCACTTGGCCAAGGAGGCCTACGCACCTGCACTCCAGTGGGCCATGAGCGCCAAGCCCGTCGTGCTCACGTTTGCCCTCGTGACAGTGATGCTCAGTGGTCTGATCGCCATGCGGATGGGCAGCGAGTTCATTCCGAATCTCAATGAAGGTGATTTCGCCATCCAGGCCCTGCGCATCCCGGGTACCAGCCTGACGCAGTCGGTAGCCATGCAGCGGCAGCTGGAGAGCCGACTGAAAGAGAAATTCCCAGAGGTCGAGCGTGTCTTTGCACGGACGGGGACGGCCGAAATCGCTTCGGACCCGATGCCGCCTAACATCTCGGATGGCTACATCATGCTCAAGCCCGAGAAGGACTGGCCCGAGCCCAGGCGAGCGCGTGACACCTTGCTGGAAGCCATTCAGGCCGAAGTGGCCACCTTGCCTGGAAACAATTATGAGTTCTCTCAACCCATCCAGCTTCGTTTTAACGAGTTGATCTCCGGTGTCCGAAGTGATGTGGCCATCAAGATCTTTGGCGACGACATGGACGTTCTGAATGGAACGGCCACGGAGATTGCCGCCATGCTGGAAAAAATCAATGGAGCCTCCGAAGTGAAGGTGGAGCAAACCACGGGCTTGCCAGTGTTGACCGTTCAAATCGACAGGGACAAGAGTTCCCGCTACGGGCTGAATGTCGGGGATGTGCAGGATGCTGTGGCGACTGCGGTCGGTGGTCGTGAAGCCGGGACCGTCTTCGAAGGCGATCGTCGTTTTGACATCCAGGTCCGGCTGCCCGACAACCTGAGGAGTGATCTGGAGGCGATCAGGCGGCTCCCGATTCCATTGCCACGCGGCGGTGCCGCAGGAGAGACCCGGGCGAATTTCATTCCACTGGCCGAGATCGCCACCCTGGACCTGGCCCCCGGCCCCAACCAGGTGAGCCGGGAAAACGGCAAACGACGAATCGTGGTGAGTGCCAATGTACGAGGTCGGGATATCGGTTCCTTCGTTGGGGAGGCCGAACGGGGTCTCTCACAAATCAAGGTACCCGCAGGATACTGGACAACGTGGGGAGGCACCTTTGAGAACCTGCAGTCCGCCACGGCACGCCTGCAAGTCGTCGTGCCCGTTGCGCTGCTTCTCGTTTTTGTGTTGCTCTTTGCGATGTTCGGCAACATAAAGGATGGCCTCCTGGTGTTTTCGGGCATCCCGTTCGCACTGACCGGAGGCATCATTGCCCTGTGGCTACGTGACATTCCCCTTTCCATCTCGGCGGCAGTGGGCTTCATTGCCTTGTGCGGCGTTGCGGTACTGAATGGCCTGGTGATGATTGCTTATATCCGCAGCCTGCGCGAGGAAGGCCAGGCGCTTGATCCCGCGATCCGCGAAGGGGCTTTGACCCGTCTGCGCCCCGTTCTCATGACGGCGCTGGTGGCATCCCTGGGTTTTGTGCCGATGGCGATCGCAACAGGGACGGGTGCGGAAGTTCAGCGCCCCCTGGCCACTGTCGTGATTGGTGGCATCCTCTCATCGACCATCCTTACTCTGCTTGTGCTGCCACTGCTATATCGCTTGGCACACGGCTCAGATGAAGACATTGAAGGCGAGGATTCACCTGGGACTAATTGATGTTTCCCTGAGCGCTCATCCACACAAGCCTGCCGGCAGCCCCATTCAACGGCGGCCGACAGGCTTGCGAGTCCGCTCATTCACCCATAGCCTTTTACGGGATTTGGCTTGTTTCCCCTGTGGTGGTTTTGTCATACCCTTGATGCTTCATGAACCGCCTTGACCAATACCTTGAAGCTGCCCAGCGGGAAAACACCCGACTGAGCTACGAGTCGGCCTTGCGACACTTCGAGGTCGAATGGGGAGGCTTCTTGCCGGCCACCACTGACTCAGTTGCCCGCTATCTGGCCGACTACGGCAGCAAGCTTGCGTCCAGCACGCTGCGCCAGCGTTTGGCAGCGCTGGCACGGTGGCATGCCGATCACGGTTTCGTTGATCCGACCAAAGCCCCCCTGATTCGCCAGGTTCTCAAGGGCATCCGTGCGCTCCATCCCAGTCAGGAGAAGCAGGCCAAACCCCTCGAACTTGACCGTCTGCAGCATATTGTCGATTGGCTTAACCGAGGGATTGCCCTTGCTCAAGAATCTGACGATCGACGGGCGCTCCTCCGGTATACCCGCGATCGGGCACTTGTCCTCGTTGGTTTCTGGCGGGGCTTTAGAGCGGACGAACTTTCCAGTCTGCGCATTGAATACATCGAGGTCGTCCCGGGCGAAGGCTTGACCTGCTATCTCCCGCGAAGCAAAGGAGACAGGGAATTTGCGGGACGGCGCTTCCAATGTCCGGCCTTGTCGAGACTCTGTCCCGTGACCGCATATTCGACATGGATCGCAACCGCGGGACTCGTCGAAGGTGAGGTTTTTCGGAAGATTGGGCGATGGGGAAGCCTCGCGCCGACGGGACTGCATCCGGGAAGCCTGATCCCGCTGCTGCGGGAGATCTTTGCTGCTGCGGGGATCGAGGAATCGGGAGACTACAGCAGTCACTCACTGCGCCGAGGCTTTGCAGGGTGGGCCCGGGCCAGCGGTTGGGACGTGAAGGACTTGATGGCCTATGTCGGCTGGAAGGACATCAAGTCGGCCATGCGTTACATCGATGCAGTGGATTCCGGGCTGCAGGCGCGATTCGAGAAGGGGTTGATCTTGCGGGAGGTGCCTGCTGAAGATAAAACCGCGCCGGCGGAGTCACGCCTTGCGTCCGAGACTGCCACTATCCGCGTAAAACTCACGTTGATCCGTCTGAGCGAGTCAGCGCGCGGCATGAACCGGGCCCGCCAAGCCATTGAACAGCACTGCTTCGAACCCTTGAACATGCGCCGTCTCAACGCGGACGGCTCCGAGTACGAACTGGCGATTCCCCTTGTATCCAGAGATGCGCTGGACGAAACGATCTATGAGTTGATCGACACGATGTATCAGCTTGCGGATGACAATCACTGCGGACTCGAAACACGCTTCCACGAACCTGCGACCAACACCACCTGGGATTGATTCACATGGATAACGATTTGGGCTCCTTCCTCGTTTTTCGGGAACTGACGGTTCGCGGCCCTTCTCCGGCCCTTGAGCGCTTGGGAGATGTGATCCAGGAGAACTTGCCCGCGCACTGGTTACGCGACAAGACCAAGGAGCAGGAAAATACCCGCATGTTCGGCGATAGATCGCTGCTTGTTTTCGAGAGGGATGGTTCTGGAGGGTTACCCGCTTCCGGGGTCGCCATGCTGACTGACGGCGAGAAAGCGGAGGTCGTCAACATCGTCCCGCTCGAAAAAAGTCAGTTGTCCGTCCAGGAGTACAACGCAGTCCTGGTTGAACTGACCACAAGCGCGATACAACCTGCTGCTGTGGCATTGGGGCTCAAATGCGAACTCACCGACGACTTGAAGCCTTTTACGGCATGGGTCAGCCCCGCGGCAGGGGACGCCTTGCGGCGCTTCAGCATTCTGGCCAACCATGGAACAGGCTCGGCCCACACGCTGGACAGGGAGCGCTGGTTTGCTTTTCTTCTGCACTGCCATCAAGACCGATGCGAACTGGACACGGACATGCTGCAGCGATGGCTGATGGAGCAAGGAGGCTGGACCTTCGAGCGTGCAAGTGATCTGGCCATCGAATATGAGTTCGGACGAGGCCTTTTGAAATTTGCCGAGCAGAACGCATGAGCACCGACGATGAGGACGTTCGTCGGCCGTGGGTCTTCATTCTCGATACCTGTGTCCTGCTGGATATCGTTCGATCGCCAGTCCGACGCGAATTCTCCCCAGAGAGTTCACGAGCACTCGTCGATGTCTCCAGCCGGGTACGCGCTCAAGCTCAGGAATTCCGTATCGTCATCCCTTCGCTAGTTCGCGAAGAGTTTGAACTGAACCTACCAAAGGTCCAAGATGACGCGGTTCAAGAGCTTTCCCGGACGCTGTCGAATCTCTCCCATGCACACCAGACACTGGACATTCTGTTAGCCCGAACGCCGAGCCCTTTGACTCATGACGCGGCCCAATGGATCGCGGATTGCGTAAGCTTTGCGCGAGACCTGATCAATGCCGCCCAAGAGCTCCCGACCTCCGACGAAGATGTCCGACGTGCGGGCATGCGCTCCTTGAAAGGCGTTGCGCCTGCGAAGCGGGGCAAATCCAGCTTGCCGGATTGTGTGATTACCGAATTCGCACTGCGTATCGCCCGAGAAAACCTCCAGAATGCCGGCGCGCCCTCAGTCCTTTTCATCAGCTCCAACGATGCCGACTACTGTGACGGCCGACGCCTCACTGCATCGCTACAGACTGAATTCGATGCTGCAGGCCTGGGTTTCTGCAGAAACTGGGCGGAGTCTCGCGGAAGCATCATGCGCCGGTAGGTGAAGACCCATGCCGATCAATCCTCTAAGTGGGGTTCAAGATCCGCGAGGGGCTGAATCGCGTCTGCAATGTCGCAGCACGCCCTGGCCACCGACTGAAGCTCTTCTACCAGCGCAGCTGCCGCCTCCCACAAATCCTCCTTATAGGGCTCACTAAGCGGAGCACCGTTGATCACCGTGTGGGCCATACGGTGAAGGCGCAGGATGTCGTCTCGAATCCCATTGCTCTGTTTGAGGCGCCGCATGATCGGCTCCAGGTGTTCAACCTGCCTCAGCAACTCAGTTGTGTCATAGCCGTCTTGCAGATCAACCAGTTTGGCCGCGTTCACGTCGCCGTACGGCGTTGTTAAAAAGTTCGGAGGCGGTATTTTCATTTTGATTCAGCCTTGGTTTTTGCCTGCCGCGCATATTGGACGGAGGCCGCAGCCTCTTTGAACGTGGTGTCGCCAATCCAGGCTTCGGGCTTGCGATTGAGTTTGAGGCTGTAAACCCCGAAACGCTTCACGTGCGCCACCTGGTAGGGACTCAGGAAGGACACTTCCTCGTCCGAAATCTTCCATCCCTCCCGCTTCATGCGTTGAAGCGTCCGGATCATGTCAACAGTGTTATGGAGAATCAGGGCTGAAGCCACGAGATCGTTGTAGCGCAACCGCTTCTGCTGCTCGTCCGGCTCATTGACGGCGATGACGTCTCCACCGAATGAGACCCATTTTGCAAAGCCGTTATAGGACTCGACCTTGTTGGTGTTGGCCGTGATCTCCTGGCGCATCTCCCGGTTGCCGATCCACTCCAACAGGAACATGGTCCGAACGACATTCCCCAACTCTTGAGCAGCGAAGAAAAGACGGTTCTTGCGACTGCTGGAGCCCAGCTTACGGAGCAGCGTGGCGGAAGAGATCCGGCCCGCGTAGATGGAAAGCGCAACCTGCATCAGGTCTTTCCAGTGGCGCTCGATCAACCCCCAGTTCACCACACCGGAGAACAGGCGGTTGATGTGTTCGTATTTCGCGGCCTTTTCAGGTCGGTAGAGCGTCAGATTCTTCCAGTTCCGGATTCTGGGCATCAGCTTGATGCCCAGAAGATGGGTAAAGGCGAAAACCGTCGAAGACTGCCCCTGAGTGTCGGAATGCACCGTATCAGATTCGACAGACAGGCCCGCCTTGAGCAACCCTTCGATGACGTAAATGGCCTCCCAGACACCGGGGGCGATGAAGTGCCGGAACACCGCGATGTAGTTGTTGGCAACGTGGCGGTAAGCCACAGCGCCCATCTTGCGATACCGAAAATGATATCCGGCCAGCAGATTCTCATCGAAGAAGTCGTATTGCGTACCGTCGGCGGCAACGGTCTTGCCGTCCCCCCAGATCTTGGGCAGATCCAGCCGAAGATAGACCTCGTTGAGTTCGCGCTGCGCGGCTTCGAGGCTCTCGATCGACAAGTGGCGGCGATTAACGAACGAGAGCATGTGCGGCGTGATGCCGTTGTTGCTTAGATGCCGCGCGGCCTGACTAGGACCCAGGTTGCAACCCATGGCAAAGATGGTCAGCAGATAGCGTTCGGCAGGCTGCTTGATCTTGGCCATGTTGCCGGAAAGCGGGCCGAAATGTCGGGTGAATCCCACCCATTGCTCGATGTTTCCCAGCACGTCAAGGATGTGCCGTGAGGGCATGCGTTCCGTCAGCGCATTCTGCAGTGCCACCGCGGATTGCGGGATTTCGCGGGCAGTCGTCTTACGCAGCACCGGCTCTCCGAAGGCATTCAGAATCACGTCACCATGGCACTCGGGAAACCTCTCGTCCAACGTCTGTGCAGTCTTGCTGAGTGCGTCGCGTAGTCCCTTCACAAAGTCATCCGACTTGAGCGGAAGTCCGATTTTCTCGCAGTAGGCGGGAAGGAGTGCCTGGCACTCTTCCCAGGGAATCAACTGATCACGGTAATCCGCGAATTCCTCCGAACCGGCGATGCTGAGATCCCCCGCGCGCAGATCCTCTGCCAGGTGTGAGAACACGCAGATTTCCAGGTGACGACGGCTGATTCCTGCATGGATGCCAGCAGTATCGCCGGTGCGCAGAAGCTTGCGCCAGCGTTCCGCGGCGAACGAGAGGTCTACGCTGTCTCCAATCCAGTCGATGCGATGCTTGTCCTGATACAGCTTGATGACTTCAAGCGCGTCGATCAATGTTCGATCCTGGCTGGTCGGACGAATATCAAGAAGATGTGCGAGCCTGAAGAGCAACGAGCGGTGAGGCCGGAAATGCTTCCAGATCAACGGCAGATAATTATTGCCGCTGCTGGCCTGTATCTGAGCACAGCGCTCTCGAACCTGTTCGATGCCTCCCGCAGGCTCAAGATACTCTCGAATCTGGGCGCCGGCAGCAGCATTGTCTGGCTCGTCCGCCAGGATCGACAACACACCGTCCAATGTTCCGACAAGGCGCTCGACCTGACCCCGCTGGTCGATCTGTATCCTTTCCAGCTCTTCCTTCGCGCGTTTGTGGATGGTGGCCACGCGGCGAAGGAACATTTCAGCCAGCTGATCCCGGGCGCGAACCTGCATGCGGTGGATCAGAGCAACCATCAGCGTGTAACGCTTGGCTTCGCCACACTCCTTCAGTTCCGATACATCGTAGACCATCGCCTGTCCGGCAAAATAACGCACCTTGGTGTCCGGGATTCCCTCGAAGACCCTCTCCAACCCAGGGATCGACTCCAGCCACTCCAGGTGATCAACCAGTGTTTCCAAGTGCTTGCGGGTCGGGCGTTTCGCTGATTTCTTGAGCCGGTTGTATTCACTTTGGCGCTGCTCGAACTTGTCCGTCTGCAGGAGCGCTTTTAGGTTTTCACGGTGCGCGTCGCCGATGCGCCCAGAAACCGATTCGAAAATCCGCGTCTGCACCGCGACATGGGCTCTCTCAGCCAGATCCTCCAGCGTCGAGAAGGCCGGGAGTTCGTATCGCACCATGATCAACCCCTCGATCATGGCATTGATGATGTCGGATCGTTGATCTAGCAGCTCAGCAGCATCGAGAGCAAGGCGTTCGGTCCGAGCCATCGAGTTCGCACCGCCGGCATAGAAAGACTGCACCTTGAGATATTCAAGAATTGCCGTTCGACGACGAGACAGCCTCATTCCATCTGAGTAATCGAAAGCGATCGAGTCACCGAGTTTCAGCTGTTTGCGGATGTGATTGATGACTTCAGGCGGGATGGACTCTTCTGGAGGGAAGTGCCAAAGATGCTGAAAGCACTTGAGCAATACTGCCAGACTGAGTCTTGCAGAAGCTGACCGTGCTTTGGCGTGTAGCCAAGGAATGTCATCCTCGGGGAGCGGGAAAAACTGCTCCAAATCATCTTGGGAGTAGAAGCTCAGGAACTGGGGGTACGCCGTGTTCTCAAGAGATGCCACCTGACACTCCACCGTCGTTATCGGACGGATGTCAGTCTAAGGTATTTTCCCGCGGTCATGCAGATACTCAACGATCCGACGTTGAAATTTGCACTCATACAAAACAAAGACTTACAGGGGATATGTATATGTTTTCCCTTCATCCCGGTCATACCCCGGATTGCTCAGCAGCAGAACGTGCTGTGCACACGCTTAAAGGAGGGGCCGGCAATCTTGGTTTTACCGCCGTGTTTGACGCAGCGAAGGAGCTTGATGAGTTGCTACGGCATTCGATAGGCGATACGCCAAGGGTGCACACCTTGATTGCGCAGCTCGAAACTGCGCAGCAGGCGCTCCAAAAGGCACTCGACGGAACAACAAAGGGGGCGTAGCCCCAGGCTCAACTGCCGTCACGAGGTGGGTAGATGGCGCGCATTTTCTCGATCTGACTGATGACGACTTCCCGCCACTTGGCTGGGGCCAACACCTCTACGTTGTCGCCACAACCCAGCAGCCAGCGTAGCAGCTGCCCGGTTTCCGGAACCTTTGCGCGCACGCGGGCCTTGAACGGACTTCCATCCGGCTCATCCTCGATAACCTGATTCTCGGCCAGCTTGCAGTCGCGCAGCAGCTCGGTGACATAGCCCCGCACCCGCAACTCCAGATCCACCTCGCCATTGCCGGCAAAATCCGCCTGCCCCTTGCGTACGGCCTCCTTCAGGCTGAAACCCTCGGCCTTGCGAACCGGCGCAGTGCCGACCTTGGCGGACGTGAAGCGGTGCAACGCATACATGCGCAGGGGCTCGGCCTCGTCATTCTTGAGCGCGAACAGATACAGGCGCGGCCCACGCTGCAGCAAGGCCTGTGGGTGCAGGGTCGGATGGGTCAGGCTCCCGCCACCGTCACGGTAGGTAGCACTCAAGGTTAGGGATTGAGCAAGCGCTTCGAGGGCCGCGAGCAGGACCTCTTCCTTGAACTCGGCGGGCAGCAGGCGCTGGGTATCGCTGAGGATGCACAGCTTGTCCTCTCCCAAGCCGAATTCCTCACCCTCCTCGCGCAGGGCTTCCCAGATCTTGTCCAGGCGCTTTGCAGGCACCGCGTCGCGGATCAGGGAGCGCATCAGCTTTTGCGCGTACGCCCACAGGCGCGGATCGGTGACGCCGAGGTCGATCATCCGCCGATACCGCAATGGCTTTCCACCCGGATTGACGACTTCGATAAAGCCATCATTCACCAGCTCATCCAGGTCGCGCTGGATCGAGCGCATCCGGGCACTGTCGGTTTTGCTGGATTCGTACTGCTCGGCCAGCTTGGTAAGCAACTGCCTTGCGTCCGGATAATCGTCCCCGGCCTGGCTCCTGGGGATGCACTTCTGTAGAAGTTTCAGACGGTCGACCCGGGATTGGTGAGCGACGGCCATGGGGGCTCCTGATGAGGTGGGAACGTCCTCATCATACGACGCGATGTGTCGTTTAGGTGGAGCTATAAATGCGCTGCTTGCCGGAGACACTGCGATTCGTAGCGTGAATCGCAGCGTTCGCTTCCGTACGCTCACGCATTCGGTTTGCGGTGCTGGCAGAGCGCACAGCTCAGGTCGTCCAGGCGCTCGCGCACCTCGGTGGCGGAGTGCCGGCAGAAAACCATCGGAATGCCCAGGTCTTCGGCCTGCTTGCGCACATTGCGCATCAGCATGTGATTGGCGCGATCGCACATGAAGACCACCAGCCCGGTACGGCGCGACAGTTGGCGCCGGTTCTCGGAAGCCTTGCGGCCGGTCCAATGGTCGATCTGCTTGATGCCGAACTGGTCGGCCACCCGCAGGATTTCACTGCGGATACCTTCGATGCGGTCCGCTCCCACGATCACTGCCTGCATATCGGCGACTCCTTCAAAGCGTGCTGGAGCACGAATGACGTGAGTGTGTCGTGGCCCCGCAGCGCACCAAACCAAATTCTTTCGATATGCATTGCAGCCGGACGGGGCATAAGCACTATTCCATCAGCACAGCTAAGCTATTGAATATTTTGAATTCACGCTCATTCATGAAGACGGAAAAGTGCTGCCATCGAGGCAGGCGCAGAGCATCGCTGTTGAAATTCAAGCAGCGCCAGATACGGCCTCTGGAAGATTTTTGTTAGCAATCAAAGGCGTTGAGTGCTGGCATTGCCCTTGCGATAGGAAAGCCAAGGCCGCAGCCCTGCCATCGCAGGCCGGCCGGATTGTTCAAATCACGCAACGGAGAACTCAGAAAAATGGCTATTCGTCCGCTCTACGACCGCGTCATCGTCAAGCGCCTCGATCCGGAGCGCACCACCGCCAGCGGCATCGTCATCCCCGACAGCGCCGGTGAAAAGCCCGATCAGGGTGAAGTGCTGGCTGTCGGCAACGGCAAGCTGCTCGCCAGTGGCGAGCTGCGTCCGCTGGCCGTCAAGGTCGGCGACCGCGTGCTGTTCGGAAAGTATGCCGGCCAGGCCGTCAAGATCGACGGCAGCGACGCCCTCGTGCTGCGCGAGGAAGACGTCATCGCCATCATCGAAGGCTGATCTTTCAGCCCCGCACCCGACAACTCATAAAGAATCAGGAGCTCTCCACTCATGGCATCCAAGAAAGTCCTCTTCGGCGACGACGCCCGTGCCCGCATCGTCGTCGGCGTCAACATCCTGGCCGACGCGGTCAAGGTCACCCTCGGCCCCAAGGGCCGCAACGTGGTCCTCGAGCGTGCCTTCGGTGCCCCGACCGTGACCAAGGACGGCGTGTCCGTCGCCAAGGAAATCGAGCTGAAGGACAAGTACGAGAACATCGGCGCACAACTGGTGAAGGAAGTCGCGTCCAAGACCTCCGACAACGCGGGCGACGGCACCACCACCGCCACCGTGCTGGCCCAAGCCATCGTGCGTGAAGGCTTCAAGTACGTGGCCGCCGGCTACAACCCCACCGATCTCAAGCGCGGCATCGACAAGGCCGTCGTCGCCATCGTCGAAGAGATCAAGAACATCGCCCGCCCGACCACCACCAGCAAGGAAATCGCCCAGGTCGGCGCCATCTCCGCCAACTCCGATGCCGACATCGGCCAGATCATCGCCGACGCCATCGACCGCGTCGGCAAGTCCGGCGTGATCACGGTGGAAGACGGCAAGTCCCTGGCCAACGAGCTGGACGTGGTGGAAGGCTTGCAGTTCGACCGCGGCTACCTGTCGCCCTACTTCATCAACAACCCGGACAAGCAGATCGCCGCGCTGGACGATCCCTTCATCCTGCTGTTCGACAAGAAGATCTCCAACATCCGCGACCTGCTGCCGGTGCTGGAGCAAGTGGCCAAGGCCGGCCGGCCGCTGCTGATCATCGCCGAGGACGTGGAAGGCGAAGCCCTGGCGACGCTGGTGGTCAACACCATCCGCGGCATCCTGAAGGTTGTCGCCGTCAAGGCGCCGGGCTTCGGCGACCGCCGCAAGGCCATCCTGGAAGACATCGCCATCCTGACCGGCGGCCGCGTGATCGCCGAGGAAGTCGGCCTGACGCTGGACAAGGCCACCCTGGACGACCTCGGCCAGGCCAAGCGCATCGAAGTCGGCAAGGAAAACACCACCGTAGTGGACGGCCTCGGCAGCGCCGACGCCATCAAGGCCCGCGTGGGGATCATCGACGCGCAGATCGCCGAAGCCACTTCCGACTACGACAAGGAGAAGCTGCAGGAGCGCAAGGCCAAGCTGGCCGGCGGCGTGGCAGTGATCAAGGTTGGCGCTGCCACCGAAGTCGAGCTGAAGGAGAAGAAGGCCCGCGTGGAAGACGCGCTGCACGCCACCCGTGCGGCGGTGGAAGAAGGCGTGGTGCCCGGCGGCGGCGTGGCGCTGCTGCGCGCCCGCAAGGCCATCTCCGAACTGAAGGGCGACAACCACGACCAGGATGCGGGCATCAAGATCGTGCTGCGCGCCGTCGAGGAGCCCCTGCGCCAGATCGTCGCCAACGCCGGCGACGAAGCCTCGGTGGTGGTTAACAAGGTCATCGAGGGCGACGGCAACTTCGGCTACAACGCCGGCAATGGCACCTACGGCGACCTCGTCGAGCAAGGCGTGCTCGATCCGGCCAAGGTGACCCGCTCCGCGCTGCAGAACGCCGCGTCCGTGGCGGCGCTGATCCTCACCACCGACGCCATCGTCGCCGAGCTGCCGGACGACAAGCCGGCCGTGCCTCCCGGCCACCATCCGGAAGGCTTCGGCGGCGGCTTCTGATCCGCTGATCACCTCACGGCAGCCCCCCTGCTCGTGACGGCCGGCCCTTCGGGGCCGGCTTTTTTGTGGCCATCAGCCGCTGGGCAAGCAAGCCGTGCGCCGGTGGTGCCGCCGGAGCAGCACGGCGAAGACGGCCCCCAGCGGCACCATCACGCTGGCCGCCAGGCCAAAGACCATCAGCGCACCGCGGGCTTCATAGAGCAGCCCGCCTGCTGAGACGCCGAGCGCCTGGCCGAGGAAGAAGCAGGATGCGAACAGGGACACCGCGGTGCCCCGCACCTGCGGCGCCATCTGGGTTGCGTGGGTCTGCAGGGTGTTGTGGAACATGTAGTAACCCAACCCCAGCAGCGCGCAGGCCGGCACGGCCCAGCCCCACGCCGGGCCGCTGGCGATCAGCAGCCAGGCCAGCGCGATCAGGGCCGCACCGCCAATGGCCAGGCCCAATTCCCCTAGCCACTTCACCAGGCGCCGGGCAAACAGGATGTAGGACAGCCCGCCCAACCCGAACATGCCCATAAGCAAGCCCGCCTGCGACATACTCAGCGCAAAGCGGTCATGCAGGTAGAGCGGCACGAAGGCCAGGCCGCCGAACACGAGCATGCCCTCGACGAAGACCACCGCCAGGATCACCCGTGCCCACGGCACGCCGAACAAGCTCCCCATCTGGGCCACCAACCCGCCCTGCCCGCCCGTGGCGCCAGGCTGCGGGTAGGTCAGCGGATTGCGCCGCGACTCCGTCAGGACGCGCAGGCCAATCACCAGATAGAGCAGACAGACGACGCCGAAGGCCCAGCGCCAGCCCACCGTATCGGTGAGCACCCCGCCGATCAGCTGGCCGGCAATCACTCCGGCGATCTGTCCGCCGATGAAGCGGGCCAGGGTGTGCTGGCGCTCCGCATAGGAGACCTTGTCGCCAATCCAGGCCATCGAGAGCGGAATGATGCCCGCCGCAGCCACCCCGGTGAATACGCGCGCCAGGATCAGCAGGTCGAGGGACGCGGCCAGCGCGGCGCCGAGTGTACCGAGGGTGCACAGCAGGGTGGTCAGCGCGATCAAACGGTACTTGCCGAGGCGGTCGCCCAGGGGCCCGAAGAAAGCCTGCACCAGCCCGTAGGCCACCGCGAAGCCCGACACCACGTGGGCTACCTCGGCCGGCGAGGCGGCGAACTGCCGCGCCAGATCGGGCAACATCGGGTCGCACAAGCGCGCGGAAACAGCACTGGCGAAAGCCGCCGCAGAGAGCAGCAAGATGGGCCGGCGGAGCTCACGGTCGAGGGGAGCGGTCATGATGGGGGTTTTCCTTATCTGGAAGCGAGCGCCAGCCACACGACGGCGAGACAGTAGGCTTGCAGGCAATAGCGCATGTTGCCGCGCGCCAAGGTGCCGGCCGGGACGCCGAAGCGCCCCTGGATGGCGATGTGGATGCCGGACATCGACCCTGCGGCAAGTCCAATGGCCCACGACTCGACGAAGACCAGGGCAAGCAGGTCGGGTTCCGGGTGAAGCGGCGCCAGCCAGGACGCCATGATGGTGATCGAGATCACCACGTGGATACCGAGAATGGACAGCAGGATCATCAGGGCGAGGATGATCGCCGCCTCGAAGGTGCCGAATGCACTGAAAGGCATCCACACGCCGCCGAGGCTGATCAGCGACTGCAAGCCGCTGGCAAAGACCCCGGCCGCCAGAAACAGGATGAGCTCGCCGGACATGCCGGGCAGGCGATCCCTGCCATGGCGGTAGATCGACCGTGCGGCGGCCCTGGGGCCCCGCTCAACGGAGGTCACCGCGCAGACGATCGCCAGCGCAGACAGACTGACGATGGACAGCGCCGCCCACTGCGGAAGCAGCCAATGCCCGGCCGCAACCAGCACGGAGAGCAAGGCCGGCACACGCAGCGCCCGCAGATGCATGGGGTAGCCGACAAAGGTCGCGCTGCTGTTGCCCAGCGCTCTTTCGATATCGCGCACTGCCAGCACCAGCAGCACGGCAGCGAGCGCCGCGCCGATGCCGGCCAGCCGCATTGGATTGGCGCCCGGCGCATTTGTCAGCGCAACCGCGGTGGCCGCAAAGAAGGGCGACCACAGGGCCGCCGCCAAAAAGGCCCGCCCGAGAATCATCGCCTGCTCGGGACGGAGCTTGCCCGTCGCCCTGATCCGCTCGGCCATGATGAAGACCGCGGACAGGTTGATGACCGCCCCCAGCAGATGCACGCCAAGTGCCGTGCGCCACAAGGCCTTTCGCCCTTGCGGCAGCGTCTCGCGGGCGTCCTCCGCCGTATTGAGCAACTGCAGGAAGCTGACCGCCCCGAGCATGCCCAGCAGCGCCGTATTCTGCGTCAGCACACTGAGCCACGCCGGACGCTGACCATTGAACAGACTCACCCCGAAGGCCAGCAGCCCGCAACCCGCCAGCAACACGGCCTGGCGTTTCTGCGCAGCCGGCAGGCGCGGCCACAGGAGCGCTGCTGCCAACCAGGCGCTGGCGCCGGCCCACCCGCTTGGCGGCCCGTGGCCAGTCCCTGTCAATGCAGCCAGCACGATCATCACGGCCAGCAAGGCCGAGGCCAAAGGCTGGCGCCTGAGCAACGTGTGCCGTGTATCCGATTCACGCATCGTCTTGAATTAATACCGACAAGCCTTCCACCCGCGGGAGCCAGGCTGCCGCGGGTGGACCACTCTGCATGCCTTAACTGGCGTGGGAGATCAAATTGCCGAGTCCGCCTGGAGCGGGTGTGCCGACCGCGCCGATCAGGCCTTTACCCAGCTCCCGGTCGGCAGCGGCCGGATCGAGCAGGCGCACGGCGACGCCGACGGCCAGGATGTCGATCATCAGCAGGTGCAGGATGCGCGACACCATCGAGATGTAGCTGGTGCCGTCCTCCGCGTGGTCTACCGCCAGCGCCACGGTGGCCTTGGCGGCCAGCGGCGAATTGCTGGTGGTGATGGCGATGACGCTGGCGCCGGCGGCCAGCGCCAGGTCCACCGCCTGCAGGATGTCGGCCATCGCGCCGGAGCGGGACACCGCCACCACCACGTCGTCCTTGCCGAGCAGCTCCGCCGCCATCATCTGCAGGCGCGAGTCGGAATAGGCCACCGTCGGTATGCGGAAGCGGAAGAACTTGTGCTGGCCGTCGATGGCCACCACCGCCGAGTTGCCCATGCCGTAGAACTCGATGCGCCGCGCCTTCTGCAGCAGCGCGATGGCCTTCTCGACGGCCTCCGGGTCGAGGCTGTCGCGAAAGCGCAGGATCGCCGAGACCGTGTTGTCGAGCACCTTCACCGACAGGTCGGGCGCGGAGTCGCCGAGCCGCACCTGGCTGTGGCGCACCGGCACCGTGCCGCTGATCCCCGAGGCCAGCTTGCGCTTGAACTCGGCCAGACCCTGGAAGCCCAGCGAACGGCAGAAACGGATCACCGTCGGCTGGCTGACTTCCGAATGGCGGGCGATCTCCACGATCGGTTCGTTGAGGAACATGCGCGGCTGGTTGAGCAGGAACTGGGCGACGCGCTGCTCCGCCGGGCTCAGGCTGGCCTTGGCACGGCGGATGTTGCCGAGCATCGGGCTCTCCGACTCGCCGCGCTGCAGGTGGGCGCCGAGGATCGCCGCCACGCCGAGGAAGGCCGGGTTGGCGGCGGTGATCACATAGGTCGGGATCTGCGCCAGGTAGTCGGCAAAGCGGCCCTTGCTCTCGAAGCGCTGGCGGAAGGCCGAACGGTCGAATACCTCCCCGAGGCGCGGCACGATGCCCGCACCGATATAGATACCGCCCACCGCACCGAGCGTCACCGCCACGTCGGCGGCCACCGTGCCGAGCATCGCGCAGAAGCACTCCACCGTCTCGGCGCACAGGCCGGTATCGCCGGACAGCACCGCCTGCACGATGTCCGGCGCGCTGCGGCTCGGAGCCTCGAAACCGTTCCGCGCGGCCAGCGCCCGGTAGATCAGTTCCAGGCCGGGGCCGGACACCAGGCGCTCGGCGGACACGTGGGGCAGTTCCTTCCACGCATACTGCAGGATGAACACCTCACGCTCGTCCGCCGGCGCAAAGCTCACGTGGCCACCTTCCGAACCCAGCGTGATCCAGCGGTCCTCGGCGGGGATCAGCCCCGAAACGCCCAGGCCGGTGCCCGGTCCGATCAGGCCGATCACCGCGTTCTGGCGCGCCTCGCCACCGCCGACCTGGCGGCGCTGCGGGTTGCCGAGATACGGCAGGGACATGGCCAGTGCGGTGAAGTCGTTGACGACCAGCAAGGTGTCCAGGTCCAGGCCACGGCGCGCCTCCTCGATGGAGAACTGCCAGTCCCGGTTAGTCATCTTCACGAAATCGCCGTCGATGGGGTTGGCGATGGCCACCGCCGCATGGCGCGGCCGCAGCCCGCGCAGGCCGGCAAAATAGGCCTGCACCACCGCCACGAAGCCCGGATAGTCCGCACAGGTCAGCACCGCCAGCTGCTCCAGCCGGCCCGGCGCGGTCTCCAGCGCGAAGCGCGCATTGGTCGCCCCCACGTCGGCCAGCAGGCGCGGGCCGCTGTCGTACAGCGCCCCACCCGCTTCGTTGCCCTGCATGTCCCAGCCAGCGGCCATTGCTCCTCCCACGTGCTTCTCCTGTTCGCTGATGCTTTTCAAATCTGGCCGCAAGCATAACGCAAGCAGGCGCCAATACCGTCCGGGCGGATTGTTGCGGCACGTTTTTCACAAAACCGTATACTTCCGCGCAAACACGCACATAAAATTGCGGTCATCTCAGCTATTTTTCGACTCTCATGTTGCCTGCCACCCGTCACCGCGCCCTCCTCCAGCACCTGGGCAACAACGGCCAGGCCGGCATCCTCGAACTCGCTGCCGCGCTCGGTGTATCCGACGACACCATCCGCCGCGATCTGAAACATCTGGAAGCCCAGGGTCTGCTGATCCGCAGCCACGGCGGCGCGGTGCTGGCAGACATGCACGCCTTGCCCCGCACAGCCCGCGATGCGGTACTGCCGGAAGTGAAGGAGGCCCTCGGCCGCGCCGTCGCCGAGGCGATTCCGCCCGGCGCATCCCTGATGCTCGATGCCGGCTCCACGCTGCTGGCCGTCGCGCGGGCGCTGCGCGGGCCGCACCGGGTCGTTACCCATTCGCTGGATGTGGCGCAGGCGCTCAGCACCCGACCCGAGATCACGCTGGTGCTGGCCGGCGGCGAATGGGACGCGCGCCAGCGCCTGTTCCGCGGACCGGCCACGGTAGACACCGTGCGCCGCTACCGCGTCGACCTGGCCATCCTCGGCGCCTGCGCGCTGCACCCGCGCCACGGGCTGACCGCCACCGAAGCCGGCGACGCCGAGGTCAAGCGCGCCATGCTGGCCTGCAGCGACGCCCACTGGCTGGCCACCGACCACCTCAAGTTCGACACCCTCGCACCGCATGCGGTCGCCCCGCTGGACGATTTCACGCGGCTGTTCTGCGACCAGCCCTTCAAAGCCGACTCATCTGCCAGCTTACCCGCCGGCCTCACGCAGACCGCCCTCGACACCACCGGAGAGCCGAACCAATGACGACACCCGCCCAAGCCGTTCCGGTCGCACTGATCGGCTACGGCAATGCCGGCAAAACCTTCCACGCCCCGCTGATCGCCACCACGCCCGGCCTGCGCCTCGCCTGCATCGCCTCCAGCCAGGGCCAGGCCGTCGCTGCCGACTGGCCGGACACCCGCGTCGTGGCCGATCCACTGGCCGCCATCCACGCTCCGGACATCGAGCTGGTGGTCATCGCCAGCCCCAACGACACCCACGCACCGCTTGCTGCCGCGGCGCTCACCGCCGGCAAGCATGTGGTCGTGGACAAGCCCTTCACCGTCGAGCTGGCCGAAGCCCGCGAGCTGATCCGCCTCGCTGAACAGCATGGCCGGCTGCTGTCCGTCTTCCATAACCGCCGCTGGGACGCGGACTTCCTGGCCCTGCGCGCACTGCTCGCCGATGGCCGTCTCGGCCGGCCGACCCAGCTCGAATCCCGCTTCGAGCGCTTCCGCCCGGAAGTGCGCGCCCGCTGGCGCGAGCAGGCTGTGGCCGGCGGCGGCGTGTGGTACGACCTGGGTCCGCACCTCGTCGATCAGACCCTGCAGCTCTTCGGTCTGCCGGACAGCGTGTCGGCGCGCTTCGCCATCCAGCGGGACGGCGCCGAGACGGACGACTGGGCGCAGGTGGACCTGGACTACGGCCAGCTGCAGGTCACGCTACGCGCCTCGATGCTGGTGGCTGGCGGCATGCCGCGCTTCGCCGCCCATGGCACGGCGGGCAGCTGGGTCAAATACGGGCTGGACTGCCAGGAAGACCAGCTCAAGGCCGGCCTGCGCCCCGGCGCGCCCGACTGGGGGCTCGACCCACAAGCGCCCACGGTATATGCCGCCGACGGCTCGATCAGCACGCCACCGCTGCCGCGCGGCGATTACCCGGCCTACTACACCGCCATCCACGCGGCACTGCGGGAGGGCACCCCCAACCCGGTGCCAGCCCACGAAGCCCTGGCCGTGATGGCCGTCATCGACGCCGCCCGGCGCAGCGCCTCAAGCGGCCAGCGCACCGGCCTGGAACTGACTGAACAGGAGCGTGCCTCATGGAACTGAACGAAGAGCTTGCCCGCGTTGCCGCCCAGGAAGCGGCCCTTCGCCTGACCCGCTTCGACGAAGACATTGCGTGGCGCCTTGGTACCCGCCTGCGCGACATGGCTGTGGAGCGCGGGCTGGCCATCGCCATCGAGATCCGCCGTTGCGGACAACTGCTGTTTCACGCCGCGCAGTCCGGCACTACACCGGACAACGCCGACTGGATCCGCCGCAAGGGCAACGTGGTGACGCGCTTCCTGCGCAGCTCCTACGCCATCGGCCTGAGCTTGCAGCAGAAGGGGGGCGATCTGACGAGCCGCTACGGCCTGCCGGCGGCCGACTATGCAAGCCACGGCGGCGCCTTTCCACTCTGCGTGGAAGGCGCCGGCATCATTGGTTTCGTGGCGGTATCGGGCCTGGCCCAGCGCCTCGACCACGAACTGGTGGTCGAGGCGCTGAGTGCCGAACTGGGCTTGAGATATTCCCCGCCGCCTGCCTGAGTCCAAGCAAGGCCGGCGGGGGCTCAGGCGATGCGCTGCTCGCTGGCCGGGTCGAAGAACACCGACTTGGACAGGTCGAACATCAGCTCCATCGACTCGCCCGGCTGGCCCGCATGGGCCGGATGAACGCGGCACACCACGTCTTTGCCGTTGATCGGCACCAGCACCATGGTGTCCGGGCCGGTCGGCTCGGTCAGGCGGATCGGCATCTCGGCGGTCTGGAATTGCGGCAGGCCGAGGCGGGATTCGCTCTTGTGGGTGATCTGCTCCGGGCGGATGCCGAACAGCACTTCCCTGCCCTCCCAGGCCTTCAGCTTGCCGTCGCCCCCCGGCACCGGGAAGACGTGGGTGCGCTGGCCGCTTTCCAGCTTCACGCCGTAGCCGCCACCAACCGCCTCCACCTTTGCCGGAATGAAGTTCATCGACGGCGAGCCCATGAAGCCAGCCACGAAGAGATTCGCCGGGTTGTCGTAAATCTCCTGCGGCGTGCCGAACTGCTGCACCTCGCCGGCCTTCATCACGGCAATCTTGTCGCCGAGGGTCATCGCTTCGATCTGGTCGTGGGTCACATAGACGATGCTGGTGCCCATGCGCTGGTGCAGCAGCTTGATCTCCGTGCGCATCTCGACGCGCAGCTTGGCGTCCAGGTTCGACAGCGGCTCGTCGAACAGGAACAGGGACGGCTCGCGGGAGATCGCCCGGCCCATCGCCACCCGCTGACGCTGGCCGCCGGACAGCTGGGACGGCTTGCGGTCGAGCAGATGGCCGATCTGCAGCGTGTTGGCGACGCGCTCGACGATGCGCGCCTGTTCGGCGGCCGGCACCTTGCGGATCTGCAGACCGAAGGAGATGTTCTCGCGCACCGTCATGTTGGGATACAGCGCGTAGGACTGGAAAACCATCGCGATGTCCCGGTCCTTCGGGCTGAGGTCGTTGACGACCCGGTCGCCGATGCGGATCTCGCCGGAGGTCACGCTGTCCAGGCCGGCGATCATCGACAACAGCGTCGACTTGCCGCAGCCGGACGGGCCGACCAGGATCAGGAACTCGCCCTTGTCGATCTCGAGGTCGATGCCCTTCAGGATCTCGTTGCCGTGATAGGACTTGCGCACGTTGCGGATGGATAAAGCGCCCATTTTCGTCTCACTCCTGTATTTGTCTTGTCAGCCCTTGACCGCACCGGCGGTCAGGCCACGCACGAAGTACTTGCCGGCAACGATGTACACCAGCAGGGTCGGCAGCGCCGCGATGATGGCGGCGGCCATGTCCACGTTGTATTCCTTGACCCCGGTGGAGGTATTCACCAGGTTGTTCAGCGCCACGGTGATCGGCTGGCGGTCGCCGGACGAGAACACCACGCCGAACAGGAAGTCGTTCCACACCTGGGTGAATTGCCAGATCACGCTGACCACGATGATCGGCACCGACAGCGGCAGGATGATGCTGAAGAAGATGCGCAGAAAACCGGCGCCGTCGATCTTGGCCGCCTTCACCAGCTCATCCGGGATCGTCACGTAGTAGTTGCGGAAGAACAGCGTCGTGAAGGCCGCGCCATACACCACATGCACGAAGACCAGGCCAAGGGTCGAGTTGGCAATGCCCAGCGCGCCGAGGGTCTGGGCCATCGGCAGCAGCACCACCTGGAAGGGGATGAAGCAGCCGATCATCAGCATGCCGAACACCAGGTCGCTGCCGCGGAAGCGGTACATGGTCAGCGCGTAGCCGTTGAAGGCGCCGATCATCGTCGAGATCACCACCGCCGGCACAACGAAGGACACCGAGTTCCAGAAAAAGCCCTTGAGGCCTTCGCATTGCACGCCGGTGCAGGCCGAATCCCAGGCCTTCACCCAGGCGTCGGAGCGGAACTCGCCGGGCAGCGACAGCAGGTTGCCGGCGCGAATCTCGTCGAGGCTCTTCAGCGAGGTGGACAACATCACGAACAGCGGCATCAGGTAGTACAGGCACACCAGCGCCAGCAGCCCGTAGATGATGAAGCGGCCAAGCTTAGAGGCGCCCGCGGTGTGAGCAACAGACATGTCAGCCATGGCGGGACCTCCGCATTTCCGAATACATGAAGGGAACGATGACGGCCACCACGATCATCAGCATCATCATCGCGCTGGCGGCACCGAGGCCGATCTGGTTGCGCGTGAAGGCGAAGGAGTACATGAAGGTCGCCGGCAGGTCGCTGGAGAAGCCCGGGCCGCCGTTGGTCAGGGCCATCACCAGGTCGAAGCTCTTAACCGCGATATGGGCCAGGATCATGAAGCTGGAGAAGAACACCGGGCGCAGGCTCGGGATGATGATGCGGCGGTAGATCGTCGGCATCGAGGCGCCGTCCACCTGGGCCGCCTTGATGATCGAGTCGTCGATGCCGCGCAGGCCGGCCAGGAACAGCGCCATCACGAAGCCCGACGACTGCCACACGGCGGCGACGATCACGGTGTAGATGGACCATTCCGGATCGATCAGCCAGTCGAAGGTGAAGTTCGTGAAGCCCCAGTCGTGCACCAGCTTCTCGATGCCGAACTCCGGGTTGAGGATCCACTTCCAGGCCGTACCAGTAACGATGAAGGACAGCGCCATCGGGTACAGGTAAATCGAGCGGATGAAGCCCTCGGCGCGGATCTTCTGGTCCAGCAGCACTGCCAGCAGCAGGCCGACGGCCAGGCAGATGACGATGAAGCCGCCGCCGAACACGGCCAGGTTGGACAGGGCCTGCCACCAACGCTCGTTGTCGAACAGGGCCTCGTACTGGGCCAGGCCGGCAAACTCGTAGTTCGGCAGCAGGCGCGAGGGGGTCAGGGAGAGCACCGCGGTCCACAGGATGTAGCCATACACGAAGACCAGGGAGCACACGAAGGTAGGCGCCACCACCAGCTTCGGCAGCCACGCATCCAGGGTGTCGCACCATCGGCAGCGCCGGGCAGGCCGGGCCGCCGGAGCGGTGGTTGAAGAAAGCACCGTCGCGTTCATTTGTCGTCCTCCACCCCGTCCGCGGCGCTGCCGCGGCGGGATCTGTTATCACGGGCCCGGCTCGTTCGTGGCCGGGCCGTTCTTGCTGCGCTGTTACCGGACCTTCGCGGCCAGGGCCAGCTTGTCGGCGGCGGCCTTGGGCGTCATCGTGTGGCTGTTGAAGAACTGGGTCACCACGTCCTGGATCGCCCCGGCGGTCGCTGCCGGCACCGCCATCTGGTGGGCGATGCTGGGCACCAGCCCGCCGCTCTTGGCGCTGGCGGTGAAGTCGGCGGCGGACTGCTTGGCACAGTCGTCGAACTTGGCGAGGTCCATGCCCTGGCGGGCCGGGATCGAACCCTTGTTGAGGTTGAAGACTTCCTGGAACTCGGGGCTCATCACCGCGGTGGCGAGGTCCTGCTGGCCCTTCTTCGCGTCGGCCGACTTCTGCGTGAACATCACCAGACTGTCGATGTTGAAGGTGAAGGCGTTGGCGGAGCCCGGCGCCGGCAGGCACACGTAGTCCTTGCCGGGCTTCTTGCCGGCGGCGCTGAACTCGCCCTTGGCCCAGTCACCCATGAACTGCATCGCCGCCTTGCCGTTGATGACCATCGCGGTGGCCAGGTTCCAGTCCCGGTTGGCGGCGTCCTTGTCGATGTACTTGCGCACCATCTGCAGGGTTTCCAGCGCCTTGATCATCGTCGGGCCCTTCAGCGAGGCCTGGTCCAGGTCCACCAGCGCCTTCTTGTAGAAGGCCGGACCGCCAACGCCCATCACCACCGATTCGAACACCGTGAAGTCCTGCCAGGGCTGGCCGCCGTGGGCCACCGGGATGAAGCCGGCCTTCTGCAGCTTTTCGGCGGCAGCAGGAAATTCGTCCCAAGTCTTGGGAATCGCCACCCCGGCCTTCTTGAAGACTTCCGGGTTGGCCCACATCCAGTTCACGCGGTGTACATTCACCGGCACCGCCACGTAATTGCCCTTGTACTTCATCACGTTGGCCACGACGGGCGGCAGCAGGCCATCCCAGTTACCGGCCTTGGCCACATCGTTCATGTTGGCCAGCACGCCTTCTGCGCCCCACTCCTGGATGCTCGGCCCCTTGATCTGCGCCGCGGTCGGCGGGTTGCCGGAAACCACGCGGGACTTCAGCACGGTCATCGCGTTCTCGCCACCGCCGCCGGCCACCGCGAAGTCCTTCCACTTGTGGCCCTTGGCCTCGAGCATCTTCTTCAGTTCGGCCACCGAGCGGGCCTCGCCGCCGGCGGTCCACCAGTGCAGCACTTCCACATCGGCGGCCTGGGCGCCGGCCGCGGCCAGCAGGGAGGTGGTCATCAGCGCGGCGTGCAGGGTCTTGATCAGGGTCTTCATCGCTCTTCCTCCTGAGGAAGCAGATTCATTCTTGAGTATGGCCCGGCGGGCCGTGGCGACAAGCGGTCGCTGAGCCTGCCGGGATTTTCGCGATCACATCACAAAACGGTGTCCGGATCTGCCGGGGATAACACGGAGGGCGCACTAGGGAGAGGGGAAGACACCCTCCGCGCCACCCCCGGCGAGCCGGACCCGATCACCACCAGGCTTCGGCCTGGATGCCGAAGGTGCTGCCGTTGGTGGAAGAACCGAACACACCCGTCGCCGACAGCGTATCCCCGGCCGGCGCAGCGGCCTGGGCGGCGTCGTTCCACTTGGCGTAGGTGTAAAAAGCCCGCAACGCAGGGCGGGAGAAAAACTGGCGCCCCGCCGAGATCTGCGGTGCGATGGTGATCTTGTTCAGCGTGCGGCGGTCGCCGCCGTCCGGCTTCACTTCGTCGTGGCCGAAATCCACCGCCAGGCTCCACTTGTCGTTGAAGTGGTACTGGGGACGGGCGCCGTAGGAAATCCACTTCTGCTTGCCGATCTGGTCTTCGTAGACAAAGGTGCCCATGCCGGTCCAGTTGGTGCCTTCCGGCTGCACCATCAGCTGCTCGACGACGCGCCAGGCCTTGTCGCTGCTGCTCGCGCCGAAGGCCGGCGCGCCCGGCGACAGGTTGGCAACCACGCCACGGCCGTACTGCAGCGCGATCCGGTTGAAGCCGCCGAGCACGTTGTTCTGGGTGTGCATCAGGTTGTAGAGCTGGCCGTTGGCGTTGCTGATGCCGGCGGCCTTGGCAGCGTCGGAGTTGTCGGCGAAGCGGAAGTCGACGCCGATGGTCAGCTCACCGCCCGGATTGACCGGGATGCCGCCGAGGCGGAAGTCGTGGCCGCTGATCGCCGAGGTGCTGTTCACGTCAACCAGGCGGGTCTTGGTGAGACCGTCGTTCGGGTCGAGGTAGAACTCGGTCTTCGAGCCGGTCTTCACCGCGCCGCTATTGCGCCGGTAAGCGTAGCTCAGCTTGCCGACGCCCACATCGACGTTCTCGATGCCGCCGCCGTTGCCGCTGTTGTTCCAGAAATAGAAGTCGGTGATGTGTACATCGTTACGCTGGTAGAAGCGCTTGCCGGCCCACAGGCGGGCGTTGGCGAAGGCACCGCTGCCGATCTTGTCGGCCTCGGCCCAGGCTTCCGCCCAGCTGGTGGTCGTGCTGCCTGAGTCCAGGTCCTGCGGCGCATTGATCGCCAGGCGGGTATGCACGCGGAAGGTCGTCTCGCTGTTCGGCATCTTGTAGAGCTGGGCACCCAGCGCCAGCTCGCCGTAGGTCTCGCATTCGTTGCCGAGACGGTACTTGGATGCGGCACCGGCCAGCTTGAAGCAGGTCTGCTGCCCGCCCTTCGACGTTCCACCCGTGCCGGCGCGGAAGTAGCCGTTGAAATCGATCGGTACCGAACCGTCCGCCATCGCGCTGCCGCTGAGGGCCGCCAGCACGCTGGCTGCCAGCAGGGACGGGTTGATCATTTTCTGCTTCATGTCTCCTCCAGTTTTCTCACTTGGTTTTCAAAGCCGACCATTACATCCACCGCGGGCTGCCCCAACTTCAGGCCAACGGCCGGAACCCCTCTTTTCCGATCACCCGTGAAGTGAATGTAGTTTTGTTTAACTGGATTCGAGTGTAGTTAAGCTACAAACAAAACACAAGCGAGATTAAACAAAATCTTTGCACAACCCGCCATTACATATTGAATCCCCAGTATTAAAGCGCCCTTACACAGATGCGCAGCAGAAAAGATCTCACCGCAAAGCCTGTTCGCGACTACAAAAATGAACTCACTAATTTATCTACAAATAAAATATTCTTGCTTTTCCGTACTTTTACTACATACTAGATAAAACAACGCGACGCTCTCATGCATCGCACGCACATGAAGGAACGGAGATGCGGGATATCAAGGAACTCGACCTGGTGCTGTTTGGCGGCACCGGCGACCTGGTGATGCGCAAGCTGCTGCCGGCGCTCTATCACCTGCAGAAGGACGGCCTGCTGCCCGTCGGCGCGCGGCTCGTCGCGGTGGCGCGGGAAACGCTCGACACGCCGGCTTACGTGGAGATCGCCACGCGCAACTGCGAGCAGTATCTAGGCGCAGATTTCGACACGGCGGAATGGGCCCGCTTCTGCGAGCGGATCGATTACCTGGCCATCGACGCCCTCGAGCCGGCCAGCTACGCCGCTCTTGCCGAGCGCCTCGGCGAAGCGGCATCCCGCGAGCGGGTGTACTACCTATCCACCTCACCGAGCCTGTTTGCCGCCACCTGCCGCAACCTGGCCGGTGCCGGGCTGATCCACGGCCGCAGCCGGGTGGTGCTGGAGAAGCCCCTCGGCCACGACCTCGCCTCGTCCCGCCAGATCAACGACGAGGTGGGCCGCTATTTCGGTGAAGACCAGATCTACCGCATCGACCACTACCTGGGTAAGGAGCCGGTGCAGAACCTGCTGGCCCTGCGCTTCGGCAACGCGCTGTTCGAGCCCCTGTGGCGGCGCGAATGGGTGCGCGACGTGCAGATCACCGTCGCCGAGCAGCTTGGCGTGGAATCCCGCGGCGACTTCTACGACAAGGCCGGCGCGATGCGCGACATGGTGCAGAACCACCTGCTGCAGCTCTTGTGCATCGTCGCCATGGAACCGCCCGCCTCCATCGCCGCCGACGCGGTGCGCGACGAGAAACTGAAGATCCTGCGCGCGCTGCGCCCGATCAGCGGCCCGGCCGTGTCCACCCGCACCGTGCGCGGCCAGTACCGCGCCGGCGCAAGCGGCGGCCAGCCGGTGCCCGGCTACCTGCAGGAACAGGGCATTCCGCCGGACAGCCGTACCGAAACCTTCGTCGCCATCAAGGCCGAGGTGGACACCTGGCGCTGGGCCGGCGTGCCCTTCTACCTGCGTACCGGCAAGCGCATGCAGGAGAAGGTGGCCGAGATCGTCATCAACTTCCGCGCCGTCCCCCACTCGATCTTCGGCGCCCCGGCCGACACCGCCCACACCAACCGGATGGTGATCCAGATGCAGCCCGAGGAGACCGTGCAACTGCACCTCTTCGCCAAGCAGCCCGGCGACGTGATCCAGCTGCGTCCGGTGCACCTCAACCTGGATTTCGCCGAGACCTTCCGCACCCGCCGGCTGGAAGCCTACGAGCGCCTGCTGATGGACGTGATGCGCGGCAACCTGACCCTGTTCGTGCGCCGCGACGAGCAGGAAGCCGCTTGGTCGTGGGTCGAACCGATCATGGACGCCTGGCGCGACGGCGGCGAAGCGCCCAAACCCTACACCGCCGGCACCTGGGGCCCGGCCGCAGCGAGCGCCCTGCTCGGCCGCGACGGCTTCAACTGGCACGAAGAACTGTAAGCCCCGGAGCCCGACACCATGACGACTCCCGCTCCCGACCTGATCGGCGACATCGGCGGCACCAACGCCCGCTTCGCGCTGGTGCGCACCCCCGGCGCCCCGTTCAGCGACGTGCTGACCCTGCCCTGCGCAGATTACGACACGCCCGCCGCCGCGATCCGCCACTACATGGCGCAGGTCGGCGTGGCCCGCCTGCGGCGCGCCGCCATCGGCATCGCCAACCCGGTGACCGGTGACGAGGTGCGCATGACCAACCACCATTGGTCCTTCTCCATCGCAGCCCTGCGCGCCGCCCTCGACTTGCTGCAGCTGCGCGTGCTCAACGACTTCACCGTGCTGGCCCTGGCCCTGCCGACGCTGGCGGCGGACGAGCTGGAGCAGATCGGCGACGGCACACCGGACCTCCACGCCCCGCGCGCCTTGATCGGTGCCGGCACCGGCCTGGGTATCTCCGGACTGGTGCCCTGTGGCGACGATTTCATCCCCCTCAACGGCGAGGGCGGCCACGTCACGCTGGCCGCCAGCGACAGCCGCGAGGCCGAGATCGTGGCCCTGCTCGGGCAGCGTTTCCCGCATGTGTCGGCCGAGCGCGTGCTGTCCGGCCCCGGCCTCGAAGCACTCTACGAGGCGGTGACGCGCCGCCACGGCGTGGCAACCGAAGCGCTCAGCGCCGCCGCCATCAGCACCCGCGGCCTCGACGGCAGCTGCGCCTACTGCGCCGAGAGCCTGGAAATCTTCTGCGCCATGCTCGGCACCGTCGCCGCCAACCTGGCCCTGGTGCTCGGCGCCCGCGGCGGGGTGTACATCGGCGGCGGCATCGTCCCCAAGCTCGGCAGCTACTTCGCCAATTCGCCCTTCCGTGCCCGCTTCGAGCAGAAGGGGCGCTTCAGCGACTACCTGGCGCGCATCCCCACCTATGTGATCCGCGCGCCTTACCCCGGCCTCGCCGGTGCGGCCCGTGCGCTGGAGCGCGACGCGCCGGGCTACGTCGCCACGGCGCCCTGATCCAACCGCCGCGCAGCCCAACGGGGGCTGCGCGGCCTTGAAGCCCACGGGGCCTCACGCCACCTCCGGCCGATTAATTAAACCAGCCTGATTTAACAAACAGCGGGACGAGGAGACCACCATGCACAACCCCCGCGCCGGCCGCGGCCGCAACTCGATCCGCCTGCGGCGCTACAACGAACGCCTGCTGCTGCAGGCCCTGCGCCGCGGCGGCCAGGCCTCCAAGGCCGACCTGGCCCGCGCCACCGGCCTCACCAACACAGCAGTCGGCACCATCATCCAGGCCCTTGAAGAAGCCGGCCTCATTGAATTCACCGGCCGCCGGGCGGAAGGCCAGCGCGGCCAGCCTGCCTCCCTGATCCGCCTCAATCCGAAGGGCGCATTCGCCATCGGCGTGCGCCTCGACCGGGACAGCATCGAGACCGCCCTGCTCGACTTCGGCGGCCACATCCTGGCCCGCCGCGTCCATCACCGGGTGCTGCCGCCGCCGCAGGAAGCGCTGGCCATCGTCGCCGCCGACGTGGACGCCGTGCTCGCCACCCTCGGTGACAGCGAACGGCGCCGCCTCACCGGCATCGGCGTCGCCCAACCCTACAACCTGGGCGCCTGGCTGCGCGAGCTGGACATGGCCGAGGCCCACTTCCACGACTGGGACGACTACGACTTCGCCTACGAACTCGGCGAAGCCAGCGGCCTGCCGGTCTTCAGCGAAAACGACGGCAACGCCGCCGCCATCGCCGAGCTGTTCCATGGCTGCGGCCAGGACCGCGACGACTTTTTGTACATCTTCCTCGGCCCGGTCATCGGCTGCGGCATTGCGCTGGATGGCGACTGCCTGCGCGGCACCCAGGGCAACGCAGGCGACATCGCGGTGATGCCCGTGCCAGCCGGTCGCCTGGCCTCCAGCCCGCGTCCCGCCGGCGCCTGGGACCTACTGCTGTCCCGCGCCTCGCTGCATGCGCTGGCCCGCCACCTGCGCCACTGGGGCGCCGCCGCCGAATCCCTCGACGATCTGGCCGAGTGCGTGCGGCAGCGCCACCCCGCCGTCGAGGAATGGCTGGACGACTGTGTCGATGCGCTGGCGCCGGTGCTGCGCGCCAGCCTGTGCCTGCTCGACCTGCCCGCCGTCGTGGTGGATGCCGACATCGACGCCGGCCTGGTGGACGCGCTGATCCAGCGCCTGCGCCGCGCCCTCGCCGCCAACGCGCCGGAAGCCCGCGGCGTGCCCGAGCTGGTGCGCGGCAGTTTCGGCTCCGACGCCGGCGCCATAGGCGCCGCCAGCCTGCCCCTGTTCTTCAACTTCTCCCCGCGCACCGAAATCCTGCGCCGGGACGCCCACCGTTCGGAGGAGATGCACCATGAGCAATGACGCCCGCCCCATCCTCGAGATGCGGCATATCTCGAAGACCTTCCCCGGGGTCAAGGCCCTCAAGGACGTGCAGTTGTCGATCCGCGCCGGTGAGATCCACTCGCTGATGGGCGAGAACGGCGCCGGCAAGTCCACGCTGATGAAGATCCTGTCCGGTGCCTACGTGCCCGATGCGGGCGCCGAGATCCGGGTCGATGGCAAGGCCGTGAGCATCGAAGGCCCGCTCTCCGCCAAGGCCCTCGGCATCGCGGTGATCTACCAGGAGCTGAGCCTGTGCCCCAATCTCAGCGTTGCCGAGAACATCTACCTGGGTCGTGAGCTGCGCCGCCACGGGCTGGTGGACCGCAAGGCGATGCAGGCCGCCTGCGCCGGCATCCTGCGTCGCCTCGGCGCCAGCTTCGGGCCCGCCACCGAAGTGGCCAGCCTGTCCATCGCCGAACGCCAGCTTGTGGAGATCGCCCGCGCCCTGCACGCCGAGGCACGCATCCTGGTCATGGACGAGCCGACCACGCCGCTGTCCTCGCGGGAGACCGACCGCCTGTTCGCGCTGATCCGCCAGCTGCGCGCCGACGGCCTGGCGATCATCTACATCAGCCACCGCATGTCGGAGATCTACGACCTGTCCGACCGGGTCTCGGTACTGCGCGACGGCACTTACGTCGGCACGCTGGAACGCGCGGCCCTGTCCGCCGAGAGCCTGGTGCAGATGATGGTCGGCCGCGACCTGTCCGGCTTCTACACCAAGGAACACGCTGCCTACGACCCCGGCCGCGTGGTGCTGGCGGCCCGCCACATCGGCGACGGCAAGCGCGTGCGCGACTGCAGCTTCGACGTGCATGCCGGCGAGGTGCTCGGCATCGCCGGGCTGGTCGGCGCCGGCCGCACCGAGCTGGCTCGCATGGTGTTCGGCGCCGATCAGCGCAGCAGCGGCGAGATCCACATCGACGGCGTGCCGGTGGACGTCCGTACGCCCCTCGACGCGATCCGCGCCGGCCTGGTGTACCTCACCGAGGACCGCAAGGCCCAGGGCCTGTTCCTCGACATGAGCGTGCGCGACAACATCAACGTGTGCGCCTGCAGCCTCGACGCCCACCCCGGCGGCCTGCTCGACCGGGCCCGCGGCAAGGCCCGCGCGGCCGCCGCCATCGCCTCGCTGGGCATCCGCGTCGGCGACGCACGCCGCAACGTCGGCGCCCTGTCCGGCGGCAACCAGCAGAAGGTGCTGCTGTCGCGCCTGCTGGAGATCAAGCCCCGCGTGCTGATCCTCGACGAACCGACCCGCGGCGTGGACATCGGCGCCAAGTCGGAGATCTACCGGATCATCAACGAGCTTGCCCAGAGCGGCGTGGCCATCGTCGTCATCTCCAGCGAACTGCCCGAGATCGTCGGCACCGCCGACCGGGTGCTGGTGATGCGCGAAGGCGAGCTGGTCGCCGAACTGGGCGGCCACTCCGGCGAGCCCATCGAGCAGGCCACCATCATCGAATACGCCACCGGCGCCCGCCAGACCCTGCTGGCCGCCGCCTGAGCCCCAAAAAAACACCACAACAGATCCACCTCGACCGAGGAGACATCCATGAGCACCCAAGTCAGCGGCGTCGTCGCCAACCTCCCGCAAACCCCGGCCCCGTCCGCCACGGAACGCCTGCGCCAGCTGATGCGCAGCGTCGGCATGCTGCCCGTGCTGATCCTGCTGTGCATCGGCTTCGGCACCCTGGCCGATGGCTTTTTCAGCCTGCAGAACGCCTCCATCGTGGCCCAGCAGGCGTCCATCAACGTGGTCCTCGCCGCCGGCATGACCTTCGTGATCCTAACTGGCGGCATCGACCTGTCGGTCGGCTCCATCCTCGCCGCCGCCGCGGTGGTCACCATGCTTGCGTCCAACATCCCCGGCGCCGGCATGCTCGGCGTGGCGGCGGGCCTGCTGGCCGGCCTCGCCTGCGGGCTGGTGAACGGCAGCCTGATCGCCTTCGTGCGGCTGCCGCCCTTCATCGTCACCCTCGGCGCGCTGACCGCGGTGCGCGGCGTGGCCCGCCTTCTCGGCGACGACAAGACCATCTTCAACCCCGACCTGCCCTTCGCCTTCATCGGCAATGGCGCGGTGCTCGGTGTGCCCTGGCTGGTGATCATCGCCGCCGCGGTGGTGCTGCTGTCCTGGTTCATCCTGCGCCGCACCGTGCTGGGCGTGCAGATCTACTCGGTCGGCGGCAATCCGGAAGCAGCGCGCCTGTCCGGCATCAAGGTGTGGAAGGTGCTGCTCTTCGTGTATGCCATGTCCGGCCTGCTGTCCGGCCTCGGCGCGGTGATGACCTCGGCCCGCCTGTTCGCCGCCAACGGCCTGCAGCTCGGCCAATCCTACGAGCTCGACGCCATCGCCGCGGTGATCCTCGGCGGCACCAGCTTCGTCGGCGGCGTCGGCTCCATCGTCGGCACGCTGATCGGCGCGCTGATCATCGCGGTCCTCTCGAACGGCCTGGTGCTGCTCGGCGTGTCCGACATCTGGCAGTACATCGTGAAAGGCCTGGTGATCATCGGCGCCGTCGCCCTCGATCGCTATCGCCAGTCCGGCGCCCGCACTTGATCGTCGGGCTGCAGGCCTACTGCGCGTCCCGATCTCGCGATTCCGGTCCTCGCTGTACTCCAGTACAGCTCCGGTCCTCGTCGCGACCTCGGGCCTGCTCGCGACGGCCTTCACCCCAACGATCCCTCCAAATACACATCACGTTTCGCCCCGCCGGGATGCCGGCACCGCGCGGGGATTTTCGACAAAGCCGGCACGGAGACACGCATCATGTTCAAGTCCAAGACCCTCGCTACCGCGCTGATCCTCGCCCTCGCCGCCGGCAGCGCCGCCGCCAAGGAGATCAAGTCGGTGGGGATCACCCTCGGCTCCCTCGGCAACCCCTTCTTCGTGACCATCGCGAAGGGCGCCGAAGCGCGCGCCAAGCAGCTCAACCCCAATGCCAAGGTCACCACTCTGTCGGCCGACTACGACCTCAACAAGCAATTCACGCAGATCGACAACTTCATCGCCGCCGGCGTGGACATGATCCTGCTCAATGCCGCCGACCCGAAGGCCATCGAGCCGGCGGTGAAGAAGGCCCAGAAGGCCGGCATCGTGGTGGTGGCGGTGGATGTGGCTGCCGCCGGGGCCGACGCCACGGTGCAGACCGACAACGTGCAGGCGGGCCGCATCGCCTGCGAATACATCGTCCAGAAGCTCGGCGGCAAGGGCAACGTGATCATCCAGAACGGGCCGCAGGTGTCCGCCGTGGTGGACCGGGTGAACGGCTGCAAGGGCGTGCTGACCAAGACGGCCGGCATCAAAGTGCTGTCCGACGACCAGGACGGCAAGGGCTCCCGCGAAGGCGGCATGAACGTGATGCAGGGCCACCTGACCCGCTTCCCGAAGATCGACGCGGTGTTCACCATCAACGACCCGCAGGCCATCGGCACCGACCTGGCGGCCCGCCAGTTCAAGCGCAACAACTTGGTGATCACTTCGGTGGACGGCGCGCCCGACATCGAGGGCGCCCTCAAGGGCAACACCCAGGTGGAGGCCTCCGCCAGCCAGGACCCGTGGGCCATGGCCCAGAAGGCGGTGGATATCGCCCAGGACATCGTCAACGGCAAGCGCCCGGCCAGCCCGATGGTGCTGATGCCGTCCACGCTGGTCACCCGCGCCAACATCGCCGCCTACAAGGGCTGGTCGTCCCCGCGCTGAGAACCGTCCGTCCCGTCCAATGCCGGCGCGGCACCCTTCGAGGGCCGCGCCGCCCAGTCCGGAGTGCCACCATGTTCCTCGTCTGCGGCGAAGCCCTCTTCGACGTCTTCATCAACGGCAATGCTGCCGCCAGCTCCGATGTGCTCAAGCTGGAAGCCCATCCCGGCGGCTCGCCCTTCAACGTGGCCATCGGCTTGGCCCGCCTCGGCCAGCCGGTATCCTTCCTGGCCGGCATCTCCCGCGACATGCTCGGTGAGCGCCTCGTCGCCAAGCTGCGTTCGGAAGGTGTTGAGACTTCCACCGTGCAGCGCCTGGCGGCGCCCACCACCCTCGGCCTGGTCGGCCTCGACGACCAGGGCGTGCCGGCCTACGCTTTCTACGGCGATGGCGCGGCCGACCGGCGCCTCGACATCGCCGCGCTGCCGGTCCTCGATCCGGCGATCCGCGCGATCCACCTGGGCTCCTACGCGACCGTCGTCGAGCCCACCGCCGGCGCGCTGGAAACCCTGGTCCGGCGCGAATGCGGCCAGCGCCTGATCGCCTACGACCCCAACGTGCGCCTCAATGTCGAGCCGTCCCTGGCCCGCTGGCACGCCCGCGTGGACACCCTGTCCACCCTCGCCCACCTGATCAAGATCAGCGACGAGGACGTGCGCCTGCTCTACGACGATCTGCCGCCCGAGGATTTCGCCCGCCGCATGCTGGCCCGAGGTGCCCGGCTGGTAGTGGTGACCCGCGGTGCCGACGGCGCCATCGCCTGGACCGCCCGCGCCAGCGTCCAGGTGCCCGGCGTGCCGGTGGACCTGCAGGACACCGTCGGCGCCGGCGACACCTTCCAAGCCGCGATGCTGACCTGGCTCGCCGACGGCGGTCGCCTGTCGCCCGATGCGCTGGAAACCCTCGGTGCCGACGACATCGCTGCGATGCTCGGCTACGCAGCGCGGGCCGCTGCGCTGACCTGCTCACGCCGCGGGGCCGACCTGCCGCGCAAGGAGGAAGTCGGCCCAGTCTGCGTCGCCACCTGATAAAAAAAGCCGCCCGCTAGGGGCGGCCAAGCGCTTCGAGGAGGCGTACGCAACTCATTCGGCCTTGGTCAGTGCCCCCGCTGGCGGCTGGTAGGCCGGTACCTTGTTGCGCACCGCCGGCTGGGCCTGCAGGTAGGCGTAGATCGCCTTCAGGTCCTTGTCGGACAGCTTGCTCAAGGCCTGCCAGGGCATCGGCGGCAGGATCGGGCGCTTGCCATCCAGATGCTGGCCGGTGCGCAGGCTGTTGACGAAGGCCTTCTCGGAGACGGCACCCAGGCCGGTCTCCTTGTCAGGCGTCAGGTTGGGCGAATAAGTGATGCCCCACGGGCCGACGAAGGCCGTCATCGAGGCTGAGCCGGCCCAGTTCCACGCGGCCGCCAGCTGAGGCGGCGGCGGCAAGGCCAGGTCCTCCGGGTGGCCCGACAGGCCGCGGGCGACATCCTTTTCCGGGCCGTGGGCGCCCATCTTGAACGGGGTGTGGCAGTCACCACAGCCAGCGACGGCGACCAGTTCGGCACCACGCTTGATGAGCGCCGGGTTACTGCCGCCTGCAAAGGCGGCGGGAACGAAAATGCTGCAGGCCAGTATGCCGAAGGCGGCTTTCTTGGGGGTGGGGAACATGGTTCTACTCCTTATCGATGATTTAAATCAGGCCCGCTGTCGCGCGCACAGGCGGACAGCCGCAGCGGCGATGGCCTCCGCCTGGGGCACAAAGGCCTGTTCGAGCGGGTAGCTGGACGCCACCGGGGCGTCGGGGCCGCCGAGGCGCACGATCGGCGCCTTCAACGCGTCAAACGCCCGCTCTGCAACCAGCGCGGCAATCTCCGCACCAACGCCGCACAGCTTGTTGGCTTCATGCACGACGACGAGCCGGCCAGTCTTGCGGACCGAGGCCAGGATCGCCTCTTCGTCCAGCGGCTTGAGGCTGCGCAGGTCGATGACCTCCGCCGAGATGCCCTGCCCCGCCAGCGCCTCGGCGGCCTGCAGGCAGTGGAGCACCGTCTTGCCGTAGGACACCAGGCTCACGTCCGTGCCCTCGCGGGCCACCGCGGCCTTGCCGAGCGGAACGATCACGTCACCGGCCGGCACCTCGCCGGGCACGTAGAGCAGGCCGATATCGAGGAAGAACATCACCGGGTTGTCGTCACGGATGGCCGCCTTCAGCAAACCCTTGGCGTCGGCCGGGTTGCTCGGCATCACCACCTTAAGGCCGGGGCTGTGCACGAACCAGGCTTCCACGTTGTGGTTATGCTGGGCGCCCACGGCCCAGCCAGCGCCAGTCTGCGCCAGTGCAACGAGGGGGAAGGAGAACTGTCCGCCGGACATGAAGCGCAGCTTGCCGGCGCTATTCACAATCTCGTCCATCGCGTAGCACATGAAAGGCGCGAACAGCAGGTCGATGACCGGGCGCAGGCCGGTGCCAGCAGCCCCCACCGCGGTGCCGGCGATGATGCCTTCGGCCAGCGGCGTGTTGCGCACCCGCAGGGCGCCGAACTCCTGCACCAGGTCGTGGCGCTTGGTGGCGATGCCTTCGCCGAAGGCGATGACGGTCTGGTCGCGGCGCATTTCCTCGGTGAGGGCTGCACCGACGGCATCGTAGAGAGTCAGGGTAGTCATGGACATTCCTCAGGCGTAGACGAAGCGGGTCAGCGCGTCGGTCGAAGGAAAAGGCGACGCGTCGGCAAAAGCCTGGGCGGCGGCGATGCGGGTCGCCACCTTGTCTGCCAGCCTGTCGGCCTCGATAGCGCTGATGCTACCTTCGGCAATCAGCCGTTCGCGGCACAGCTTGGTCGGGTCGCGGGCCACCCACGCTTCCCGCTCGGCCGGGTCCACGTAGGCCTGATCGTCCGGCTCGAAGTGGCCACGGGTGCGGTAAGTGTAGGTTTCCAGCAGGTAGGGCCGACCGCTCTCGCGCACCTGGGCCGCCGCTTCCTGCGCGGCGGCCAGCACCGCCGTCACATCATTGCCATCGACGGTGCGGGACGGAATGCCGTAGGACGCGCCCCACTCCGACACATGGTCGCGGCACATCGCCTCGCGGCGGTGCACGAAGGCCTGCCAGTGGTTGTTCTCGCAGATGTAGAGCACCGGCAGGTTCCACAGGGCCGCCAGGTTGATGGATTCGTGGAAGCTGCCCTCGCAGGCGGCGCCATCACCGAAGAAGCAGGCCACGATGCCGGGCCGGCCGAGCATCTTCTGGGACAGCGCGACGCCGGGCGCCAGGGACAATTCCGCGCCGACGATGGTGGAAGTGAGCACCACGCCCAGTTCCTTCACCGAGATATGCAGCGAGCCGCTGTGGCCGCCGCAATAGCCGCCGCTGCGCCCCATCACCTCGGCCAGCATGCGGCCAGGGTCGGCGCCCCGGGCCAGCAGGTGGCCCGAGCTACGGTGGTTGGTGAGGATCAGGTCTTCCGGCGCCAGCGCATTCACGACACCGACCGCAGCGGCCTCCTGGCCAACCGAGGTACAGGTGCCAGGAACCTTGCCAGCCTCGCTGCCGGCAACAATCGCTTCTTCGTAGGCCCGCACCAGCAGCATCTGCTCGAGAAGCTGGCGCGGATCGGGGGTTTGGGCTGCCATGACGTCTCCCGTCGTTGTTCGATGGAGTCAGTCTAGGTCTGCATTGCAGCCCTGAAAATCGGGTAAGGAGGTGCTTACGAATCTTTTAAGAAACGCTGAATGAATATTTAAGAAATCACCCCCCTGGCCGCAGTCAAGCGTCCGGCCAGGCCTCCAATGCGCTCAGTGACGGGCAAACACGCGGCTCGATCCATCCGCGTTGACGAGCAGCGTCTCGTACGGCACTGGCCTGGCGCTTTCCATACCCGGCGAGCCCGGCGGCATGGAAGGCACCGCCAAACCAATCGCCCTGGGCTTCTCCCTGAGCAGGCGCTGGACATCGGCCGCCGGGACATGCCCCTCGATGAGGTAGTTGCCGACCTTGGCCGTATGGCAGGAGCCGTAGGCCTCGGGCATGCCGAGTTTGCGGCGCTGCCCCGGAACGTCCGCCACATCGTGTGTCTTCACGTCGAAGCCCTGGGCCCGCAGGTGTTCGACCCATTTGCCGCAACACCCGCAATACGGGCTCTTGTACACATCGACCTGCGCCGCGGCCAGCGCCGAGCCTGCCATCAGGCCCAGCGCCGAAGCCAGGATCAGTGCCTGCTTTTTCATGGTCCATCCTTTGAATTGGGATGGTTCATTGTCACGAACGCTCCCCAACGGGAAGCTGTCCCCAGGATTACATTTCGGTAATCCTGACTCATCCTCAGTGCCGGTGCTTGAAGCCGGGCGGATGGGTATGCCCCTTCTGCTCGCCGGACGGCACCACCGGCTGCTCATCGTCGTGGTGATCTTCATCGTCGTGGTCATGATCGTCTTCATCATGCCCATGCCCGTCGTGATGCCCATCGAGCCCGCCATGGCTGTGCCCCTCGCTGGTGGCAACCAGCGCCCGGTAGTCGGCGGCTGTCAGCCCGGGCAGCTTCTGCACAAAGGCGACCAGATCCCAGATCGCTTCGTCCTCCATTCCGCCCTTCGACCAGGCCGGCATGCCGGACGCCTTGATGCCGTGCTTGATGATCCAGAACTGGCGCGCCTGGGCGAACTGCGGGTCAAGCACGGCGGCCGGCTTGTCCGCCAGCCTGGGCGGCACGGGATAAAGCCCCTTGCGGATCTCGGAGTCTTCCACGCCCGGGGACAGGTGGCATCCCACGCACATCGCGTCGTAATTGCCCGAGCCCCGCCGGACCCGCTCCGGGTCCGCCAGATCGCCGGGCGGTTTGAGCTCGCTGGCGCGTACCGCGATGGAGCGCTCGCGGGCGAATTCCAGCAGGCGATAGGTCAGCGGATGATGTGGCTCATCGGCCGCGATGTTGATGGCGCCGGCGTAAAGCACGGCGGCGCCCGCGATCACCCCCGTCGCAGCCAGCACCACGAGGCTTATCAGCGTCTTCTTCATGTTGGGGTTTCCCGGTTTTCTTGAGTGTGGGCGCAGCTCGGCTGCCCGGGAGGCAACGATACCCAAGGATCAGTCCGCGACCAACTCCAGCGGACGATCCACGGCCAGCGCATAACGCCCGCGCCCGCTCTTGGCCAGGTGGATGCCGGCGCTCCTTTCCTCCAGGCGCCGCTGCAGCAGCACCAGGCGGGCCTCCAGATTGTCGCTGACGCCAGGCAGGCGGATGCGCGGGTCCACCCGCAGCCCCTTGTTGGTGAACTCGGTGCGGCCGCGCTCGACGAAGTCCTGCAGCAAGGCCCAAAGGATCGCCCCGGCTACGCCCTTGATCAGGTAGTCGTCATCGAGGAACACGCTGTCGTTGGCCGCGTAGTGGCGAATGCGTAACGGCGGCCCGTCGGGAACCAATGGCACGACCTCCGGCGTCGCGGCTTCCTCTTCCACCTCCTCGGCCTGCTGGTGATGCAGGATCGCCTGCCCCAACTGGGCGGCAAAGGCCACCAACGCGTCCTCATCGTCGTAGCCGAAGTGCAGGTCGGCTACGCTCTCCACGTACAGCACACCGAGTATCCGCTCGCAGGCCAGGATCGGCACTGCCATCTGGCTGCGTGCCTCCGGCAAACCAGGCAGCGGAATCGCCGTCTCCAGCGTGTCCGCATAGCCTTCCGCGGCAATGCTGTCGCGTACCGTGCGGCCGTAGGTGTACTCGCTGGTCATGAAGCCGATGCGGATCGGTGAGCGTTCCCGCGCACAGATGCCGATCAGCCCGGCCCCCATCGGGATCTCGGAACCCACTCCGGACTCGGGATAGCCGCGACTGGCCAGCGTGTACAGCCGGCCGCGCCCCTCATCGTGCATCAGCAGCATCACGTGGCCGATACCAAACTCCGACTGCAGGCTGTCGAGGGCGGTCTCCAGCAGGCATTGCAGGTTGGCGCAGCCGGCCAGCTTCTGGGAGGCCCGGCGTAGCGCGGTCAGGTAATTCACCGGCGGCGGTGGCGGCGCCACCGTCGGGCCGACCACCTGCTCGATGGACAGCACCCGGTAGATGTCCGAACCCAGCAGCTTGAACACCCCGCTCATGCCGGTGTGGGCCGCGATGCCGGCCAGCTTGGCCTTCATCTGCTCGAACAGCGGGCCGGCGGTTTCAGTGCGCAGGAACTGCAATTCCAGCCGGTACTGGGCGCCGGTGAGATGGCTGGTCAGCAACAGGCGCACCGGCGAGCCGGCCAGCACGTTCTGCCGCGTGCGGTTGAAGAACTGGTAGGACAGCGCGACGTGCTCCTTATCGATGAACTCCACCTGGGACAGGTAGGCCAGGTTCGGCATGCCCTCGGCGTCGCAGGTGCCGATGTGACCGGGGATGATGCCCTCCAGGCACTCACGGATGGTCTCCAGGCGCACGTTCATGATGCGGATGCGCCTCCGACCGGCTCGCCGGCCTTCGGGCCCGGTGTTTGGGAGAACACCGCCGAAGCCGAGAAGACCACCGTCACCAGGTCGTCTGCCGTGCAGGAGAACACCGTGCGTACCACCACCTCAGCCATGCCGAGGGGCACCACCTCCCTCACGAACTCGTCGATATGGTGCTCGACGATGGCCATGTCCGCGGGATCAAAGGGCTGCATGACGGCGTCCGCGCCTTTGAGTTGGAGCGTGCGGTTGCTGCTCGGCAGGCTGAACACACAGGCCACCTTGCCGGTGACGGCAACGTTGTCGAGCAGCTCCGGGGACTGGGAGCGTTTGACGAAGACCGCCATCCTGCTCCCCCCATCGAGCACCTTGCAGCCCATGCCGCGACTCATGCAGGCCAGCCTGGCCGCATTGCATGCGGCCAGGCTGATGCTGACGCCGGTCTGCAGGAATGCCTGGGTATCACTGTCGAGCATCGGTCATCGTGGAGGAAAAAATGTCACCGCCACTATAGGCAGGCGCCGAGCGGAATGACATGAAGAAATACCAGCATTCGGAGCACGGCAGCAAAACTGAAACGGCGACCGGCGAGACGATCGGGATGGGCGAATGAATTCGCCCCTGCGATGCTTGCCGGATGCGGGTCGGGATGATGCCTGTAGGGGCGAATTCATTCGTCCGCCCTCGGCCAATCCTGCCCTCAGGCCTTCAGCGACGCCCTCACCCGCCCGATCAGCTCCCGCGTAGATGCATCGTGGGTGCCCAGACCGTCGCCGCGCAGCTCGGCGACGATGTCCACCGCCAGCCGCTTGCCCAGCTCCACGCCCCACTGGTCGAAGGAATTGATGTTCCAGATGATGCCCTGCACGAAAACCTTGTGCTCATAGAGGGCGATCAACGCGCCGAGGGAGTGCGGCGACAGGTCGGGCAGCAGCAGCGTGTTGCTCGGCCGGTTGCCCGGGAAGACCTTGTGGGGCACCAGTTCCTCCAGCTCGTCTCCGGCCATGCCGGCCGCGGTCAGTTCGGCGCGCACCTCGTCGGCGGTCTTGCCGCGCATCAGCGCCTCGCTCTGGGCCAGGCAGTTGGCGAGCAACAGCAGCTGGTGGTCGTCGAGGGCGTGGTCGGCCTTCAGGGGCGCGATGAAATCCACCGGCACCACATCCGTGCCCTGATGCAGCAGCTGGAAGAAGGCGTGCTGGCCGTTGGTGCCCACCTCACCCCAGATCACCGGGCCGGTGGCGCCGGACACCGGCCGGCCGTCGCGGGTCACCGACTTGCCGTTGCTCTCCATGTCCAGCTGCTGCAGGTAGGCCGGAAAGCGATTGAGGCGGTGCGCATAGGGCGCGATGCAGTGGCTGCCGGCGTTGAAGAACTGCCGGTACCACACCCCCAGCATGCCGAGGATCACCGGCATGCTGCGCTCCAGTGGCGCCGACGCGAAGTGTTCGTCCATCTCCCGCGCCCCGTCGAGCAGCGCGGCAAAAGCCGGCATGCCGATGTACAGCGCGATCGACAGGCCCACCGCCGACCACAGGGAATAGCGCCCGCCGACCCAATCCCAGAAGCCGAACATGTGCTCCGGGTCAATGCCGAACTCGGCCACCCGGCGGGCGTCGGTGGACACCGCCACAAAGTGGCGCGCGATGTCCTCCTGCTCGCCGCCGTTCTCCAGGAACCAGCTCCGCGCGCTGGTCGCGTTGCGGAGGGTCTCCTGGGTCGTGAAGGTCTTGGACACCACGACAAACAGCGTCGTCTCCGGATTGACCCGGTTCAGCACGTCGGCCAGCGGCGCACCATCCACGTTGGACACGAAATGCATCGACAGGCGCTGGTGGCCAATCGGGCGCAGGGCCTCGCAGACCATCTGCGGGCCGAGGTCGGAGCCGCCGATGCCGATGTTCACGATGTCGGTGATCGGCTGGCCGCGATAGCCCTTCCAGCTGCCCCCGCGCACCCGGTCGGTGAAGCGGCGCATCTGGTCGAGTACGTTGCGCACGCCCGGCACCACGTTCTCGCCGCCGACCAGGATGGTCTCGTCGCTGCGCGCGCGCAGGGCCCGGTGCAGCACCGCGCGGTGCTCGGTGATGTTCACCGGCGCGCCTGAGAACATCTCGTCGCGCGCCTCCTCCAGCCCGCGGGCGCGGGCCAGGGCCATCAGCGCGTCCATCGTGGCGGTGGTGATGCGGTTTTTCGAATAGTCGAGGAACACCCCGGCGGCCTCGATGGAGAAGCGCGCGGCGCGCGCCGGATCATCGGCGAACAGGCGGCGCAGGTGGGCGGTCTGGAGTTCTTCCCGGTGGGCCTGCAGGGCAAGCCATTCCTGACTGGTGGTCAGCGTGTTCATGTCGGCCTCAATATCCTCGGATGCGTTTGTCGCGAAGGGTCTGCTTGGTTCTTTCCAGGCGCTTCACCAGTTCCGGCCCGGCCACCAGGGCCACGCCGACGGCGAGCACGTCGATGATCGCCAGATGGGCGATGCGCGAAGTCATCGGCGAATAGACGTCCGGGTCTTCCGGCACGTCGGCAGCCAGCGTCACGCTGGCAGCGCGGGCCAGCGGCGACCCGCTGGCGGTGATCGCCACCACCTCGGCGCCGGCATCCCGGGCCAGCTCCACGCTGCGGACCAGATCCGTCGTGCGACCGCTGGCGGAGATCGCCACCACCGCATCGCCGGCCCGCAGCAGCGTCGCCGCCATGCCCTGGATGTGCGGATCGCCATAGGCCACGCTGGGCGTGCCATAGCGGAAGAACTTGTGCTGCGCGTCCTGGGCCACGATGCCCGAGTTGCCGATGCCGTAGAACTCGATGCGCCGCGCCTCGGCGAGGATGTCCACGGCCCGCGCCACGCGCGCCGGGTCCAGGTGGTTACGCACGTTGAGCAAAGCGCCGATGCTGCGGTCGAAGACCTTGAGCACCGCCTGGTTGAGGCTGTCCTCGGGCCCCACGTCGCGATGCACGAAGGGCGTGCCGCTGGCCATGCTCTGGGCCAGGCGCAGCTTGAACTCCTTGAAGCCGGAGAAGCCCAGCGCGTTGGCGAAGCGCGCCACGGTCGGCTGGCTGACACCGACCCGGTAGGCCAGCTCGGCGATGGAAATGTTGAGCACCTCGCTGGGCTGCTCCAGCACGAAGTCGGCTACCGCGCTCTCGGACTTGCGCAGCTCACCCTTCATGGCGCCGATGCGCGTCAGGAGCGAGGCGCCGCCCGCCGGCTCGGCCAAGGCTTCGCTGCGATCGTTTTCGGGGGAATCCATGGTCGCCATGGTTGTTTTCACCTTGTCTTCACTCTCGGTTCAGGCGCAGAAGAACAGCTCCGGTACCACCTTGCGCTGCTGCAGGACCGCGGCGACAGGGAGCTGCAGAGGATCGCCTAGGATCGCAGCGCGCTCCAGCACTTCACGCTTCTTCGCACCGCCAGCCTGCACGAACAGGCGCTGCGTCGCCAGCAGGCCGGCCAGCGTCAGCGTGATGCGCGCATGGGGCGCCACTGGCGGATGGATGCACGTCAATTCGGCGTCGCCCGTCATGTCGAGTGCGGCGGCCAGGCCGGCCGCGTCCGGGAACAGGCTGGCCGTGTGGCCGTCCTCGCCCATTCCCAGCACCACCGCGTCGAAGGGCTGCGGCAATTCCGCGCGCAGGGTCAACGCTCCGGCGACACCGGCTTCCGGCGATTCGACCGGCGTTTTCAGCGGCACGAAGCGCGCCGCTGCCGCACGGCCCTGCAACAGATGGCGGCGCACCAACGCCTCGTTGCTGTCCACGCTGTCCGGCGCCACCCAGCGCTCGTCCACGAGCGTCACGGTCACTCGCGACCAGTCCAGCGTCTCCGCCGACAGGGCTTCGAGAAAAGGGATGGGGCTGCGTCCGCCGGATACCGCCAGCGACGCGCATCCGCGCCCGGCCAGCCCGCTGCGCAGCGCATCGGCCACGGCGGCGGCCAGCGCGGGGGCCATCGCCGCGTCGGTATCGAACAGGCGCTGGCGGACAAAGCCCGGCAGCGCTAGCGGTGAAATCGTCTCGTTCATTGCACGAATACTCCGGAGGAAGCGAATTACGTCTATAAATGTACTTTTGTTACACCGCATTAAAGCGGTAGCTTTGTAGAAAGTCAACATGAAAAACTACATGCTGAAAAATGGTCGCCGCTTTAAATATCTCTGTTTTTATTGTGTTTTATAGATATCAACAGCTACACGGCTGATGTAGAAAAACAAAAATTTCAAAACCTTTCTTGTATTTCTTTTTGGAGTAATGCTACATTTATTTCAACAAACTACACAAAACAGGCCTCAACAGGCCAAGGAGACATGATGAACATCCATCCCGTCCTCGCCCGCGTCACCGAGCGCATCCGCCAGCGCAGCGCCACCACCCGCCAGGCCTATCTGGAACGCACCCGCAATGCCCGCCAGTCTGGCACCGTGCGCGGCCATGCATCGTGCACCAACCTCGCCCACGCCTTTGCCGCCGCGCCCGGCAACGACAAGCTGGTGCTGCGCGAGATCCGCCAGCCCAACCTGGCCATCGTCTCCGCCTATAACGACATGCTGTCCGCCCACCAGCCGCTGGAGCGCTTTCCGGCGCTGATCAAGGAAGCGGCCCGCGCCGCCGGCGCGGTGGCCCAGTTCGCCGGCGGCGTGCCGGCCATGTGCGACGGCGTCACCCAGGGCCAGCCGGGCATGGAGCTGTCCCTGTTCTCCCGCGACGTGATCGCCATGGGCACCGCAGTGGCCTTGTCTCACAACGTCTTCGACGGCGGCCTGTACCTGGGCGTGTGCGACAAGATCGTGCCGGGCCTGGTCATCGGCGCGCTGCAGTTCGGCCACCTGCCGGCCGTCTTCGTGCCCGCCGGGCCGATGACCACGGGGCTGTCCAACGACGAGAAGGCCAAGATCCGCCAGCTCCACGCCCAGGGCAAACTCGACCGCGAAGCCCTGCTCGAAGCGGAGATGAAGGCCTACCACGGCCCCGGCACCTGCACCTTCTACGGCACCGCCAACAGCAACCAGATGCTGATGGAAGT
>NZ_JAYSDK010000035.1:0-57502 GCF_041914405.1 Zoogloea sp.
GGCCCAGGGAGATGGTGCCGCTGTCCTTGATCTTTTTCAGCGTCGGCGATTCCTGCGCAGCGGCGGGCAAGGCGGTGATGCCGGCGGTCAGGGCCAGGGCGGCGAGGGCGAACTTTGGGGTACAGGACATGAGCGGCTTCCTCCACGGAATGTCGAACGATCACGAATCGGGTTGCCCGCCCGTCGCCCAGCGGCGCAGCAAGGCGGGGCGCGCCTTGGCGCGCATTCCGGGCATTGTAGCCCTCCCTGTTGTGCCGCGGTGTTCCGGTGGCTGCTGGATCAGGCCGTGTCCAGGCGGGCGTGGATGGCCTTCAGGTCGGCTTCGTCGAGGGTTTCGCGGGTCAGCAGGTCGCGGGCGGTCTCTTCGAGGATTGCCCGGCGGGCCGTGAGGATTGCCAGGCTGCGTTCGAAGGCCGCGGCGACGATGCGGCGTACCGCGCAGTCGATCTCGCGTGCGGTTTCCTCGGAATAAGCGCGCTCCTGCGGCGGTGCCGCGTTCTGGCCGAGGAAGTTGGCCTTGTCGCTGTCGTAGGCCACGTTGCCGAGCTCCGCGTCCATGCCGAAGCGCATCACGATGGAGCGGGCAATCGACGTGACCTTCTGCAGGTCGTCGGCGGCACCGGTGGACACTTCCCCGAAGATGATCTGCTCGGCGGCACGGCCGCCCAGCAGCACCGCCATCTTGTTCTCCAGTTCGGCGCGGGTCATCAGGAAGCGGTCTTCGGTCGGGCGCTGGATGGTGTAGCCGAGGGCGCCGACGCCGCGCGGGATGATGCTGATCTTGTGCACCGGGTCGGTGCCGGGCAGGCCCATCGCGACCAGCGCGTGGCCCATCTCGTGGTAAGCGACGACGGTGCGCTCGTGCTCGTTGAGGACGCGGTTCTTCTTTTCGAGGCCGGCGACGATGCGCTCGACGGCTACCGTGAAGTCTTCGACGGTGACTGATTGGCCGTTGCGCCGGGTGGCGACCAGCGCTGCCTCGTTGCACAGGTTGGCCAGGTCGGCGCCGGAGAAGCCCGGCGTCAGCGCTGCGACTTTCTCGGCGTCGGTGTCCGGGGCGAGGGTGATCTTCTTCATGTGCACCGCCAGGATCGCGATGCGGCCCTTCTTGTCGGGGCGGTCGACGAGCACCTGGCGGTCGAAGCGGCCGGCGCGCAGCAGGGCCGGGTCGAGCACTTCGGGGCGGTTGGTGGCGGCCAGCAGGACCAGGCCGGAGGAGGAGTCGAAGCCGTCCAGTTCCACCAGCAGCTGGTTGAGGGTCTGCTCCTTCTCGTCATGGCCGCCCATCGCGAAGGCACCGCGGGCGCGGCCCATGGCATCCAGTTCGTCGATGAAAATGATCGCCGGGGCCTTGGCGCGGGCTTGCTCGAAGAGGTCGCGCACGCGGGCGGCACCGACGCCGACGAACATCTCGACGAACTCGGAGCCGGAAATCGAGAAGAAGGGCACGCCGGCCTCGCCGGCCACCGCCTTGGCGATCAGCGTCTTGCCGGTGCCCGGCGGGCCGACCAGCAGCACGCCCTTCGGCACGCGGCCGCCAAGGCGGCCGTAGCGCTGCGGGTCCTTCAGGAAGCCGACCACTTCCTTCAACTCGTCCTTGGCTTCATCCACGCCGGCCACGTCCTCGAAGCTGACGCCGGTGTTGGCCGCCACATAGACCTTGGCCTTGCTCTTGCCGAGGTTCATGAAGCCACCGCCGAGGCCCTGCTTGCCGGCGAACTTGCGCATCGCGAACATCCAGATGGCGACGAAGATGACGGCGGGCAACACCCAGCCGAGGATGTCGCGGAACAGGGTGTTCTCGACGACGCCGGTGAATTTGACGTCGTACTGGCTGAGGTCCTTGGCCAGCGCCGGATCGACGCGGGTGGTGACGAACTTCTGGCGGCCGTCCTGCAGGGGCTGCTTGAGGGTGCCCTGGATGGTGTTGTCGGCGATGGCGATCTCGGCCACCTCGCCGGCCTTCACCATGCGCTGGAACTCGCTGTAAGGCACCGGCTCGACGGTGCGCATCTGCACCCACAGGTCATGCAGGGTGAAGATCGCGAACAGCGCGAAGATGAAGTACCAGAGGCTGAACTGGGTTTTCTTTTCCATGGGTAAGGGCGGGGCGGCAATGCCTTTCATATGGAGTCGCGGCGGGGCATTTTCAAGCGGACGGCGCGGCCTGGAAGGATTTGCCCGACTGTGTGACAACTTTTCTGGAGACTCCGCGACCGATTGCGAGTTCCGTCACGGGTGGGGGCGGGCGCCGCCGAGACAATGGCGGTCGTGGAAAAACTCCCTGGCCTGCCTGAACTTCATGTCGTCCCTCACCCTGCGTTCCGCCCTGACTGTCCTCCGTGCTCCGGCCCTCGTCCTGTTGATGTGTTGCGGTCCTGTCAGCGCTGAGGCCTTCGCCGCCGTGCAGGCGGCGAATGGCCAGGCTGCCCGCTATTACCAGGATGCGAGTGGACGCTTTGCTCGCAAGGACTTTGCCGGCGCCATCATCCAGGCTCGCAATGCGATTCAGCAGGCGCCGCGCTTGCTGGCGGCCCACCTGCTGCTCGGCAAGGCCTTGCTGAAGGATGGTCAGGCCGCCGCCGCGGAAGCCGAGTTCGAGCGTGCCCTGGAACTCGGTGCGGGCATGGTCGAGATCGCCCAGCCGTATGGCACTGCGCTGATGATGTTCGGCAAGAGCGAGAAGCTGCTCCAGCGCATCCGGCCCGACGGCCTGCCTGCGGGTTCACGGGCCGAAGTTCTGGCCATGCGGGCTACCGCCCATGCCGACCTGGGGGAGATGCCTGAAGCCTTCCGTGCCATCGAGGCAGGACGTCAGGCCGACCCGAAATCCCTGGCGCCGCTGCGCGCCGAAGTCGATCTGGCCTTGCGCGACCGCAACGGAGCAAGGGCCCGCAAGGCCCTCGATACTGCGTTGGCGATGGCTCCGACCGACCCCCAGCTGCTCCATCTGAAGGGCACCCTCCTGCAGTCCGGGGGCGATGTGCGGGGAGCGCTGGATTACTTCGGAAAGGCCCTCGCGGCCGATCCCCGTCAGCTCGATGCGCTGATCGCCCGTGCATCCCTGCTGCTGGATCTGCAGCGGCCGGACGAGGCCATGCGCGACCTCGACCTGGCAGGCGGCATGGTTCAGCGCGAGCCCCGCGTGGCCTACCTTCGCAGCCTGGTCTACGCCGCGCGTGGCGACAGCAAGGCATCTCGCGCCCAGCTCGAGGAGGTGACTGCGCTGGTGGATATCCTGCCGGACGATTTCGTCGCGCGGCAACCGCCGCTCCTGATGCTGGGCGGGCTGGCGTCCTACGCGACGGGACGCGGTGAGCGCGCCCGGATGCTGCTCGAACGCTACGTGCAGCGCATGCCGAACGATCCGGCCGGCCGCAAGCTGCTTGCCAACATCTACCTGGAGGCGGGCGACAGCGCCCGCGTCGCTGATCTGCTTGAGCCGATGCTGCGCTCCGGCGACGTGGATCCCCAGGCCCTGACGACCCTGGCGGCGCTGCGCATGCAGCAGCGGCGTTACCGGGAGGCGGCAGAAGCGCTGGAGGCCGCCGCCCGCGTCTCCGGTGATCATCCGGGCATCATGGCCCAGCGGGGATTTGCGCTGCTCGGCAGCCAGCAGTCGGATCTGGGGCTGCAGGCATTGCGCCGTGCCTTCGACAAGGAGCCGCGCCAGATCAATGTGGCCTCGGCCCTGAGTACCCTCTATCTGCGCCGCGGGGATCATCGCGCGGCACTACAGGTCGCCGAGACTCTGGTGAAGGGGCTGCCCGGGGAAGGGCTGGCCTACAACCTGCTGGGGGCTGTGCAGGCCGCCAGGGGGCGGCCCGCCGAGGCGCGCCAAGCCTATCTCAAGGCGGTGACGCTGGCCCCAGGCCTGGTTCCGGCGCAGCTCAACCTTGCCCGCATGGACGTGGCGGAGGAACGGCTGGACGCTGCCCGCCAGCGCCTGACGGCGCTGCTGGCCCGGCAGCCCCAGCACGTTCAGGCCATGACCGAGTTGGCACGGGTGGAACAGCGGGCCGGTCGTATCGGGGCTGCCCAGACTTTGCTGGAGCAGGCCTGGGCGAAGGCGCCCGGAGACGTCCAGGTCGGGCTCGAGTTGTTGGCGGTGTATCGGCCCCTGAACAAGCCTGCCGCCGCGCTGGCGATCGCCCGTCAATTGACTGCCGCCCGTCCTGACGATCCGGTGGTGACTGGGGCGCTGGGGCGGGCCGCGCTGGCTACCGGCGACCTGGCGACTGCCAAGGCCGCGTTCTCGACGCTGGCCCGTCTGGTAGGCAAGGACGCCGAGCGCCTGGTGGAGGTCGGGCGCCTGCAACTTCAGGCCGGGGCGCCGATCGAGGCGGCGGCGAGCGCCGAAAAGGCTTTGGCGGCCCGAGCGGGCTTCGAACCGGCCCTGGTCCTGCAGGCCGAGGCGGAACTGGCGGCAGGCCACGTACCACGCGCCGAAGGCTTGCAGCAGGCGCTCGCCCGCCGTACTGCCAACGGCGCCGAAGCATTGCGCCTGGCGGGCGACATTGCGCTTGCTAGGCGCCAGCCGGCGGAGGCCCGACGCCTGTACCTGGCCGCGCTCGGCAAGAGCCCGTCGGCACTGCTGGTGCTGCAGGCCGTCAATGCGGCCTTCCGGGCCGGGGAGGGCGACAAGGGCGTCGCCCTGCTCGAAGACTGGTTGCGTGCCCACCCGGACGATGTTCCGGTGCATTCTGCGGCGGCCGAGGCCTATTTGCGCCTGAACCGGCTGGCCGAAGCCCGCAAGGCCTACGAATGGCTGATTGAGAGGGATCCGCAGAATGCGGAGGTGGCCAACAATCTGGCCCAGGTACTGTTGCGCCAGAACGACCGCGGCGCTGTGGCGATGGCTGAACGGGCGGCCCGCGCCGCGCCGCGCGATGCCAATGTGCTCGACACCCTCGGGTGGGTGCGGGTGCGCAACGGGGTGATGGATGGCGGTCTGCAAAACCTGCGGGATGCCAGCCAGCGGGCGCCCGATTCCCGCGACATCCGCTATCACCTAGCCTGGGCCTTGGACCGTATCGGCCGCAAGGATGAAGCCCGGGCCGAACTGGCCGCCGCACTGCGTGCTGGGGGGGATTTCGACAGTGCCCAGGAGGCGCAACAGTTGCGCAGGAGCCTGGGTTTGTGAGAGGCCTGATGCCGCCGGGCTTCCGCTCCAATACCTGATCTTTCAGATTTTTGTCAGCTTTGTGAAATCCATCCTGGGGTATCACCATTCACTCCGTTTATCGTGAGCGGCGAACAGATGACTAGATAAGGTTTGTGATGTCCAAGAGCGTAATCAGGTCTCTCGTCGTGCTCGGACTTGCCATGTCCGGTGTTCTCCAGGCGCATGCCGCGACCAGCTGGAGCTTCACTACCGGGGGAACGGAGTCCAGTGGCGGCAATTTTGGCAACACCCGCAGCTATACGTCCGGGACGGGCAGCAAGGTGGCCGTGTCGGCGTGGTCGGACACGAAGAATGCGTCAACAGGTGGCGCCAAGAACGCCTATATCGAGAGCGCCTACCTTGGATCGTGGGCGGGCGGTCTTGGTGTCACCAACCGCGATGGCGCCAATGGTGCCGGAGACAAGAACGAGGGGACGATTGCGGCCACTCAGGTGCCCGGCCACACGATGGACAACGACAGCCGCTACGACTCGATGCTTTTCGACTTCGGCGGGAAGGCCGCCAAGCTCAACAGCGTGACGGTTGGCTGGTGGACCGGAGACTCCGACATCACGGTGCTGGCCTACACGGGGAAAGGGACGCCCACCTTCATGTCCGCCGATCAGGGGTATGCCGCGTTGCTGAGCAGCGGGTGGAGCGTGGTAAAGAGCTCGGCGGGTAAGACCGGCACGGCGCACTATTCCAATGCCGCCGGTGGCGCTCCCACGGAGTCCACCAACGCGGCCAAGTATGTCCCGCTGGCGGTGAATGATCTGAACATCAGCGCTCGCTACTGGCTGGTCGGTGCGCTCAATACACTCGTGCAGTCGCTGCCGACCGGTACCTCGGTCAACAAGGGCGATGACTACGTCAAGATTGCCGGCGTGAGTGCCACCTTCGATACGCCCGAGCCCTCCAGCATGGTGCTCGCGAGTGGCGCCCTGGCTGGGGTTGTCCTGATGCGTCGGCGCCGGAAGGGCTGACGGGCCCTGGCGATGCCTGGATGAAAACAAGAACGGCACCTTCGAGGTGCCGTTCTTGTTTGGGCGCCTGATCAGCCCCGCGGGGGCGGGGCTGTGTGGCGTGACTTAGCGGTTGCCGTTGCCGTTGCGCGGCGAGAACAGGGCGGCCGGCTTGATGTCGCCCGCCTTGCGACCGGTAAGGGTGACCGCCGGGCGGTGGCTCTCCTCCAGCGCGGCCGGTGTGCCACGATTCGGGTTGCCGCCACCGAAACCGCTCTTGCCACCGCGTCCGCCCTGGCCGTTGCCCTGACGGTGGATGTTGAAGCTGGCTTCCGGGTCACGGTACTGCGGCTTGGCCTTGGACTTATAGTCGACGCGGTTGCCGAAATCGTCGTCCATGTCAGTTGTCTGGCGGGGGGCGCGTTGCTCGCGGTTGCCCGGTTCTCCGCCGCCCTGGGGCTTGCCGCCCCGGTTGCGGCCCTGGCGGTCCTGCGGCTGTCCCTGGCGAGCGGGCCGGCCCTGGCCCTGACCCTGCTGACCTTGTCCTTGCCCTTGGCCCTGCCTTTGAGGGCGGGACTGCTGGCCTTGGCCTTGGCTCTGTCCTTGAGCCTGTTCCTGGCCCTGACCCTTCGGCTTGCCCTGGCGCTGGCCTTGTTTCTGTCCCTGACCCTGCTTCTGGCCTTGGCCCTGAGATTGACCCTGGCCCTGCCCCTGGCGGCGGTCACGGCCGCCGTTGTGGGCGCCGCGGGGTTCGCGGGGCGGGCGCTCGTCGCTCTCGGCGGGCGCCGCGGAGGGCACGAAGTCGGGCACCTCGACCTTGTCGATGAGGCGCTTCATCAGGCGCTCGATGTCCTTCAGCAGCGGCAGCTCTTCCCGGTCCACCAGGGACACCGCGGCGCCGGATGAGCCGGCCCGGCCAGTGCGGCCGATGCGGTGTACGTAGTCTTCCGGCACATTGGGCAGGTCGAAGTTGACGACCTGCGGCAGCTGGTCGATGTCGAGGCCGCGGGCGGCGATGTCGGTGGCGACCAGCACCTGCAGCTTGGCGTCCTTGAAGTCGGCCAGCGCGCGGGTGCGTGCCGACTGGCTCTTGTTGCCATGGATGGCGGCGGACGGGATGCCGTGCTTGCCGAGGTATTCGGCCAGCTTGTTGGCGCCATGCTTGGTGCGGGTGAACACCAGCACCTGGAACCACTGGTGCTTGTTGATCAGGAAGGCCAGCAGTTCGCGCTTCTGCTTCTGCGGGCACAGGTGCACCGATTGCTGGACCAGCTCGGAGGCGGTGTTGCGGCGTGCCACCTCGACGTAGCCGGGGTTGTGCAGCAGGCCGTCGGCGAGGGCCTTGATCTCGTCGGAGAAGGTGGCCGAGAACAGCAGGTTCTGGCGCTTCTTGGGCAACAGCGCGAGGATCTTCTTGATGTCGCGGATGAAGCCCATGTCGAGCATGCGGTCGGCTTCGTCGAGGACGAGGATCTCCACGCCGGACAGGTCGATGGTGCCCTGGTTCTGGTGGTCGAGCAGGCGGCCAGGGGTGGCGACCAGGATGTCCACCTTCTTCTTGAGCTTGGTGATCTGCGGGTTGATCGCGACGCCACCGAACATGACCATCGAGGTCAGCGGCAGATGCTTGCCGTAGGTCTGCACGGATTCCTCGACCTGGGCCGCCAGTTCGCGGGTCGGGGTGAGGATCAGGCAGCGCGGCCGGCCGGCCTTCTGGTTGTGGGCGTGCGCTTCGGAGAGGATGTGCAGGATCGGCAGCGTGAAGCCGGCGGTCTTGCCTGTGCCGGTCTGCGCCGCGGCCATCAGGTCGCCGCCGGCGAGAACCTGCGGAATGGCCTGGGCCTGGATCGGGGTGGGGGCCGTGTAGCCGGTTTCGGCAATGGCCTGTTTGATGGGCTCGCTGAGGGCGAGATCGGCAAAAGTAATCGCAACCGGCGCCGGGGCGGCGGCCTGGACTTCTTGAGTCATTGGATGTCGGGCTCCTGCGACGGCCTGACCGCTCAAGGAAAGCGGCACCAATCGGGGCGGACGCAATGAGAGTTCGTGATCGCTGGGCGATCGGTCGAAACGGATGAAGGATTGACCTGTACGCCGATTGGCTTGCGTAAGGCCAGGGAATTGTACGGGTTTTGCGGGCTTTTTTGGGGCGTTTTTTGCCTTGTTTTCTGCCGGCCTGCCAGGCGTGCATCAGGCCGGCGCCGAAGGCTGATGTGTCAGCTTTCTGGTCGGGTCAGGATGTAGCCGCCTGCAGCGATCTGGGGCAGGCCGGCGACTGCCAGCAGTAGTGGCGCATCCTGCAGCGCGTAGGCGCACATGGCGAGCCCGAGGCTCAGCCCGCCGAGGGCGAAATGCTTGCCCCCCCGGCTGATCGTGCCGTCCTCCATCCAGGCGCGCACATGAGGGCCGGCTACAGGAAGCGTGTATAGCTTGTGCTGCAGGCGCGGACAGCTCTTGCTCCACGCCCAGGCCGCGATGATCCAGAACACGGTGGTTGGCAGCAAGGGAAGGAACAGGCCTACCGTGCCCACCGCAAAACAGGCCCAGCCGATCAGGAACAGGGTCTGGCGGCCGACGTGCTGGATCAGGCTGGGGGCCGGCGTGGCGATGGCATCCTGGCAGGTGTCGGGCGGCATGATCGTTTCCTTTCTTGTCATGGGGACGGTCGAGCAGGTGGAAAAACGTTCCGCTCCTGTGTAGTCAGCGTTTCCGTCCCGATGGTTCCATGCGCAGTGAAAGCGATGCGGGTCGGCCGTCAGCGTGGCATCGACTCGGCGAGGGAGAAGAAGCCGTGGGCCTTGTCGAGCTCGCCGTCGCGGACGACGACCCGGTGGATCAGCCAGCGTCCGTCGCGCAGCCGCCAGGCCCGCAGCGACTCGGCATAGGCCACGGTGCGGAGCGCGGCGGGGATCTCCGGCCCGCGGCTCTCCTCGAGCACATAGCTGTGGGCGCAGTAGCACGCGTTGTCGTCCTCGTCGCGGCCGAGGATGCGGGCGGCGGTGACCACGTAATCCATGTAGTGGTCGAAATAGAGTGGCGCGACGACCTGCTCCTGCCATTCGGCGGGCAGGCCCTCGTTCCAGCGGATTGCGGTTTCCGAGCGGCGGCTGTGGCCGGGGCGGATATCGAAATATTGATGGGTGTATAGCCTTGCGTGGGGCATGGTCGGGCCTCGTTCGTTGATGGCGGCGGCCTTGGGGCGGTCGTGCCGTTGTCGTTACCGTCCTTGTGCTGGCGCACGGTCAGGACACGTTTGATGCTGGCCGGCGCTCCCGTACGGAGTGGCCGGATCGGCAAGCCCCTGTGCGAGCCCGGCCGGGGCGGCGAGCAGTAGTACGGCCAGCAGGTCGAGCGGGCGGATTAGGGCGGGCGAGGCGGTCGGGCGACGACGCTGGGTGGGGCGGGTTCTCATGGCGGACGTGAGCGAGATTCGATGTGTTGTTTTTGATATAGCGCTATTAGCAGCTGGCGTGCCTGCTTGCTATGGCGCATTGGATCAAAGCTCGTCCAGAGTGCCCTACTGTGCCGGAGAAGGCGTTCGATTCATCCTGGCTAGCTAGCCGGACTATTCTGTATGGCACTGATTGAGCCTTCAATTTGTAGGGTTTAAGACATCGCTGTGTAGTAAGTTATACATCGAGTGAGTGTGGAGTCGGCGTTTGTGTGCGCCGCACAAGGTTTTCCCTGTAGGCACGCTCATTGCTCAGCATGGGATAGGGAAAGGTTCGTATTTCGATATATACAAACTTATATAGATGGTGTTCGTACCGGGGGTCTCGATGAAAAGGAAGCAGATGCAGGCGTGGGTGCTGGGCGGCGTATCGGCGGCGCTGGCAGGGTCGGCGGTGGCGGCGGAGGGGGTGTTCCAGCTCGGCACCGTGGATGTGGTGGCGAGTCCGATCGACGCGGCTGTGCCGGGGGAAGCCGTGATCAAGGGCGACGCCCTGGAGCAGTTCAATTGTGACACCCTCGGCAAGGCGGTGGCGCTGACGCCGGGGATCAGCCTGTCCCGCAACAGCCGCAACGAGGACATCGTCTATCTGCGCGGCTTCGACGTGCGCCAGGTGCCGCTGTTCATCGACGGCATTCCGGCCTACGTGCCCTATGACGGCTATGTGGACTTCGGCCGCTTCACGACCTTCGACTTGGCCGAGATCCGCGTCGCCAAGGGCGCGGCGTCGCTGCTCTACGGGCCCAACACGCTGGGCGGGGCGATCAACCTGGTCAGCCGCAAGCCGGTGAAGGCACTCGAAGGCGACTTGCGGGCGGGCTTTGGCGCCGGCGGCCTGCAGAAGTACGCCGCCAACGTGGGCAGTAATCAGGGCATGTGGTACATGCAGCTCGGCGCGTCCTACACCGACAGCAACTACCTCCCGCTGTCGAGCAACTACTCGCCGAAGTCCATTCCGACCAGCGCCAGCAACGCCACCCGCAACGTGCTGGAGGACGGCGGCCATCGGGAGAACTCCTACCGGACCGACTCCCGCCTGTCAGTGAAGCTGGGCCTGACCCCCAACGCCACCGACGAATACGCCATCGGCTACGTTCAGCAGAACGGCCGCAAGGGCAACCCGCCCTACGCCGGCAATGCGCCGGGGCAGTACCTGAGCATCGGCGGCGGCGCCAACAGCCGTTTCTGGCAGTGGCCGTACTGGAACCTGGAGAGCACCTATTTCATCGCCAACGTGGCGGTGGGGCAGGACCACGTCGTCAAGGCGCGGGTGTACCAGGACAACTACGACAACAAGATCCTCGCCTACAGCAACGGTAGCTATTCCTCGCTGATCGCCAACACCACCAACTTCCCGAGCTGGTACAAGGATTCGACCACCGGCGTGTCGGTCGAGCTGGACAGCTTCGCGTTCAGCGGCCATGAGCTGGCCATTGCCTACCACTACAAGGAAGACAAGCACCAGGACAACGGTCTGGCCCTCAGCAAGAACTACCGGGACGTGACCACCTCCATCGCGGTGGAGGACATGATCCGTGTGTCCGACCTGTGGCGCCTGCGCCTCGGCGCCAGCCACGACCAGCGCGACGCCAAGGAGGTGTACTACTGGCCGACCGGCTCCACGTCCGGCACCAACTGGTTGGCCGAGCTGACCCGCAAGCTCGGCGGCGGGGCTGAAGCATTTGTTAGCGTGGCCCACAAGACCCGCTTCCCGACCATCAAGGACCGCTACTCGGCGTCCCTCGGCAGTGGCCTGCCGAACCCGGACCTCAAGCCCGAGCGCGCCCTCAACGTCGATACCGGCCTGCGCGGCAGCCCATGGGGCGGCGCCCGCGGCCAGGCCAGCCTGTTCTACAGCCGCATCGAGAACCTGATGCAGCGCGTGAACATCATTCCGGTGTCCCTGTGCAACCAGCCGGGCGTCGGCGCGGCAACGTCCTGTGCGCAGTTGCAGAACATCGCCGAGGCGCGCCACGCCGGCGTCGAGCTGTCCTTGGAGCAAACCCTCGGCCATGGCTGGACGGTGGGCGGCAACTACACCTACCTCGGCCGTGAGAACCGGACCTCGACGACCCCGCTCACCGACACCCCGCTCACCGACACCCCGCGCAACCGCCTGTTCGCCTACGCCAGCTGGAAGCCGTCCGACCGCTGGGAATACCAGGCCTCGGTGGATGCCGAGAACGGCCGCATGGTGGCCTACGGCAGCGGCAACGCGGCGACCTACGTGAAGATGGGCGGCTTTGCGCTGGCCAACGTGAAGGCGGTGTACAAGCCGCTGCCGGCCTGGGCGCTGGAAGTGGGCGCGACCAACCTGTTCGATGCCAACTACGCGCTGGCTGATGGCTACCCGATGCCCGGCCGCATGTGGTTCGCCAACGGCGCCTACAAGTTCTGAGGAGGTCGTCATGGACAGCCTGCACAAGTCTTCCCGCCGCGCCTTCGTGCGTGCCGCCGGCGCCTTCGCGGCGCTGGGCGCGTCCGGCCGCCTTTGGGCGGCGCCGACGAAGGACGTGGTGGTGCTCACCGCCTACCCGGACGCGGTGGTGTCGCGCTTCGAGGCCGCCTTCGAGAAGGCCTGGCCCCAGTACCGCCTGCGTATCGTCTGGCGCATGCCCCACGACGCTTTGCCCTACCTCCGCCAGGCGGGGCAGGGCGGCGTGGACGTGTACTGGAGCGCGTCGCCCAAGACTTACGCTCAGCTCAAGGATGAGCACGCCTTCCGCAAGCTGCCGGTGAGCCTGGAGGGCCTGCCGGGGCGGGTCGGCGGCAGCGTCATCAACGATCCGGACGGCTTCTACGCGGCGTCCGAGGTGGCCGGCTACGGCTTTGCGGTGAATCCGGCTTATCTGCACAGCCACAAGCTGCCGCCGGTGGCGGACTGGAGCGACCTGGCCGATCCGGTCTATGCCGGTCACCTGGCGGTGCCGGACCCGGTGGAGGTGGGCTTCGCGCCGGTGCTGGTGGATATTCCGCTGCAGGCCTACGGTTGGGACATCGGCTGGGCTCTGTGGAGTGCCATCGCCGCCAATGCGGCTTTCACCGGGCGTGGCGGCACCTTCGTCAGCGATGAGATCGGTGGCGGGCGCAGGGGCATTGGGCTGTCCATCGATTTCTTCGTCGCCTCGGCGGTGGCCAATGGCGCACCGATCGAGTTCATCTACCCGCGCCACGGCGGCGTCAATCCGGCCCACATCGCGGTGACCGCCGGCAGCCCGAATCCGGAGGGCGGGAAGGCTTTCGTGGACTTCGTGCTGTCCGACGCCGGACAGAAGATCCTCGCCCACCCGGACATCCGCAAGCTGCCGGTGCGGCCGTCAGCCTACGTCGGCCTGCCGGCTGGCTACCATGATCCCTTCGCAGCGGCGGCGCGGGGCGGCTATCTCTATGACAACGCTCGTGGGCGCGGCCGCGCAGCGCCGATTGCGGCCGCCTTCGGGCAGGCCTTCGTGCGTCCCCATGCGCGTCTGGTCGAACTCTGGCGGTGCCTGCATGCGGCCGACGGGGCGGCCTGGAATACGGTCTGGCCCCTGCTGACGACCCCGCCGCTGAAGGAGGCGGAGGCCGACGATCCGGCGATCCAATGCGCCTTCTTCGCCCGCCGCGACGACCCGGCTGCCGAGGCGCTGGCCGCTGGCCTGGAAAAGACCTGGGCGAGCCGCGTCGATGCGCGCTATGCGAAGGCCGCCAGCCTGCTGGGGGTGGCCTGATGCGACGGCTGGGTTTCCTGTTATTGGTGTGCGGCGTTCTCGCAGCGGCGGGCGCCCGGGCGGCGGACTGGCAGGTGGCGGATGCAGACCGCGAGGCCTTCGCGCGGCCGCTGGATGGCCTGACCGATGCGGAGCGGGAGCGCTTCTTTCATGGCCGTTCCCTGTTCAACCAGAGCTGGGTGGTGGCGCCGGCCAAGGACGAGCAGGTGGACGGCCTCGGCCCGCTCTACAACCGGCTGGCCTGCATCTCCTGCCACGCCCGCAACGGCCGCGGCCTGCCGCCGGACGGTCCGGACGAGCGTATGCAGTCGATGCTGGTACGCCTGTCCGTGGCCGGGCGGGGCCCGCACGGCGGACCGCGACCCCATCCGGCCTATGGCGACCAGTTCAACGAGGAAGGCATTCCCGGCGTGCCCGGCGAGGGACGCGTACGTTTGGGCTGGATCGAGTCGAAGCGTCGGCTGGCGGATGGCGAAGTGGTGTCGCTGCGCCGTCCGACGCTGGCCTTCACCGAGCTGGGCTACGGGGCGATCGGCAAGGTGCTGACCTCGCCGCGGGTCGGCCAGCAAGTGGTGGGCATGGGGCTGCTCGATGCGGTGCCGGCGCAGACCTTGGCGGCGCTGGCCGCAGAGCGTAAGCCAGATGGCGTGAAAGGGCGCGTGAACCGGGTGTGGAGTCCGGAAACCGCTGCACTGGAGGCTGGACGCTTTGGCTACAAGGCCAACATGCCGGCGCTGCGTGCGCAGATTGCAGGCGCTTTCCTGGGCGACCTAGGGATCACGTCCGAGCTGCATCCGATCGAAAACTGTACTGCTGTGCAGTCCGCTTGCCGGCAGGCACCGAACGGCGGCACGCCGGAGCTGAGTGCCCGCCAGCTGGACGATGTGGAGTTCTATCTGGCCCACTTGGCCGTGCCGGCCCGCCGGAATACGGACAGTGAGGTCGTGCGGCGCGGCGAGGCGCTGTTCGCTGCTAGCGGCTGTGCGCAGTGCCACCGGCCGAGCCTCTCGACTGGGGCGTCGCCGCGTTTCCCGAGGCTCGCTGGGCAGACCATCGCGCCTTACACGGACTTGCTGATCCACGACATGGGGCCTGGCCTGGCCGATCGCAGGCCGGATTTCGCCGCGTCAGGGCGGGAGTGGCGAACGCCGCCGCTGTGGGGGATAGGGCTGACGCAGACGATCAGCGAGCAGCAACGCTATCTCCACGACGGCCGTGCGCGCAGCCTGGCCGAGGCGATCCTGTGGCATGGCGGCGAAGCGAAGGTTGCGCGCCGACGTTTCGAAGCCCTGCCGGCGTCACAGCGTCGGGCCTTGCTGGCCTTTCTCGAAAGCCTGTGAGGCGTCTTGTGTGAGGAGAGAGATGTAGGGGCGAATGAATTCGCCCCTACGGGGAAGAAAGATCATTGATCGTCAGATAAACCAGAAAAATGCACTATGGATGTGCATTCGCTATATCCAGGTGCATATAGTGATCCGCGGGGGCGTGTCGGGATGTCCCGCGACTCTCCGCGGAAGGGATGTGGCGTCGCCGCCGGTACTTCAGCCGGCGACGCCGAGGATTACCGACGGCGCCTTGAAAACGGCGATTGCCGGGGTGCCGACCTTCAGGCCGAGGGCAACCGAGGCTTCATGGGTGATCGTGGCGTGGACGGTCTGTCCATTGCCCAGGGCGATGGACACGTCGCTGCTGACCGGTCCTTCGGTGATCGAGGTGATGCTGCCGCCCAGGCGGTTGCGGGCCGACACTCTGACGTCGCCTGAGCCGGGAATGATTAATACGGATGAGGCTTTGACAAAGGCCTGGACGGGTTTCCCGGCGGCGAGGTTGAGTTCCCTCACCGCGTCATTGGTGACGGTCGCGACGATCTTCAGGTCTCCGGGCAGGGCCACTTCCACCTCGGAATTGATGGCGCCGAGCCTGACTGCGTCGATGTGGCCGTCGAATACGTTGCGCGCGCTGATCTTCATGTCTGCATTCTCCGAAAGCGATGCGCTTGGGGGGGCACGTCAGCTTACGCAAGAGCGTCATCCCCTATCAACCGTCAGGGCGGCGGATTGGTGGCCCGCTATTTGCTGGAGTACAGTACGCCTCGTTGTATAGCGACATATATAGGAACAAGAATGACAACCCGCCGCGCCATTCATCACAAGCTTGTCGGAAAACTGACAGTCGATACCGAGTTCGGCACTTTTCTCGGTGACACGCGCATCCGCCTGCTGGAGGCCATCGACCGTTACGGCTCGATCTCCCAGGCCGCCAAGGCCGTGCCGCTGTCCTATAAGGCTGCGTGGGACGCCGTGGACGCGATGAACAACCTGGCCGAGGCGCCGCTGGTGGAGCGTTCGGTGGGCGGCAAGCACGGCGGCGGCACCAGCCTTACCGACTACGGTCGCCGGGTCATCGCGATGTACCGGGCGGTGGAGCAGGAATACCAGGAGGCTATCGACCGCCTGTCGGCGCGTCTGGGTGATGGTGGCGAGTCCGGTGTACGCGAGTTCCAGACCCTGCTGCGCCGGATGTCGATGCGCACCAGTGCCCGCAACCAGTTCGTCGGCCGGATCAGCGGCCTGCGCGAGGGCGAGGTCAGCTTCGAGGTGCGTGTGCGCCTCGATGACGCCAGCGAAATCGTCGCCGTGATCACCCGCGAGAGCGCAGAGACGCTGGAGCTCGGCATTGGTCAGGACGTGCACGCCTTCGTCAAGGCTCCGTCGGTGCTGCTGATCACCGACCCGCAGGTGCGCACCACGGCGCGCAACCACCTGTGGGGCGAAGTCAGCCGCATTCATGAGGGGCCGGTGAGCTCGGAGGTGACGATCACGCTGCCCGGTGGGCGCACCGTCACCTCGGTGGTAACCCACGACAGCATCGACAACCTCGGTCTTGCCATCGGCACGCCGGCCTGTGCGGTCTTTCAGGCCACGTCGGTGATCCTCGCCGTCTTCGACTGAATTTCAACCTGACTGGAGTTCTTCAATGAAATCGCCGTTCCGTTCGCTTGCCCTCTTTGCCGTTCTCGCCGGGACTTCCCTGCTGGCTAAAGCCGACGAGGTGTCGGTGGCGGTGGCCGCCAACTTCACCGCGCCGATGCAGAAGATCGCCGCCGAGTTCGAAAAGGCCACCGGCCACAAGGCCCAGCTGGTGTTCGGCTCGACGGGCAAGTTCTACGCCCAGATCAAGTCTGGCGCCCCCTTCCAGCTGCTGCTCGCGGCCGACGACGAAACGCCGGCCAAGCTCGTCAAGGAAGGCGACGGCGTGGCGGGCAGCAGCTTCACCTACGCGATCGGCAAGCTGGTGCTGTGGTCGCCGAAGGCTGGCGTGGTGGACGACAAGGGCGACGTGCTGAGGACGGGCAAGTTCGAGCACCTGTCCGTTGCCAATCCGAAGCTGGCGCCTTACGGCCTGGCCGCGATGGAAACCCTCAAGGCCCTCGGTCTGGCCGACAGCCTGCAGCCGAAGATCGTCCTCGCCGAGAGCATCGGTCAGGCCCAGCAGTTCGTCGCCTCGGGTAGCGCAGAACTGGGCTTCATCGCTTATTCGCAGATCCATAAGGACGGCAAGCTGATCGATGGCTCCTACTGGCTGGTGCCGTCCAAGTACTACAGCCAGATCCGCCAGGACGCGGTGGTGCTGAACAAGGGCAAGGGCCAGGCGGCCGTCACTGCGCTGACCGCCTTCCTGAAGTCGCCGGCCGCGGCGGCGATCATCAAGTCCTACGGGTACGAACTTTGATCGATGGTTGAGCCATGGAATTGACACCGGAAGACTGGTCGGCCGTTCGCCTGACCCTTGAGCTGTCCACCCTCGTTACGGTGTTGTTGCTGATCATAGGGACTCCCATCGCCTGGTGGCTGGCCCGCACCCGGTCGCGCCTGCGCGGTGTGATCGGGGCGGTGGTGTCGCTGCCCATCGTGCTGCCGCCGACGGTGCTGGGTTTCTACCTGCTGGTGCTGATGGGGCCGCAGGGGGCGGTGGGGCGCTTCACCGAGGCCCTCGGCCTCGGGCGGCTGCCCTTCACCTTCACCGGCCTGGTGGTGGCCTCGATCATCTACTCGCTGCCCTTCGTGGTGCAGCCAATTCAAAACGCCTTCATGGCGATGGGCGACCGTCCGCTGGAGGTCGCGGCGACGCTGCGCGCCTCGCCGCTGGCCACCTTCTTCACGGTCACGTTGCCGCTGGCGCGGCCGGGCTTCATCACCGCGGCGATCCTCGGTTTCGCGCACACCGTCGGCGAGTTCGGCGTGGTGCTGATGATCGGCGGCAACATCCCGGACAAGACCCGGGTCATCTCGATGCAGATTTACAACCACGTGGAAGCCATGGAATACGGCCAGGCCCACGGCCTCGCCGCCGGCCTGCTGGCCTTCTCCTTCATCGTGCTGCTGGGGCTGTATGCCATTGGCGGGCGCAACGCGCTGGGGGGCTCGCGATGAGCGACGCCACCGGCATCCGCCTGCAATGCTGCCTGCCGCTGGCGGATTTCACTCTGGAAGCGGACCTGCAGTTGCCCGGCCGTGGCGTGACCGCGCTGTTCGGGCCGTCGGGCTCGGGCAAGACCTCCCTGCTGCGCTGCGTGGCCGGGCTGGCGCGGCCGGCCGGGCGTGTGGAGATCAATGGCGAATGCTGGCAGGACGACGCGCGGCGGGTTTTCCTGCCGACCCACAGGCGGCCCCTCGGCTACGTGTTCCAGGAGGCCAGCCTGTTTGCCCATCTGTCGGTACGCGCCAACCTGGAATTCGGCCTGAAGCGCATCCCAGTGGCGGAGCGCAAGGTCGGCTGGGAGGCGGCGGTGGAGCTGCTGGGCATCGGCCATCTGCTGGACCGCGGTACTGCCGCGCTGTCCGGCGGTGAGCGCCAGCGGGTGGCGATCGCCCGCTCGCTGCTGACCAGTCCGCAGCTGTTGCTGATGGACGAGCCGCTGGCGGCGCTGGATAGCCGGCGCAAGCAGGAAATCCTGCCCTATCTTGAGCGCCTGCACGACGAACTGGCGACGCCGATCCTGTACGTCAGCCATTCGCCGGACGAGGTGGCGCGCTTGGCCGATCACATGGTGCTGCTGGAGCAGGGCCGGGTGGTGGCCAACGGGCCGACCGCCGAGCTGCTGGCCCGCCTGGACTTGCCGCTGGCCCTCGATGAGGACGCGGCAGTGCTGGTGGACACCCAGGTCGTCGGCCACGACGAGGACTATCAATTGACCCGCCTCGGTTTTCCCGGCGGTGTCATTAAGGTGACCCGCAAGGCCCTCGACGTGGGCAAGCGGGCGCGCCTGAAAATCCAGGCCCGCGACGTCAGTATCGCGCTCACCGGCGAGAACCGCTCGAGCATCGTCAACCGCCTGCCGGCACGCATCGTCGGCTTCGGCGATGCGGCCCATCCGGCCCAGTGCCTGGTGCGCCTGGATGCGGGGGGGACGCCGCTGCTGGCGCGGATCACCCGCCTGTCGAAGGACCAGCTCGGCCTGCGCGAGGGCCTGCCGGTCGTCGCGCAGATCAAGTCGGTGGCGCTGCTGGCCTGAAGTCGGGCCGGCAGCGCCGCCGGTCTTTACAGCATCATGATCACCGACTTCGGCTCGGTGTACAGCTCCAGCGCCGAGCGGCCGGCCTCGCGGCCGATGCCGGACTGCTTGAAGCCACCGAAGGGCATCACGCTCTCGATGATGTTGTGGCAGTTCACCCACACGGTGCCGGCCTGGATCTTGGGGATCAGGCGGTGCACGCGTGCCAGGTCGTTGGACCAGATGCTGGCGGCGAGCCCGTAGGGCGTGTCGTTGGCGCGGCGGGCGATGTCGTCCAGGTCCTCGAAGGGCTGGGCGACGACCACCGGGCCGAAGATCTCCTCGCGTACCACCCGCATGTCCTCGCGCACGTCCACCAGCACGGTGGGCTTCACGAAGCAGCCCGGGCCGTCGCCGCCCGCCCCGCCGGCCGCTGCGCGGGCACCTTCCGACAGGCCGCTGCGCACGTAGTCGAGCACGCGGTGCTGCTGCACCTTGGAAACCAGCGGACCGATCTGCGTGCTGGGGTCGATGCCGGGGCCGATCTTCATGCTGTCGGCGATGCCGGCGAGCTGTTCCACCACCGCGTCGAAGCGGCTGCGATGCACGTACAGGCGCGAGCCGGCGGTGCACACCTGGCCCTGGTTGAAGAAGATGGCCTGGGCGGCACCGGCTGCGGCGACCGCCGGATCGACGTCGTCGAGGACGATCACAGGGCTCTTGCCGCCCAGCTCCAGCGACACGCGGGTCATGTTCTCCATCGCCGCCTTGCCGACCAGCTTGCCGACTTCCGTTGAGCCGGTGAAGGCCACCTTGTTGATGCCGGGGTGGGAGGCCAGCGCAGCGCCGGCGGTATGACCGAGGCCGGTGACCACGTTGAGCACGCCGGCCGGGTAGCCGGCTTCAACGGCCAGCTCGCCGAGGCGCAGGGCGGTCAGCGGGGTGTCCTCGGCGGGCTTGAGGATCATCGTGCAGCCCGCGGCCAGCGCCGGGGCGACTTTCCACACCGCCATCAGCAGCGGGAAGTTCCACGGGATGATCGCGCCGACCACGCCCACCGGCTCGCGGCGGGTGAAGCCGAAGAACTCCCGGTCGCGTACCAGCGGGGCCGACAGCTCCATCGTCGCGCCTTCGAGCTTGGTGGCCCAGCCGGCCATGTAGCGGATGAAATCCACCGACAGGGCCACGTCCACGTGGCGGGCCATCGTCACCGGCTTGCCGTTGTCGAGGGCTTCCAGCTCGGCGAACTCCTGGGCGTTGGCTTCCAGCAGGTCGGCCAGCCGGAGCAGCAGGCGCTCCCGGTCCACCGGGCGGTGGCGCGGCCATTCGCCGGACTCGAAGGCGCGGCGGGCGGCCTGCACGGCGCGCTCGATGTCGGCGGACTCGCCAGCCGGCACGTGGCAGAAGGCCTCGCCGCTGGCCGGGTCGATGACCGGTAGCGTGGCGCCGGACAGGGCGTCCACCCACTCGCCGCCAATCAACATCTGGCGCGGTGCGGCGAGGAAGGCGGCGGTGGCGGGGGTCAGTTCGATTCCATGGAAACGGTTCATGTCTCGTGTCTCCTGATGGTTGGCGGGGCGATCAATAGACGTACAGCACGCGAGCCTGGAGGGCGCTGGTCTTGGGGCCTTCCTCGACCTTCAGGTCTTGCGCGTACTGGAGCTGGACCTGCCACTGCTTGTCGATGAAGGACGCCCAGGTGAGCATCGCGGTGCCATTGTTCTTGGCGCCGGCCAGCTCGACGCCGTCGAGCTTCTCCTTGGCGCCCCAGGCGTGGCGGTAGGTGGCGGCGACGTAGGTGGCGTCACTGAGGTGATAGCGCAGGTGGCCGTGCGCCTGCAGCAGCGGATCCTTCTGGGCCTTGGTGTCACGCTGGTCCTGGTAGAACTCGGTCTCGCCGATCAGATCGAGGGTCCATTTGTCGGACAGCTTGCGGATGTAGCCGACCTGCAGGTCGGTGGCCCAGCGGTTGTTGCTGAGGGCGAAGCCCTGGTTCTTGTCGCCACCGGTGGGGGCGGTGAAGAAGACCGACCAGCCCAGGTGCTCGCCCTTGGCCAGGTCGGCGAGGGTCCATAGCGTGGCGCCGAAGATCACATCGCCGAGGCCGCTGGTCTTGCTGTCGGACAGGCCGATCTTCTGGCTGCCGAAGGGCACGATGATCTGCGGGTCGATGATGTAGTCGCCCAGCTTCATGTAGCGCACGTAACGCAGGATGCCGGCATTGACCGACAGGTCCAGGTTGTCGACGACCTTGTTGCCCTTGCTGTACACCTTGTCACCGCGGGGGAACTGGGCGTAGGCGAGCAGCAGGTTGGTGCCGGCGGGCAGGCCGGTGTAGTCGCCCGGATCGGGGCGCACATCGGCGAAGGCCGGGCTGGCCGACAGGCCGGCGGCGAGGAGGCTGGCGGCGCACAGGCGCAGGGCGAAGCGCTGGGAGGTGGTCATGGTCTTGTCTCCTGGTTGTTATGGTTTGGGTGCTGCGGAATAAAAGGGCCGCGGTCCGCCGGATAGGGGAGGGCTGAGACCGCGGCAAGAGGGAGCTGCTGCTCCGGAGGAGGCGGTATGCGGCGCTGTATCAGGGCTTGGGACGCACGGCGTCGGCGGTGCCCTGGATGAAGGCCTTGATCTTCTCCACATCGGCGGGGCTGAGCTTGCCGGTGAAGTCGGGCATGCCCTTCTTCACGAAGGGGCCGTTGAAGACGAAGTCGGACAGGTTCTCGATGTCCTTGGCCGGCACGTAGCCCAGGTTGGGGACGTTGCCGCCCTTGTCGACGCCGGGCACGCCATGGCAGAACACGCAGTTGCTGACGTAGAGCTTGGTGCCTTCGGGGATGTGGGCCGGGTCGTACTTGACGCCGGAGATCAGCTCGCCGAGGGCATAGGGTTGCGGCTGGGGCAGCGGTGCGCTGCCGCCGAGGGCGAAGGTGTAGACGCGGCCATGGTCCTGCTTGTCGGTGGCGCGCTGCATCAGCCCGAACACGCCGCCCCAGCCCACCGCGATGGACACGTACTGGCGGCCGTCCACCTCGTAGGTGACCGGCGGGGCGATGATGCCGGTGCCGATCGGGGCCTCCCACAGCTTGTCGCCCTTGTCGGCGCTATAGGCCGCGAAGCGCCCGTCGGCGGTGCCGGCGAAGACCAGGTTGCCGGCGGTGGTGAGGGTGCCGCCGTTCCATGGCGAGGCGTATTCCTGCCGCCACACTTCCTTCTGCTTGACCGGGTCCCAGGCGATCAGGCGGCCGAAGGCCTTGCTCTTCGGCGGCTGGGTGTTGATCAGCATGCCGGTGTTCCAGCCGGTACCGGCCTGGGGTTGGCCGGGCTGCTTGTTGTTGTGGGACCAGCTGTTGTCCTCGGCGAGGTTGATCGGCACGTTCTGCACCGGGAAGTAGGCCAGGCCGGTCTTCGGGTTGAAGGACATGGCGTGCCAGTTGTGGCCGCCGAAGGGGCCGGGGACGCTGTCGAAGGCCTCGCGGGAGCGGGCTTCCGGCGTTTCTATTGGACGACCGTTCTTGTCGTAACCGGTGGCCCAGTTCACCTCGGTGAAGGGCTTGGCGGAGATGAACTTGCCGTTGGTCCGGTCGATGACGAAGAAGAAGCCATTCTTCGGCGCGTGCAGGATCACCTTGCGCTTCTTGCCGTCGAGGACGAGGTCGGTGAGGATCATGTCCTGCACCGAGGTGTAGTCCCAGTTGTCGCCCGGCGTCTCCTGGTAATGCCAGACGTATTTGCCGGTGTCCGGGTCGAGGGCGACGATGGAGGCCAGGTAGAGGTTGTCGCCGCCGCCGGGGCTGCGCTTGCGGTGGTTCCACGGCGAGCCGTTGCCGGTGCCCACGTACATCAGGTTGAGTTCCGGGTCGTAGGTCATGCTGTTCCAGGCGGTGCCGCCGCCGCCGTTCAGCCACCACTTGCCGGCCGGGTCCCAGGTCTTGGCGGCCTTGGCCATGGCTTCGTTCTCGAAGGGCTTGGCCGGGTCGCCGGGCACGGTGTACCAGCGCCATTTCTGCTCGCCGGTCTCGGCGTCGTAGGCGGTGAGGTAGCCGCGCACGCCGTATTCGGCGCCGCCGTTGCCGATAATCACCTTGCCCTTGATGACCCGCGGTGCGCCGGTGACGGTGTAGGAGTGACTGCGGTCCTCGATGGTGTCCTTCTCCCACACCGGCTTGCCGGTGGCGGCATCGAGGGCGACCAAGCGGCCGTCGAAGGTGCCGACGAAGACCTTGCCCTTGTACAGCGCCACGCCGCGGTTCACCACGTCGCAGCAGCCCTTGAAGGCCATCTCGCGGGGCACCTTGGGGTCGTAGGTCCACAGCTTCTTGCCAGTGCGTACGTCCACCGCGTGCACCACGCTCCACGAGGCCGACACGTACATGATGCCGTCCACCACCAGTGGGGTAGCCTCGACGCCGCGGGTCGATTCCAGGTTGTAGCTCCACACCAGGCCGAGCTGCTTCACGTTGCTGGCGTTGATCTCGGTGAGCTTGCTGTGGCGGGTCTCGGCGTAGTCGAGGCCGTAGGTCGGCCAGTCGCGGCTCGTCGCCGTGTTGGCGCGGACGGTCTTTTCGTCCACCCGGGCGGTGGCGGCGGCGATGTGCTCGCGGGAGGTTCTGGCAGGCTCGGCGAAGCTGGTGCTGGCGGATAGGCTGAAGGTGGCCAGCAAGGCCAGCGCAAGTCGCTTTTCCAGCCGCCGGCGGGGGGCGTGAGCGTGAGGGTGCATCGTGTCTCCTGATTGACTTCGTTTGTTGAAGTTCTTTACTGTGGAACGCGCTTCCGCGGGATCGCGGAGCGGACTCCCGGTGGCGCACAGATCGGTTTGCAGCATCCGTGCCGACTCCGGAGAAAACGTAAAAATCACAATGAATCAGGCCTTTGCAGCCGCCAAGGGAGCGCCCGGCGAAAACGCCGGGAAGGGCGGTTGACTTGAAACGAGCCACCCCGGCGTTGCCGGTTGACTCGTTACTGGCCGCAACGAGGAGACACCCGATGGGAGAGCTGCTGGCAGCTTTCGAGGCGCGCGTGCAACGGGCCCGGCGCGATTTCTTCGACGAGGGACGGGTACCGACCGGGCTGGTTCCGGATGCGGTGATCCGCTCCTGGGAACGTTCGCGCGGACAGGGCTTGGCGGCCGCCGACCGGCGCGTGTTCAGCCCGATCTCCCGCCAGCAGGTGGCCTGGATCGAGGAACGCAACCGCCGCCTGGTGGAACACGCGCTGCCGGAGATGGAGAAGCTGCGCGCGGCGCTGTCCCGGGGCGGTTGGGGCATCGTGTGCACGGACGCTGACGGGGTGGTGGTAAAGGCCTTGTACGGCACCGGCAGTGCCTACCGGGACATGGACCGGATCTTCGAGCTGGGCCGGCCGATCGGCGAGGCGAGCATCGGCACCAGTGGCCCCGGCTGCGCGCTGGTGGACCGCCAGCCGGTGGTGGTGCGTGCGGCGGAGCATTTCCTGGACGAGATCCGTGGCTTCTCCTGCGCGTCGGTGCCGATTTTCGATCCGGCCGGCGAGCTGGCCGGCGTACTCGACGCCACCCGCTACTGCAACGGCGGGCCCGTGACGGTGCTGGAGCCGCTGGCGATCGCCGCGAGGGCGGTGGAGAACCGCATGCTGGCCGGGCTCGGTGCGGCGCTGACGATGGGTTTCCACTACCGTCCGGACCTGCTTGGCACGCCGCTGGAAGGCGTGATCGCCTTTGCTGAGACCGGGCAGGTCCTGGGCGCCAACGGGGCGGCCCGCCAGTTGCTGGAGCTGGCGGCGGAGGGGCAGGCCGGCATGGATTTCGAGCGCCTCTTCGACTGCCCGCCGGAGACTTTTGTCCAGGCCTTGTCGGGTCGCCTGACCCAGGGCGTGGTGTGGAGCGATGGCGGCCTGCGCTTCGAGGCTCGTTTCGAGGCGGCCCGCAAGGGCTCGTTGCTGGCTTGCCTGGGAGAGGCGGCGCGCACCGCGCAGCGGGCCGGGACTCCGCCCGCCATGCCCGCCGCTGCGCTGCCAGCGGCAGAGCCCAGCGAGGTGGACGGGGTTGCCGAGCGGGCCCTGCAGGTGGCCCGGCGGGCTTTCCAGCGGGACATCCCGGTGCTCATCAACGGCGAAACAGGGACCGGCAAGGAGGTGCTGGCGCGCCACCTGCACGAGGGCAGCGAGCGCGCGGGCGGGCCGTTCGTGGCGATCAACTGCTCATCCCTGCCGGCCGGCCTCATCGAATCGGAGTTTTTCGGCTACGAGGATGGCGCTTTCACCGGCGGCCGGCGGGGTGGCGCGCCCGGCAAGTTCGAGCTGGCGCGGGGCGGTACGCTGTTTCTCGACGAGATCGGCGACATGCCGCTGGAACTGCAGGGGCGTCTGCTGCGGGTGCTGCAGGAGCGCAGCTTCACGCGCCTGGGTGGGGCGAGGCTGATCGCCTTCGAGGCGCGCATCGTCGCCGCGACCCATCGCAGCCTGGATGAGCTGGTGGCGACGGGGCGCTTCCGGGAGGATCTGTATTACCGCATCAAGGGTGTGCGGGTCAGCCTGCCGGCCCTGCGTGAGCGCGCCGACCGGGAGGCCCTGCTGGAGCGCCTGCTGCGCCGCGAGGCTGGTGACGGACCCTGTCCGCCGCTAACGCCGGAAGCCCGCAAGCTGCTGCTGGCCTACCGCTGGCCGGGCAACATCCGCCAGCTTGGCCACGTGCTGCGCCTGGCTCTGACTCTGGCGGACGGCGAGGCGCAGATCGGCGTGCAGCATCTGCCCGAGGATGTCTTCGAAGACACCGGCCGGCCGCTTGTTGCCGCGGGTGGCTCCACCCAGGAGGGGGCGGGGTCCCTGCGCGACGTGGAACTGGATGCGGTGCGTGCGGCGATGGAGAAATGTGGCGGCAATGTGTCGGCCGCCGCCCGCTGCCTGGGTGTGGCGCGGGCGACCCTGTACCGCAAGCTGCGCCTGCTGGAGGCCTCGGGCGCTTAGACCCGGAAGCGGGCCACGCTGCTGCGCAGCTGGTCCGCGACATTGGTCAGGCGGCCCGCGGTGTCGGCGGAGGAGGCCGCTGCGGCGGCGTTCTCTTCGGACATCTGGGCGATGTGCTCGACGTTGCGGGCCAGCTCGGTGGAGGCGCCGCGCTGTTCGTTGAGGGCGTCGGAAATGCTCTCGATGGCGCCCTGCATGGTCTGCGTGGAGGCCTGGATCTCTCCCATCGACTCGCCGGCCGTGCGTGCGCTGACGACCACTTCGCTGACCAGCGTGCGGCTGGACTGCATGCTGCTCACCGCATCCACGGCGCCCTGCTGGATCGCCCCGACGACCTGGCTGATCTCCTGCACCGAGCTTGTCGTGCGTTCGGCCAGCTTGCGCACTTCGTCGGCCACCACCGCGAAGCCGCGCCCCTGCTCGCCGGCGCGGGCGGCCTCGATGGCGGCGTTGAGGGCCAGCAGGTTGGTCTGGTCGGCGACCTCGCGGATCACCACGGTGATGCGGTCGATCTGCTGGACTTGCTCGGACAGGGCCTGGATGCGTTCGGCGGTGGCGTCCACCTGGTTGGCCACCTGGCCGATGCGCTGGGCGGCATCCTCCACGCCGCGGGCACCGATGGCCGCCTTGTTGCCCGCGTCCTCGGCCTGGCGGCTGGCGTCGTCGGCGCTCGAGCCCACGTGGTCGATGCTCACCGTCAGCTCTTCCACCGCGGCGGCGGCGGCGGCCGTCGAGCTGGATTGCTGGTTCGAACTCTGGGAGACCTGCTGGGCGGTGCTGGACAGCTGGGCGGCGGAGCTCGCCACGCTCTCGGAGCTGGAGATGATCTCGCGGATCGTCTGGGCCAGATCCTGGCGCATGGATTGGAGTGCCTCCAGCAGCTTGCCGATCTCGTCCCGCGGGCCATGGCTGTCGTTGCCGGCGGTGAAGTCGCCGGCGGCGATGCGTCCGGCGATCCGGTTGGCGTCGGACAGGCGCTGCTTGAGGTAGCGGGTCGTCGTCACGCTGATGACACCCTGCAGGATGGCCGCGATGATGAGCACCGCGATGGCGGTGGTGCTCGCCCGCTCCTTGATCTGGCGGGCCTCTGCGGTGGCCTGTTCGCCGAGTTCCTTGTTGAACTTGAAGTGTTCGTCGAGCTGGCTCTCGAACTTGCGGGCCAGCGGCACGTGCTTGAGCAGGTGTTCCCGGGCTTCAGCCTTGCGTTGGCTGCGGGACAGGGCAAGGGTTTCGTCGAGCAGCTTGTCGAATTCGACGAGGCTGGCTCTTTCGGCCTCCAGGTATTGGCGATCCTGGGCATTGGCGATCAGACTTTCATAATCCTTGAGCGCCTTCTGCGTATTGGCCTGGGCCTCGCGGATCGTCTTTTCGGTGGCCTCCATCTGCCCCGGGTCGTCCTGCATCACGTGGCGGTCGGCGCGCAGCCGGGTGCGGCTGTACCACAGGCGTGCATCGCTGAGCTGGATGAGGCTCGGGATCACGTTGGCACTGGCCTGGCTGGTGGTCTCGAAGACCTTGTCCGTCTCGTGGTAGTTCACCGCGGTCAGCACGATCAGGCCGAGGATCGCGCACCCCACCAGTAATTGCAGGCGTTGAAGTATGGACATCGTGCGTCTCCCTCTGGTCTATCTGTTTGTGTGGTTTCCGCCGCGGCGAAAATCCTGTTGGAGTAAATACGGCGCCGCTGGAAATTACTTTAGGTGCATGAAGTCGTGCGTGAAGACTGGCTCTGCGCGCGTGCCGCGGCCATAGGTTGGCGGACGGTCGTACAATTCAGGGCCGTTTCACTGCGCTGCCGGCCCTGCCGGCGCCTTGCCCCGATGTCCCGTGCCTCGTCCGTACTCGTCCTGCCGAGTCCTTTCTTCTCCGATTCCGACACCATCCGCTTGCTCGAGCCGGCGGACTGCGACACCCAATGGGTGCTGCGCCAGGTGGTATCCGGCGCCTACGATAAGCCTTTCGTCATCGACGACGGTACCACGCGGACCCTGCACTTCTCCCTGTCGCTGATCCAGAGCACGATGAGCCTGAAGGACCCCTTCGCGCTGGAGTTGGACTACACCCAGGCGATGATGAGCTTTCTGCTGTTTCTGCCGCGCCCGCGCCAGATGCTGATGCTGGGTCTCGGCGGCGGTTCGCTGGCCAAGTTCTGCTACCGGCATGTCGGCTCGGCGAAGATTGCCGTGGTGGAGATCGACCCGTATGTGATCGCCTTCCGCGACCAGTTCGAGCTGCCGCCGGACGACGGGCGCCTGCAGGTCATCGAAGGGGATGGCGCCGACCACGTGCTGCGCAGCGCCGACTGGGAGGAGCGGCCGGACGTGATCATGATGGACGCCTTCGACCGTCATGGCCTCTCCGGTTCAGTGAGTTCGACGCAGTTCTACCAGAGCGTGCATGACGCGCTGGCCGGACGTGGCGTGATGGTGGCCAACCTGGCCGGCGACAAGGCCGACCGGGAGGACCACCTGGCGATGATCGCCGAGGTCTTTGACGACCGCTTGCTGACGATGGCGATCCCTGACGGCAACGACATCGTGCTGGCCTTCCGCGCACCGGGTTTTGCTCCCCGCTGGCGCGATATCGCCAACCAGGCCAAGGCCCTCCGCGCGCGAACCGGCCTCGATTTCCCGAAGTTCGCCGAACGCCTGGAGCGCAGCCGGCGCCTGCGCTACGTCTGAGTCTGCCGGCCTGCATCCGCAGGAGACGTAACCGTTGGTTAAGGCTGTGGGGGTAAAGCTGTGGGGGCGAATTCATTCGCCCCCACAGTATGACAAGCTTTACAGTGCCAAAGCCCAAAGCCCAAAGCCCAAAGCCCAAAGCCCAAAGCCCAAAGCCCAAAGCCCTGACCAAGGTGTGGTCGTTACAGCGTGATGCCTTCCGGGTGGCTGTAGACGACCAGGCGCTGGTCACGGGCGAAGCCGGTCAGCGTGACGCCGGTGTCGGTGGCGAGGCGGATGGCCAGTGCGGTGGGGGCCGATACGGCGACCAGGCTGCGGATGCCGAGGGCGGCGACTTTCTGCACCATTTCATAGCTGGCCCGGCTGGACACCAACACGAAGCCGTCTTCCACCGCCTGCTCCTGACGGGCCAGGTGGCCGAGCAGCTTGTCGAGGGCGTTGTGGCGGCCGACATCTTCCCGCAATGCCCGGATGTGGCCGTCCCTGTCGATCCAGGCCGCCGCATGGACGGCCCCGGTGGTGTGGCGCAGGCGCTGCCAGGTGGGGAGTTCGGCCAGGCCGTGGCCGATGGCCGCGGCGGAAATGGGCTGGCCGGCCGGTACTGGCGCAAGGGGCCGGGCGAGGGCATCGAGGCTTTCCAGTCCGCACAGGCCGCAGCCGGTGCGACCGGCCAGGTTGCGACGGCGCTCCTTGAGGGCCATGAAGCGCTGGGTGGCGATTTCCAGGCGCAGCTCAATGCCCCGCGGATGGGGGTGCTGTTCGCAGTCGTAGAGCTCGCCGCGGCTGGCGAGGATGCCCTCGCTGAGGCTGAAGCCGAGGGCCAGGTCGTCCAGGTCGGACGGTGTGGCGAGCAGCACTGCGTGGGAGATGCCGTTGAAGACCAGCGCGACCGGCACTTCCTCGATGACTTCGTCGACATCCGTCTGGGCCTGGTCGCCCGCCACGCGCAGGACCGTCGCCTGTCGGGTGGCGGGCCAGCTGTGTTCGCCGTCGGCGGCGGGGAGGGGGCAGGAGAATTGGTTCATCGGCAGGGCTGCAGGCGGGCTTGGCCCCATTGTAGCGGCCGGCGCGGTGGCAGGGCCTGTTTCAGCCATACGCGATGCGCGGGCCGCCCTGGCGGCGGGCCTGCAGGGCACGGGCGTCGGCCAGTTCCAGCAGGCCATCGGCGCCGTCGGCGTCGTGGGGAAAGATGGTGATGCCGATATGCGTACCGAGCAGGGTGTAGGGGGCCTCGTCGCCGAAGGGCCGGTCGAGGGCGGCCAGGACCTTGTTGGCGACTTGTTCCGCATCTGCCGGGCGTTCCAGTTCAGCGAGCAGGATCACGAAGTCGTTGTCGTCCAGGCGAGCCACGGTATCGCAGGCTCGTACGCAGGTGCGCAGGCGGCTGGCCGTATCGAGCAGTTGCCGGTCGCCGGCGGCCTGCCCGTCGAACTCGTTCGCCCCCTTGAAGTCGTTGAGATCCACCAGGATCACGCCCACCTGAGTGTGCTGGCGGCGGGCGCGGGCGATCGCCTGGTGGAGCCGGTCGGTGAGCAGGCGCCGGTTCGGCAGGCCGGTCAATGCGTCGTGGTAGGCCAGTTGGCGGACCCGCTCGTTGCCGCGCACCTGTTCGGTGACGTCCAGTGCGACGCCGTGGTGGCCGATGAAGGCGCCGTCTTCATTGACGCGGGGTACGCCGCAGATGTTGAGCCAGCGGGGCTGGCGTTCACCGTCCGGCACCTCGAGGAGCAGGTTGCGGAAGCCGTGGCGGCTCTCGAAGGCGCGCAGGGTGGCGGCCTGACCCGCTGGTACGCCGTCGGCCCGGTGGAAGTGCCACCAGTGGCGGCCGATGCTGTCGGCCAGGTGGTTGTCGTCGGCACCGTGACGGGTGATGCGGGTCAGGCGGTGCTGGGTGTCGGTCTGCCAGTACCAGTCGGCGCTGTGCCCCAGCAGGTCATGGAGTTGGGCGCTGGCCAGTTGCTGGCGGGCAGTGGCGCCGACCCGTTCGCTGATGTCGCTGACGACCCACACCACCTGCAGCGGTGCGAGGCCCGGATTGACGGCCTGGGCGGCGATGTCGGCCCAGAAGACGCTGCCGTCGCCGCGGCGCAGGCGCACGGATTCCCGGTAGGCCTGGCCGCGAAGGAAGGCATCTGCGGCGGCGCGGGCGTGGCGCCGCCATTCGCTGCAGTCGGCCAGCCAGGCGGCCAGGCGGCGGCCGGCGATGTTGCCGGGGCCGTCGTGGATGAGTTCGGCAAAGCGCTGGTTGCTGCGCAGGACACGGTTGCCGTGGGACAGCACGATCGCCTCACTGGCATGGTCGAGCATGGTCTGGTGCTGGCGCCAGGCGTCGCCGCCGTGCCCCGGGGCCGCCTGCAGGCGGCTGTTCAGCAGGTCGTTGATGGTGACGGCGAGCAAGGCCAGGACGCCCAGCCACAGGCCCGCCAGGGGCAGCGCCGGCGGCGGGCTGGCGAGGGTCTGGATGAACAGCGGAAGCAGCGTGCTAAAAGTGAACACCGCGTAGGTGCCGCGGCTGCCCGCCAGCACGCCGGCGCCGCCGACGACCACTCCGCCGAGGATCAGGAACAGGGTCAGCTGGGCGTGGGGGCTGGATTCGTAGGGGCCAAGCAGGGCCAGCGCGCCCCAGGCGGCGCCGGCCAGCAGGGTGCCGGCGCTGGCGAGGTAACCGCGCAGTGCGGTGTCGTCGGCCGTGGCTCGGGGGATCCTCCAGCGCAGGGGCTGGGTGGCCAGCATCAGCTGGATGCCGGCGGTGCCCAGCCACCAGGCGAGCAGGGGGTAGGGCTGGGACAGCTGCGGCCACAGGGCGGCGGCGCCCAGCAGGCAGGCCAGCTGGGCGATGAAATGGACGCGGAAGCGGGCTCCGTCGCGCCGGCTGTTGTCGGCCGGCGGCAGGACCAGGGCGGGATTGGGGGGAGTGAGGCAGCCTGACTTCATGCGCGGGACGAAAACGTGGCGGTTGCTCTGGAACCTTGGCCTGGCGCGGGCTTCAAGTACCCGCCGGGGGCTGCGACAATGGCGGCCGGTGCTGTCTGTGCCGCAGTCCGGATTATCCCGGCAGTGGACGGCCGGAGGAATATGTCTAAAGTCATAAAATATGCGTGTGGTCTTGAATTTCAGGGCGCTGCGGGCGCGTGGGAGCCAACATGAGCGCTGAGGGGAGGGCCGCGCCGGCTGCGGTGATCGGCCGCTTTGCCCCATCGCCGAGCGGGCCGCTGCATTTCGGCTCCCTGGTGGCGGCGCTCGGCAGCTGCCTGTCAGCACGCAGCCAGGGCGGGCAATGGTTGCTGCGCATCGAAGATGTGGACACGCCGCGCAGCGTGCCTGGTGCGGCGGAGGGCATCCTGCGCACGCTGGAGCGCTTTGGTTTCGAATGGGATGGGTCGGTGGTCTGGCAGAGCGCCCGCGCCGCTGCCTACCGGGATGCTTTGGCGCGCCTGCAGGCAGCCGGCCGGATCTTCGGCTGCGCGTGTACCCGCAAGGAGATGGCCGATTCGGCGCTGGCCCGGGACGGCACGCGGCGCTATCCCGGCACCTGCCGCGACGGTTTGCCGCCAGGTCGTGCGGCGCGGGCCTATCGCCTGCGGGTGGAGCCCGGCACGCTGAGTTTCGACGACCGCGTGCAGGGCACCATTGCCGAGGACGTCGCGGCCGATGTCGGAGACTTCGTATTGCTGCGCGCCGATGGCCTGTTCGCCTACCAGCTGGCGGTGGTGGTGGATGACGCGGAGGCGGGCGTCACCGAGGTCGTTCGCGGCGCCGACCTGCTCGATTCGACCTGCCGCCAGATCCTGCTGCAGCGCCTGCTCGGCTATCTGGTGCCGGCCTACGCCCATCTGCCTGTAGCCTGTAATGCCGTCGGTGAGAAGCTCTCCAAGCAGACCCTCGCCCGCGCGGTGGACGGGGCCGAGCCGGCCCGTCTGCTGACCGATGTGCTGGACTTCCTCGGCCAGCGCCCGCCGCCAGATCTGGCTGCGTCCGGACTGGCCGCCGTGTGGGCGTGGGCGCGGGAGAACTGGTCGATGGACCGCGTCCCGAGGCAACGCACCCAGCCCGCTCCCGGCTACGCGTAGGGGCCGCACCTTCCGGAATACGGCCCACAGGGGAAGGCGGCCGTGAAGTGGGCGAACTCCAGCCGGGGCCAACGGGTCCACCGGCAGATGGGTGGGAGCAGGTGGCTTCCACCATAACCAGCAGAGTGGAGTCCTGAATGAAGAAAGTTGCATCCTGCATCGTGTCGGCGGCCCTGCTGGGCCTGGCCTTACCCGCTGGGGCAGCGGCACCCACGGCAGCCGCCGCTCCGGGGGCCGCTGCGCAGGCCTGCCCGGCGTTGCTCAACTACACCTTCCCGCGCCTGCAGGACGAGGCACCCCAGTCTTTGTGCCAGTACCAGGGCAAGGTGGTGCTGGTGGTCAACACCGCCAGCTATTGCGGCTTTACCGGCCAGTACGACGGCCTCGAGAAGATGTACGCCAAGTACAGGGAGCAGGGCCTGGTGGTGCTGGGCTTCCCGTCCAACGACTTCGGCGGGCAGGAGCCCGGCAGCAACAAGGAGATCGCCGATTTCTGCCGGCTCACCTATGGGGTCAAGTTCCCGATGCTGGCCAAGTCGGACGTGCTGGGCAGCTCGGCAAATCCCCTCTACAAGCAGCTCGGTTCGCTGACCGGCGAGCGACCAAAGTGGAATTTCCATAAATACCTGATCGACCGCAGCGGCCAGAAGGTGCTCAGCTTTCCGAGCACCACCGCCCCCGACAACAAGACCTTCGTGAGTGCCGTCGAGCGGGCCCTGGCCGAACGCCCCTGAAGGACACGCTTCCCGGCAGCCTCGGCAGGCAAAGGCCGCGGCGATGCGCTACGCTGAGAATGGGCGGCAGCTGAACCGTATTCCGGCCGGTGGCGTGCCGGAGGCTGCGGAAGGCGGGAGGGGCGATGTTGTGGTTCGGTCCTACGAATACGCCAATTACCGACTGGCAGGGCCGGCGCGTCTGGATCGTCGGCGCCTCCAGCGGGATTGGTGCGGCGCTGGCCGTGGAACTGGACCGGCGCGGTGCCCGCCTGGCCCTGTCGGCGCGTAACGCGCCGCGCCTGCGCCAACTGGCCGCGGAGTTGCACGACGCGCTGGTCTTACCCCTTGATGTGACCGACGCCGGCGCCTTTACGCCGGCGATGTTGGACATCCTGGATATCTGGGGGGGCGTCGACGTCGTGATCCTCAGCGCCGGCACTTATGCGCCGCTGCGGGCCTGGGATCTGACCACCGATTCCGCGCGGCACACGGTGCATACCAATCTGCTGGGGGTGATGGACGGCGTCGCCGCGGTGGTGCCGCAGCTGATCCGCCAGCGGGCGGGCGCCATCGCCATCATCGGCGGGGTGGCCGGCTACCGGGGCCTGCCAAGGGCCCTTGCCTACGGGCCCAGCAAGGCGGCCCTGATCAATTTCGCCGAGATCCTGTACCTCGATCTGGCCCCCCGGGGCGTGTCGGTCTTCCTGATCAACCCGGGCTTCGTAGACACGCCGCTGACAGCCAGGAACGACTTCGAGATGCCGGCCCTGATCTCGGCCGACGACGCGGCGCGGCGGATCATCCGCGGTTTTGCCGGCGGTGCCTTCGAGATCCATTTCCCGCACCGTTTCACGCGCATCATGAAGGTCCTGCGCTGGCTGCCGGACCGGGTGTATTTCCAGCTGATCTCCCGGCGCGACCGCCAGTAAGCGGGCCGGTCAGATCACCAGCTGGGTGCCCAGTTCGACGACCCGGTTGTTGGGGATCCTGAAGAAGTCGGTGGCGCTGGTGGCGTTCTTCGACATGAAGGCGAACAGGCGCGCCCGCCACGGGTTGATGCGGCGGCCGAGTACGCTCGGGATGACGGTCTCGCGCGACACGTAGAAGGTCGTCTCCATCATGTCGAAGGATTCGCCGTAGCGCTTGCAGCATTGCAGCGCCTGCGGGACGTCCGGGTCTTCCATGAAGCCGTAGCGGATCACGATGCGCAGGAAGCCCTGGTTCATGCGGTGGAGGTAGATGCGCTCCATCTCGTTCACGTGGGGCGTGTCGGCGGTCTCGACGGTGACCAGGGCGACCCGCTCGTGCAGGATCTGGTTGTGCTTGAGGTTGTGCAGCAGCGCAGCCGGCACGCCTTCCTTGGAGCTGGTCATGAAGACCGCGGTGCCATTCACCCGGTGCACGTCGCACAGGGCGTTGAGAAAGGTCGCCATCGGAATGCCCTGCTTGGCAAGCTCCCGCCGCACCAGCCGGCGGCCGCGCCGCCAGGTCGTCAGCACGGTGAAGGAGACCAGCCCGGCAGCGATCGGGAACCAGCCGCCCTCGGGGATCTTGAGGGCGTTGGCGGCGAAGAAGGCGATGTCCACCGCCAGGAAGGCGCCAGCCACCAGCGCTACCACCAGCGGGTGCCAGCGCCATAGCAGGACCATCACGAAGGCCACCAGCACGGTGTCGATGAGCATCGTCCCGGTGACGGCGATGCCGTAGGCGGCGGCCAGGTTGGAGGAGCTCTTGAAGCCCAGCACCAGCGCCACCACCGCCAGATACAGCGTCCAGTTGGTGAAGGGCACGTAGATCTGGCCAGCCTCGGCACCCGAAGTGTGGACGATCAGCATGCGTGGCAGGAAACCCATCTGCACGGCTTGGCGGGCTACCGAGAAGGCGCCGGAGATCACCGCCTGGGAGGCGATCACCGTCGCCAGCGTGGCCAGGATGACCAGCGGAATCGTCGCCCAGTTGGGACCGAGGTGGAAGAAGGGGCTCTCGATGGCGGCCGGCTCGTTGAGCAGCAGGGCGCCCTGGCCGAAGTAGTTGAGCACCAGTGCCGGCAGCACGAAGCCGAACCAGGCCAGGCGGATCGGGAAGCGGCCAAAATGGCCCATGTCGGTGTACAAGGCCTCGCCGCCGGTCACCGACAGCACGACCGAGCCGAGGGCCAGGAAGGCCAGCGACGGGTGGTGGGTGATGAAGCCGACCGCGTAGGCCGGGTTGAGGGCGGTCAGCACGGCCGGATGGCGGGTGATCTCGAGGATGCCGAGCAGGCCGAGGACCGCGAACCAGCCGATCATCACTGGCCCGAAGAACATGCCGACGGTGCCGGTGCCGCGCTTCTGGATGAAGAACAGCACGGTCAGGATCACCAGGGTCAGCGGCAGAACAAAGCGGGTGAAGTCCGGCGAGACGATCTCCAGCCCTTCCACCGCCGACAGCACCGAGATGGCCGGGGTGATCATGCTGTCGCCGTAGAACAGCGCCGCCGCGAAGATGCCGAGCAGCGAGACGGCCCAAGTCACCACCCGGTTGCGGGAGTTCTCGGTGATCAGCGACAGCAGGGCCAGGGAGCCCCCTTCGCCGCGGTTGTCGGCACGCATGATCACGCTGACGTACTTGACGGTGACCAGCGCCATGATCGACCAGAAGACCAGGGACAGCACGCCGAGGATATTGTCCGGAGTGACCGGGATGGGGTGATGGCCGTTGAAGATTTCCTTCAGTGCATACAAGGGGCTGGTGCCGATGTCGCCGAAGACGACGCCAATGGCGCTGACGACGATGGGGGCGAGGGGCTTGCGGGAGTGTTCCGAGGACACGGCCGTGCTCTTTCTTTGTTGTTGGTCGGGGACCGCCTGGAGCGATCAGAGGCCTATTTTCCGGGTCCGGCGCACCATTTTATTGACCTGCGGCAAGCCTGCTGCGCTGCTCCGGGGGCGTCCGGCCGGCTAAGCCGGGGGGCGGACAGGCTAAACTGTGCGCCTTTCCGGGCCGGTTCGATGGTGTTCGCGTGGAATCGGTGGGAAAAACACGAAATTTTACGAGCCCAGCGTGACTATTGGGAGCGGCTGACCGCGACGGGGCCGGGCTCGCCTTTTGTCCGGGGAAATTTGCATGTTGTCGAATGTTGGAAGCCGCGCCCAGGTTGTGCTGCCGGCGCTGGGGGTGATGGCCTGGTCGGGCGAAGCCCTGGCCGCGATGGGTTCGGGCCCGGCGGTGGCTGGTGTGCCGGTGGATTTCATCCTGTTCGCGCTGACGCTGCTGGGCGTGGCCCTGTTCCACGACCATACGCTGAAGGTCGGGCTGGCGGGGCTGGCGACCATCTCGAGCTACAAGCTGCTGTTCACCGGCTTTGCCGCCGGCGCGGGGGTGGCCGGGTTGCTTGGGCACTTCGTTCACGAATGGGTCACCCTGGCCAATCTGTTCCTGCTGCTGATGGGCTTTGCGCTGCTGGCCCGCCATTTCGAGAAGACCCGCATCCCGGTGATCCTGCCGCGCTACCTGCCGGATGACTGGAAGGGCGGCTTCGTGCTGCTGGTGATGGTCTTCGTGATCTCCAGCTTCCTCGACAACATTGCCGCGGCGCTAATCGGCGGGGCGATGGCCCACTCCCTGTTCCGCGCCCGTGTGCATGTGGGCTACCTGGCGGCCATCGTCGCCGCGTCCAACGCCGGCGGTTCGGGCAGTGTGGTCGGCGACACCACCACCACGATGATGTGGATCGCCGGCGTGAGCCCGCTGGCGGTGCTGGAGGCCTTCGTCGGTGCAGGCCTGGCGCTGCTGCTGTTCGGCATCCCGGCGGCCCGCGTGCAGCAGAAGTATTCGCCGATCCTTCGCCACGTTCATGAGCACACCCACGCCGATTTGCCGCGGGTCGGCATTGTGGTGCTGATCCTGGCGGCGGCAGTGGCCGTCAATGTGGTGGTGAATCTGCATTTCACCGCCCATGCGAATGCCTTCCCCTTCCTCGGCGTGGCCGTGTGGGCGGCGATCCTGTTGAGCGCTGGCATTCGCCGGCCCGACTGGGAGGTCCTGCCGGAGACCCTGAAGGGCACGATCTTCCTGCTGTCACTGGTGAGCTGCGCGTCGATGATGCCGGTCGAGCAGCTGCCCCTGGCATCCTGGCAGACGGCCTTTGGGCTGGGCTTCGTGTCGGCGGTGTTCGACAACATCCCGCTGACCGCGCTGGCGCTCAAGCAGGGCGGTTACGATTGGGGCTTCCTGGCTTACGCGGTGGGCTTCGGTGGCTCGATGCTGTGGTTTGGCTCGTCGGCCGGCGTGGCCTTGTCCAGCATGTATCCGGAAGCCAGGTCGGTGGGCCGCTGGCTGAAGGAGGGCTGGTTCGTCGGGGTCGCTTACGTGGTGGGTTTCGCGGCGCTGCTGCTGCTGGTGGGCTGGCATCCGGAGAGGGCCACGGCGCCAGCGGCGGAAGTGCCGGCGGCCGAGGCTCCGGCTTACTGACTGCGGGCTGGCCTGGGGGCGCGGATCGGCGTCCAGGGGCGAATGAATTCGCCCCTACCCACGGTGAAAATGCCACCGCGTCGTTCGGGAAACCCGCTTGGGGAGCACAGCTCTGTGGGGGCGAATTCATTCGCCCGCCGCCGCTGACGGCGCCTCAGGGCCTGAGCGCCGGATGCTTGAGGGCGTGGGCGGCTTCCATCAGGTAGTGGCGGCCTTCTTCCTCGTCCCGCTCTAGGCCCAGTTCGCCGTTGAGGTAGGCCATCGCCAGCGTCTGGCAGGCTTCCGGGTGATCTTGCTCGGCGGCCGCGGCGTACAGCCGCAGCGCTTCGGCATCGTTGTGGGGAATGCCGTCGCCTTCCCGGTAGGCGTTGGCGAGCAGGAACTGGGCGGCGGCGATGCCGGCGTCGGCGGCCCGGCGCAGCCAGCGGGCCGCTTCGGCGCGATCCGTCTTCACCCCGTAGCCATCGCGCCAGGCAATCCCCAGATAGTAGGCGGCACCGGGGTGGCCGGTCTTGCCGGCTGCCGAGAACCATCCGAAGGCGCGCGCCGCGTCGGCGGAAACACCGGCACCACCGACCGAATACAGTTTCCCGAGCTGGAAAGCGGCATCTGCGTCGCCTTCTTGGGCTGCGCGGCGCAACCACTGCAGTCCTGTCCCGTCGTGGTCGCCGCGGCTCAGCAGGGCCAGGCCCAGCATGCGGCGGGCCTCAGCTGTTCCACCTTCGGCCAGGTTTGTCAGGCGGGCCAGTGCAGCGTCCTGCCGGCCGGGGCCGGCGAGGATCTGCAACTGCGCCAGCTCCGCGTCAGTCGGTGCGGGCGCGCGGCTGGCCCAAGCAATGCCGCCCAGGGCCGCCGCCCCGGCCAGCAGGGCGGCGGCGAGGCGCGGGTGGTGGGGCTTACTTCGAAAGGTCAATCGCATACAGGGCGAGGCTCTTGCCGCTGCCGTCGTCAGCTTGCAGCTGGGTGATGCCGGCCAGGCCGGCGGCCTGGGCGAGGGGCTGCTTGCCGGGCGCCGAGTGGAAGACCACCTGGCCGGCGGTCGTCACCGGCGTGAAGCGCCAGCTGCGGTCCGACCCGTTGGCGGCGCGGGTGATCGCCTTGGCCGTCTTGATGTACTGGATCAGCACGTCGCGGTTGGCGTCCGGCGAGGCGTAGAGGGTCTTGCTGCCGTCCAGTCCCGGGAAGCTGCCGCCGCCGCTGGCCCGGTAGTTGTTGGTGGCGACGATGAACTCCTTGGCCGGGTCGATGGCCACGCCCTTGTACTTGAGGTTGGCGATGCGGCTGCCGACCGGCTTGGTCACGTCGATCTCGTAGCGGATGTCCGGGCTGGTGAACATGTCGAAGTTGTAGCCCGGGAAGCTGCTGACGAGTTCCTGCTGGGTGGTCTTGGCGGGGTCGATCTGGTTGAAGCGCTTGGCCGCGGTTTCCAGCCAGTTCCTGATGTCGGCACCGGTGACCTTCACCGCGTAGAGGGTGTTGGGGTAGAGATAGAGGTCGGCGGCGTTGTTGATGGCCAGGTTGCCCTGCTGCACGTCGGTGTAGTCGGTGCCGCCGGCGAAGCCGCTCTTGAACGGTGCGCTGACCGACAGCACCGGCAGCGCGGCGTACTGGGGCAGGTTGGCGGCCACGTACTTGGCCACGTAGTCGGCCTGGGCCTGGTTCACCAGCTCGATGGCGCCGGGATCGCCGACGTCGGCGAAGTAGCTGGACATTTCGAAGTCGGTGCTGCCGATCGGCGTCTTCACGTAGTCGATGGTGGCCTGATGCTCGGTCGCGATGGCCGCGGCGACGGTCGGGTCGACAGCCACGTAGCTCTTGTCGGCGTTCTGCGTGGAGCGGGCCTGCACGACGGTCTTGGTCTTGTCGATGGTCCAGGTCTTGCCGTCGTAGGTGAGGTCGAACTTGATGACGCCGAGGTGCTTGCCCCAGTAGTTGGCCATCACGGTAGGTACGCCATTCACTGTGCCGGCCACCTTGTCCACGCCGGGCAGATTGAACTGGGACACGGTGCTGGTGGCGTTGGGAAAGATCTGGTGGGAGTGGCCGATCAGCATGGCGTCCACGCCGGCCACCTTGGATAGGTGGTAGCTGCCGTTCTCCATGGTCGGCGAGTAGCTGCTGTCGTCGAGGCCGCCGTGGGAGATCACCACCACCAGGTCGGCGCCCTTGGCGCGCATTTCCGGAATGTACTTCTCTGCGGCTTCCTTGACGCCGACGGTGTAGACCTTGCCGTCCAGCCAGCGCTTGTCCCAGCTCATGATGGTGGGCGGCGTGAAGCCGATGATGCCGACCTTGACGGTACCGCTGACCGGCTTGCCGTCCGGGCCGGTGGCGGTGACGGTCTTGTTGATGATGGCGTAGGGCTGGAAGAGCGGGGCGTTGGATTTGACGCTGTTCACGTTGGCCAGCACCTGCGGGAAGCTCGGGCCCTTGCAGGTCGGCTGGGCGGCCGGGTCGGCCAGGCCGTCTACATTGAAGCGGTTGCCGGTGACCTGGCTCAGGAAGGGCAGGCCGTAGTTGAACTCATGGTTGCCGATGCCACCGCCTTCGAAACCGGCGGCGTTCATCACCTTGTACATGGCCAGCGGCTGGCTACAGGACACCGGATTGACGATGGCCTGGTAGTCGGACAGCGCGGTGCCCTGGATGGTGTCGCCGTTGTCGAGCAGCAGGGTGTTGGGGAATTCCTGGCGGGCCTGGTTGATCAGCGTGGCGGTGCGCTCGAAGCCGAGGGACTTGTCCTCGGCGAGCTTGAAGTAGTCATAGCTGACCACGTTGGTGTGCAGGTCGGTGGTTTCCAGCAGGGCCAGCGTGGCCTTGGTGCCGGTGGGGATGTTCTGGCTGTTGTTATTGCTGCTGCCGCAGCCGTGCAGGACGAGGCTGGCCAGCAGGCAGCCGGCGGCCAGCTCGAGGCGGGAATAGGTCGTGGAAGGCATGGAACACCAGGCGGGCGAAGGAAAGCCAGGGAGGATCGCCGGCGTCGGTTGCGGTGGTATGACGATATTCTTGCGTCTGTATGCAGTGGGGCGTGAAATCAAGGGGAAGGCCACCGCTGGCGGCCGGACACGTCTCGTGTCGGCCGGGGTGTCATGCTGCTGGCCTGCAATATGACTTGGCAATGTGCAAAAATGATAGCCCTTTCGGCCCATGGGCCATTTTCCGGAGGATTCCCATGGGACTGCGACTCAAGTTCAACCTGGTGCTGCTGGCGGTGTTCCTGGCCGGCTTCGGCGTTGCCGGCTACATTTCCCACGACCTGCTGTACCGCCATGCCCGCGAGCAGGTGCTGGGCGAAGCCCGGTTGGTCATGGAGGCGGCGCTGGCGATTCGCGGCTACACCGTCGGACAGGTGAAGCCGCACCTCAACCCGCTGATGGACAAGCAGTTCCTGCCGCAGACGGTGCCGGCCTACGCGGCCACCGAGACCCTCAACGAGCTGCACAAGAAGTACCCCAACTACGCTTACAAGGAAGCCACCCTCAACCCGACCAACCCGCGCGACCGGGCGGCGGACTGGGAGGCCGATCTGGTGAATACCTTCCGCAACACGCCAGACAGCAAGGAGATCACCGGCCAGCGCGACACGCCCACCGGCCCGGCGCTGTACGTGGCGCACCCGATCCGCATCGAGACGGCGGCCTGTCTGCCTTGTCACAGCTCGCCCGAGGCGGCGCCGCCGAGCATGATCAAGGTGTATGGGAGTGCCAACGGCTTTGGTTGGAAGCTCAACGAGGTGGTCGGCGCCCAGGTGGTGTCGGTGCCGATGTCGGTGCCGCTCGACAACGCCGCCCACGCCTTCCGCACCTTCATGACCTCGCTGGCGGCGGTCTTCGTCGCGGTTTTCGCGGTGCTCAACCTGATGTTGTCGTGGCTGATCATCCGTCCGGTGTCGCGCATGTCGGAAGCCGCCGACAAGATCAGCACCGGTGACTTCAACCAGCCGGAGTTCCCGGAGGGCGGCAAGGACGAAGTGTCGGTGCTGGCCAGTTCCTTCAATCGCATGCGTCGCAGTCTCGAGAAGGCGATGCAGATGATCGACGCCTGATCCGTCCGCCACCGTGAGCGACGAAATCCTTCCGCCCGTCCCGGGCCAGGACGACCTGTTCGCCCTGCCGTCCGGCTACGTCATCAACGAGTACCGCATCGAGCGGGTGCTTGGCGGGGGCGGATTCGGCATCACCTACCTGGCCCGTGACACGCACCTGGACTGCCAGGTGGCCATCAAGGAATACCTGCCCAAGGATCTCGCCGTGCGCCGCGACGGCTTTGCCGTGCGGCCGCGCTCCAGCGAGGCAGCCAAGGGCTTCGAGTGGGGACTGCAGCGCTTCCTGCTCGAATCGCGGGCGCTGGCCAGCTTCCACCATCCGGGCATCGTGCGGGTACTGCGCTATTTCCGCGGCAACGACACCGCCTATATGGTGATGGAGTACGAGACCGGCCAGCCGCTGCAGCGCTGGCTGGTGGGGCGCCTGCCCCTCGACCGGGCGAGCCTGGTGCGCATCGTGAGGCCCTTGCTCGACGGGCTGGAGGCGATCCACGCGGCGGGTTTCCTGCATCGGGACATCAAGCCCGGCAACATCTACATCCGGGCCGACGGCTCGCCGGTGCTGCTCGATTTTGGCTCGGCCCGCCGGCTGGAGCTGGACGGCATCGACCAGACCCTTACCGCAGTGGTGACGCCGGGCTTCGCGCCGGCCGAGCAATACCACCGCCACGGCAAGCAGGGGCCGTGGACCGACCTCTACGCAATGGCCGGGGTGATGTACTGGATGGTCACCGGCAAGCTGCCGATGGAGGCCTTTGCCCGCCTGCGCGAGGACGCCATGCCTAAGGCGGCCGACATTGGCAATGCGGATGCCTTCGGCGCGGGCATGCTGAAGGCCATCGACTGGGCGCTGAACCCTGACGAGGACAAGCGTCCGCGCCAGGTGGCGGATTTCCGTCGGGCCTGTCTGGCGCCGCCGACCGGCGGCGAAGCGTCCGAACCGCCGGTGGAGGTGCCGTTGCCCCTTGGGCTGTCGGCGTCGGAGGCGCGCACCTTCATCGGCGCCGTGCTCTTCGCCGACGTGGCCGGGGTGGCCAGCGACGAGGTCGCCCAGCGTGAGGGGCGTTCGCGCCTGGTGCGCATGCTGACCCAGGCCATCGCGCCGGTGCCCCCCACCACCCGGCTGGCGGTCAATACCAAGGAAGGCTGCGCGGTCTGCTACGTCGGCGACCCGGAGGATGCGCTGCGTACGGCGGTACAACTCGGCGACGCCGCAGCGGGCGAGGGGCTCGGCGTGCATATGGGCATCAACCTCGGCCCGGTGCGGGTTGCACCGGACCCCAACGGGCGTTCGCGCATCCTCGGCGACGGTATCACCACCGCCTTCCGGGTGATGCGTTTCTCGAACCCGGGCCAGGTGCTGGTGGCGCGGGCCTACTATGAAGTCATCCACCAGCTCAAGAACAACGCAGGCGACTACTTCCGCCACATCGGGATGCGCCGTGATCCCCAGGCCCGTGACCACGAGCTGTACGCCTACAGTGGGGTTAGCCTGCTCGCCAGCGCACGGGTGGCCGACCCGTCGATCCGCCAGGCAGCGCTGGGCAGCGACCTGAGCCTGGCGGCCATCGAGGCGGCGGAGCGCATCCTGGCCCTGCACATCGGGCCGATGGCGAAGATCCTGGTCCGCCGGACCTTGCCGCGTGCCGAGAACCTGGCGGGCCTGCACGAACTGCTGGCGGCGCTGATCCCCGATCCGGCGCCGCGCAGCGCCTTCCTGTCCGGCGTGGTGGCGGCCTCCGGGGCGGTATCGGGGACCGCGTCCCCGCGCAGTATCGCTGCCGGCACCGCCGCGCGCAGTTCGGCCAGCGTGTCGTCGGCAGCCGCCGGGGTGGTCAGCGTGATCCCGGACGTCGAACTGGCGCGGGTCGAGCAGATCTTCGCCCGTTATATCGGACCGATGGCCAAGGTGCTGGTGCGGCGGGAGTCGCGCACCGCCAACAGCGTGGCGACCTTGTGCCGGGCCTTGGCCAGCCATATCGACAAGGACGCCGAGCGCCGGCGTTTCATGAGCGAAGCCGGGTTGGTGGAGTGATCCGCGGCCTGGCCAGGAGAAGAGCATGGACGTGCAACCGATACGCCTGACCCCCGGCCAGGACCTGCGCCGGGCACTGGAATGTGCGCTGTTCGCCGAGGGCGGTTCGGCAGCCTTCGTGCTGGCGGGCATAGGCAGCCTGAGTGGCGCACACCTGAGGCTGGCCGGGGCCGGCGAGCTGCGCGCGGTGGACGGGGATATCGAGCTGCTGAGCCTTAGCGGCAGCATCGCCGCCAACGGTTCGCATCTGCACGGTACTGTGGCGACGGCTTCCGGAGCGGTGATCGGCGGTCACCTGGGCTATGGCTGCGTGGTGCGGACTACCGCGGAGATCCTGCTGATGCGCCTGCCGGGTTGGGATTTCCAGCGCGAACCCGACCTTCAAACCGGTTATGCCGAACTGGTGGTACGCCAGCGTGCCTCAGGGCTGGACTGAGCTTTCGACGCTGCCGTTGGCCAGCGCGGCCACGGCGTCGGAGAGGGTCTTGATCGCCGCCATCGGCGGCGCAGCGCGCAGGTAGGCCACGCCGGTCTGCACGCGGCTGATCTGCGGCGGCACTTCGCGGATAGTCAGGTCGGCCCGGTGTTGCGACTGCTCCACCACCCGGCGCGGCAGCAGCGTCCAGCCGAGGCCGACCGACACGCAGCCGAGGATGCCTTCCAGCGTGCCGAACTCCATCGCGTCGGCCACCGCGTGGCCGCTGGCCCGTTGCCAGGCCAGCGCGCGGGTGCGGTAGGCGCAGCCCTCGCGAAACAGGATCACTGGCTGCAGCACCGGGTCGGCGCCGGCCGCGCAGACTTGCACCAGTTCCTCCATCACCAGCTCATCGAAGGCCAGGTCCGGATGGATCACCGGCCCGCCGATGAAGGCGCAGTCGAGCTTGTGGTCGAGCAGGCGTTCGATCAGCGCGGCGCTGGTGTCGGTGCTGACCCGCAGTTCGACGCGCGGATGGCGGGCTCGTACTGCTTTTAGGGCACGGGGCAGATGCACGGCGGCGAAGGTCTCCATCGCGCCGATGCGCAGCTCGCCGACGCTCTCGCCAACCTGGCGGACGGCGGCGCTGGTTTCCCGTTCGAGCAGCAGCATGCGGCGGGCGTAGTCGAGGAGTACGCGTCCCGACGGCGCCAGCTCCAGTCCGCGGCCCTTGCGGTGGAACAGCTCGGTGCCGAGCTCCTCCTCCAGGCGACGGATGCGGCCCGTCACGTTGGACTGGACGGTGTTCAGCTTACGGGAGGCGGCGAGGATGCCGCCTTCCTCGACCACCGCCTGGAAGGTGCGCAGCGCGACGAGTTCCATATTCATATCTCCATAAGAGAATTGAACGTTCTTAATAAATCATTTGATGAGATAGTTTAGCCTGTTTATCGTGTCTTCTCCAACAACAAGGAGACTGCTGCGATGAGCGAACACAGTTCTGCCGCCGAACGTTTCCGCGTGCTCGGCGCCGGCATCTTCAGCCTGGTGCTGGCGCTGGGCGTCGCCCGTTTCGCCTATACGCCGCTGCTGCCGCTGATGCAGCAGCAGGCCGGGCTCGGCGTGGCCGAAGGGGGGCTGCTGGCGGCGGTCAATTACGCCGGCTACCTGAGCGGTGCGCTGCTCGCGTCGCTGATCGGCGATCTCGTCGTGAAGGACCGCCTGTACCGCATGGGCATGGTGCTGGCGGTGGCGAGTACCGCGGTGATGGGCCTGAGCACCGATCCGCTGGTGTGGGCGCTGTCGCGCTTTGTGGCCGGCCTGGCCAGTGCGGCCGGCATGCTGTTCGGCACGGGGTTGATCCTCAACTGGCTGATCCGCCACAACCACCGCAGCGAGCTGGGCATCCATTTCGCGGGTATCGGCATCGGCATCACCGCCTGTGCGGCGGCGGTCGCGCTGATGAGCCAATGGCTGGACTGGCGCCAGCAATGGTTCGCGCTGACAGTCTTCGGCGCCGTACTGCTGGTGCCTGCGCTGCGCTGGCTGCCGTCGCCGGGACGCAACCCGGCCAGCCACAGTGCCGCGCAGATGCAAGACCGGCCGCCGACGGTGGGCTTCCTGCGCCTGTTCATGGCGGCCTATTTCTGCGCGGGCATCGGCTATGTGGTCAGCGCCACTTTCATCGTCGCCATCGTGGACCGTCTGCCGGGCCTGGCGGGCAAGGGCTCGCTGGTGTTTCTGGCGATCGGCGTGGCGGCCGCGCCGGCCTGCATCCTGTGGGACCTGGTAGCGCGCCGCACCGGCGAGCTGAACGCGCTGATTATCGCGGCGGTGCTGCAAATCGCCGGCATCGTGCTGCCAGTCACGGTGGGCGGGCTGGCCGCTGCGCTCGTCGGGGCACTGCTGTTCGGCGCTACCTTCATCGGCATGGTGAGCCTGGTGCTGACGATGGCCGGCCGCTACTACCCGACCCGCCCGGCCAAGATGATGGGCAAGATGACCCTCTCCTACGGCGCGGCGCAGATCCTCGGCCCGGCAGTCACCGGCTGGCTGGCCACGGCGGTCGGCAGCTATGCGGCAGGGTTGTACCTGGCGGCCGCAGTGATGATGGTGGGAACGCTGCTGCTGGTGCTGCTGCGCGGCCTGGAAAAGCGGGAGATGTCTGCCGCCGGCCTGGTGCCCTGCCCACAAGCTTGAGTGGCCGCGTCGGCAACGATAAGGCCGCGTCAAACACAAAGGCCCTGCCGGAGTCCGGCAGGGCCTTTGGCATGCATCGTAGCTTGGCTTTACTTGCCCGATTCGGCGTTGTTGCCGGTGGCGTTGTCGAGGCGCTTGGCCTCTTCCTCGCTGATGTACTCGAAGACCCGCACGACCTTCTGCACGCCGCTGGTGGTACGCGCGACCTCGGTGGCGGCGTTGCCTTCCCGCTGGGTGACGAGGCCCATCAGGTAGACGGTGGAGGCTTCGGTCACTACCTTGACCTGCTGCACGCGGAAATCCTTCTGGGGCACGAAGCGGGCCTTCACCTGGGAGCTGATGTAGCTGTCGTTGCTGCGTGCTGACAGGGGGCTGGTGGGCGCCACGCGCAGCTCGTTGACCACTTCCTTGACGTTCTCGACGGCGGCGGCGATGCGGCCGGCCTCTTCACGGCTGGCCTCGTTGAAGGCTTCGCCGGTCAGCAGCAGCTTGCGGTTGAAGGCGGTGGTATTCACATGGACCTTGTCGCCGAGGGCATCCTCGATGCGCTTGACGCTCTTCCACTCGATGCCCTCGTCTTCCACGTAGGCGCCGGAGCTGCGGCGGTCGGAAACCATGGCGACGGCCATGCCGGTGCCACCGACGATGACCGGGATGCAGCCCTGGGCGGCGGCCAGGGTGCCGAGGACCAGCGCGGTCCAGGCCAGGGACTTGCGGGCGAGGTTCATTCTTCCACTCCGAGGAAAAGGCAATCGATGCCGTCGCACAGGCAGTGCAGGGTCACCAGGTGGACTTCCTGGATGCGCGCGGTGCGATCGGCCGGGACGCACAGATGGATGTCGCCGGGACCGAGAAGTTCAGCCATCTGGCCGCCGCCCTTGCCGGTGAGGGCCACCACGAGCATTTCCCGTTCGTGGGCGGCGTGGATGGCCTCGATCACGTTGGGCGAGTTGCCGCTGGTGGAGATGGCCAGCAGCACGTCGCCGGGTTGGCCGAGGGCACGCACCTGCTTGGAGAAGATCTGGTTGTAGTCGTAGTCGTTGGCGATGGACGTGAGGGTCGAGCTGTCGGTGGTCAGCGCCAGGCCGGCCAGCGGCGGGCGTTCCATCTCGAAGCGGTTGAGCAGCTCTGCGGCGAAGTGCTGGGCGTCGGCGGCCGAACCGCCATTGCCGCAGGCCAGGATCTTGCCGTTGTTCATCAGGCTGTGGGTCATCGTTTCGATGGCCGCGGCGATGGGCTCGGCCATGAACTCGAGGGCGGCCAGCTTGGTCTGGGCGCTGTCGGTAAATTGCTGCGCGATACGGGCAACGAGATCCATCTTTGACTCCGGAAAATTTGGCCGCGATTCTAGCATTTGCACTGCTGGGCCTGCCGGAAGCGAGAAATCCGCTTACAAACCGACCAGCACGTCCACGCGCAGACGTTTCCAGGGATTGGGGTCTTTCGCCAGCTTGCCGATGCGGCCGCCGATGGCGCTGCCCCGGTCCATCTCCTCGGCCACCGCCCGGTTCTCGGCGCGGGGCAGGTAGCCGAGCTTCTGGCCGCGCCACTCGACGCGCACCGCATAGCGATCATGGGCGTTGTCGGGTTCGCGGACCAGCGTCAGCGCGTCGCCTTCGCGCATCTCGTCCCACAGGATCTTGCCGCCGTAGTACTGGAAGCCGGCCAGTGGGGAACTCTGCACGAGGATGCGGACCTGCTGCGCCGTGGCCGGAGGGAGCAGGCTGCAACCGAGCAGCAGCACCAGCAGGATGCGCTCAATATGCATCGAAGGCGCCCCGTATCCAGTCGATGCCGTCGCGGTCGAGGCGCTCGAGCAGCACCGCGTCGAAGCGGCAGGGCAGGTTGGCGTAGCGCCGGCCGGCACCGTTCAGCCAATAGCGCGCGGCGAGGATAACGCGCTGGCGCTTGGCCGCGGTGATGCTTGCCGCAGCGCCGCCGAAGCGACTGTTGCTGCGCAGGCGCACCTCGACGAAGACCAGGCTGCCCCGGTCGGAGGCGATCAGGTCCACCTCGCCGCCACGGCAGCGCACGTTGCGGGCCAGGATCGTCAGCCCGTTCTTTTCCAGGTGGGCGGCGGCAAGCGCCTCGGCCGCCGCGCCGCGGCGCAGGTGTTCGGCTTGCATCGGCGGGTTGGCGCGCCCACAATCTCCGTCCCCCGCCTCCTGTCCCCAGTCCTGCCATGCATCCTGCCCTTTCCGACGCATCGTCCACCTCTCCGCTGAATAAGACATCGTCATTGTATGTGGTGGCCACGCCCTTGGGTAACTTGCAGGACATGAGCCTGCGTGCGTTGGCCGTGCTGAAGGCGGTGGACGCCGTTGCCGCCGAGGACACCCGCCACAGCCAGCGCCTGCTCGATGCCTTCGACATCCGGACGCGACTGGTCGCGCTGCACGAGCACAACGAGCAGGAAGCCGCCGGGCTGGTGATCCGCATGCTGGAGGAAGGCAAGCAGGTGGCGCTGATCACCGACGCGGGCACGCCGGCGGTGTCCGACCCTGGCGCACGGGCGGTGGCGCGGGTGCAGGACGCCGGTTTCCCGGTGGTACCGGTGCCGGGCGCCTGCGCAGCCATCGCGGCCTTGTCGGCCTCCGGGCTGGCCGACGGGCATTTCCATTTCCACGGCTTCCTGCCGACCAAGTCGGCGGCCCGCAAGAGCGCGCTGGACGCCCTGCGCGGCGTGCCGGGCACGCTGGTGTTCTACGAGGCACCGCACCGCATCGCCGAGACGCTGGATGACCTGGCGGCGACGCTCGAGCCGACCCGCCAGATCGTCGTCGCCCGCGAACTGACCAAGATGTTCGAGCAGATCGTGCGCATGCCGCTGGCCGATGCACCGGCCTGGCTGGCTGCCGACGCCAACCGCGCCCGCGGCGAGTTCGTGCTGCTGGTGTCGGCGGCGCCCGCCAGTGAAGGCCTGTCGCCGGAGGCCGAGCGGGTGCTCGGCCTGCTCCTCGCCGAACTGCCGGTGAAGCAGGCCGCCAAGCTGGCCGCGGCGATCACCGGTGCATCGAAGAACGCGCTGTACGAGCGGGCGCTGGAGCTGCGCGACAGCTGACCCCCGGCGCGCCTGTCAGCGCAGGTGCTGACCGTCGCGACCGAGCAGGGTGACTTCGACGCGTTGGGAGCCGATGCGGTTGCCGTGGCCGAAGCGCACCTGGAAACCGCCCAGGTCCACGTCCAGGTTTTCGAGGGACTGCATCACCGTGGCCGGGGTCGGCGTGCCCTTGGTGCGGCGAATCGCCTCGATCAGCACGCGGGCGCCGACGTATTCCTCGAAACTGGTGTAGGACGGCTCCTCGCCCGGTGCGAAGCGCTGCAGCGCGGCGTTGTAGTCCCGCGCGATGCGCGTGACGCCGCTGAATGGCGAGGGCATGACCTGGGTGATGCCGACGCCGCGGGCCGCATCGCCGCCCGCCAGCTGGTGTAACTCGCGGCCATTCACCACCGAAATGCTGAACAGCTGGGTGCCGGGGCTGACTGGCTGGTAGGCCTTCACGAAGGCGGCGGTGGGCCTGACCACGCCGATCATGATCACCGCCTGGGGGGCGCCGGCGGCAATGTCGCGCACGGCGGCGGCGACGTCCTCTGTGTTCTTCTCGTAACTGCCTTTGCTGACGATCTTCAGCTTGTGCTTTTCCAGCGCTCGTTCGACGCCGGCCAGCCCGGCCTGGCCGAAGGGGTCGTTCTGGTAGAACACCGCGATGCGCTGCAGGCCGGAGGCGACGAACTGGCGCACCATGGCCTCGGTCTCGTCGCCGTAGCTGGCGCGGATATGGAAGATCCACGGGTTGTAAGGGGACCTCAGCGGCTCGCCGCCTGTGTAGGGGGCGATCAGCGCGATGTTGCCGTCGGCCAGCACGCCATGCTTGAGCAGTTCGGCGATATTGCCGGTGCCGGCATAGCCGATCAGCGCTACCGCCTTGTCGCGGCGGATCAGCTCATGGGTGAGGCGCACGGTCTCGGCGGTCTGGTAGCCGTCATCCTTGACCACGTGGGTCAGGGTGCGGCCGCCGACCCCGCCGGCAGCGTTGGCGGCATCGATCGCGAGCCGCACGCCCAGCGCCATCGCTTTGCCCGTGCTGGCCAGCACACCGCTGAGGGGTACGCTCTGGCCGATCACCAGCGCTTCGGCATGTGCCGGGCGGCTCCCCGAAAAACCCAAAATGAGCGCCAGCAGGCAGCTCCCGAGCAACCCTTGTCTCCATGTGTTCAGCATCTTCATGTCTTTCTTTTATGAAAATGGCGTGAGTATGGAGGGCCTGCGGAGGTCGTCTTATGACCTGCTGCGAGGTGGGGGAGTGACGAATTCCCCACAATGGGTGTGGGGAATTCAAGGCGCTAAGGTGGAAGGACGGAAGCCCGCCTCAGAAGCGCTGGCTGATCCCGACGGTAAAGCTGCGCGGCGCAGTGAGCTGGCCGCCCTGCGGATCCTGCGGGTCGGTCTTGGCATATTGGCTGACCGCCAGCTGCAGCAGCCCGTAGACCTGGGTGCGTGGTGCGATGGCGTAGCTGAGGCCGGGGCTGAGGTAGAAGGCGTGGCCGCCCGACGCCGGGTTGGCGGCGGCGCCGCCGTCCCGTGGGCGGTGCAGCGCATTGAGCTGCAGCAGGCCGGTGAGCCCGGGGGCCAGCGCGTAGTGGGTGCCCAGGTCGAGCTTGACCTCGGTGCCCGGGCGGTAGTCGCTGCGGGTGGCCAGGGCGGTCTGCAGCTGGGCGCTGGCGAACCAGCCCCAACCGCTGCCCGGCAGGGTCTGGAAGTAATAGGCGCCGAGGATGGCGTCGGTGCTGCCGCTGCCCGGCTGGGCGGAACGCTCCAGTGCGTAGGGCGTGCCCGGATCGGCCGGGTCGGGCGGGGTCATGGTCTTGTTGGTGGCGCCGGTCGGCAGCTTGAGGCCGAAGCGCAGGCCAAAGCCGGAGAACGGGTTGCCCGGATCGAGGCGGTAGCGGCCGACGACCCGCATGTCGCCGATCGCGTGGAAGCGGGTCGACTGGGTTAAGGGGCCGTCGGAGGACGAATCAAAGGTGTGGCGGTGGTCACGGATCACCATCGGCAGACTGAGCGTGGCGCTCCAGCGCGCATTGAAGGTGTATTCGGCGTCCAGGTTGAGGAGCCGGTTGAGGGTGCGCTGGTTCTCGATCTCCTCGTCGCTTCTGCTAGGTGTGGCCGCGGCGATGCGGGCGTGGCCGGCGCGCAGCGTGCTGGCATTGGCGTAGGAGTAGCGCGCGTCGAGGCGCAAGCCTTCAGCGCTGGCCAGGCCTTGGGTGTCCCAGTTGGTGTCCACGGTGCAGAAGGAGGAGCCGCAGGAGGCGTGGACGGCGGGGGCCAGTACGGCGGCCAGCAGGGTGCAAAGGTGTCTTTTCATCGGGCGCTCATGCTTGCCGCGGCCGGCGGGCCAGGCGGAACGCGGCAGAGCTTAGCCGAGGGTGCCGACCCGATGCTGCGACAAGATGTCGCAGGCCGGAACGGAGCTGTGGGTTCAGCTGTCGCCGCCCTGCAGGCCGTACTTGCGGATCTTGTCGTGCAGCGTGGTCTTGGGCACGCGCAGAGCCTCGGCGCTGCGTGCCAGGCTGCCGCCCTGGCGGCGCAGCTCGGCGGCGATCAGGCTGCGCTCGAAGCTCTCCACCGATTCGGCCAGCGAGGCCGGCGGCGCGTCGCCGGGGGCGGCGCCGAGGACGTCCTTGCCGACGCCGAGGACCACGCAATCGGCGACGTTGCGCAGCTCGCGCACGTTGCCGGGCCAGGTGTGGGCCATCAGGCGCCGCATCTGCTCGGGCGGCACGGTGGGCAGCGGGCGTTCATGGCGCTGGGCGGCCTGCAGGAGGAAGTGTTCGAGCAGCAGCGGGATGTCCTCGCGGCGCTCGCGCAGCGGCGGCAGGTCGATGGTGACCACGTTGAGGCGGTAGTAGAGGTCGGCGCGGAAGGTCTGGCGTTCGGCCCGTTCCTTGAGGTCGTCCTTGGTGGCGGCGACCACCCGGCAGTCCACCGGTTGCAGCTGGTTGGAGCCGAGGCGCTCCACGACGCGTTCCTGCAGCACGCGCAGCAGCTTGATCTGTACGCCCAGCGGCATGCTTTCCAGCTCATCGAGGAAGAGGGTGCCCTTGTTGGCGTACTCGATCTTGCCGATGCGGCGCTTCTGAGCGCCGGTGAAGGCGCCGGCCTCGTGGCCGAACAGCTCGCTGTCGAGCAGGTTGTCGGGCAGGCCGCCGCAGTTGAGGGCCACGAAGGGGCCGCTCTTGCGCGGTGACAGTTCGTGCAGGCACTGGGCGATGAGCTCCTTGCCGGTGCCGGTCTCGCCGCGCACCAGTACGTCCACGCTGGTGCCGGCCACGTCGCTGATCAGCTGGCGCACGCGGGCCATCTGCGGTGAGCGGCCGATCAGCTTGGCCTCGATGCCGTCGCGCTGTTCCAGGCGGCGGCGCAGGTCGAGCACTTCGAGGGTCAGTGCGCGCTTGTCGAGGGCGCGGCGCACCACGTCCACCAGCAATTCCGGCGAGAAGGGTTTCTGGATGAAGTCGTAGGCGCCGTTGCGCATGGCCTCGACGGCGAGGGTCACGTCGCCGTGGCCGGTGATGATGATCACTGGCAGGTCGGCGTCCATCGCCTGGCAGCGGCGCAGCACCTCCATGCCGTCGGCCCTGGGCAGGCGCATGTCGGTGACGACGATGCCGGGAAAGCCGGCGGACAGGCGGGCCAGGCCTTCCTCGGCGGAGCCGACGCCTTCCACCGGGATGTCGGCAAGCATCATGGCCTGCTCGCAGCCAAGGCGTACGTCGGGGTCGTCTTCGATGATGAGTACGCGAAGTTCAGGTGTCATGACGGTTCTTTCGGTGCGGCGGGGAGTTGCAGGATGAAGCGGGCACCGCCTTCCGGGCGGTTCTCGGCGCGCAGGTCGCCGCCGAACTCGCGGACGATGTCGCGGGAGATGGCCAGGCCGAGGCCGAGGCCCTCGCCGGCAGGCTTGGTGGTGAAGAAGGGTTCGAACAGCGTGCCGTCTTCGGGCAGGCCGCAGCCGCTGTCGGCGATGACGAGTTCCAGGTTGCCGTCGTCGCGGGAACTGGCTTCGATGAGGAGTTCCTTGCGTCCGCTGTCGGCCATTGCGTCGCCGGCGTTGCGGATCAGGTTGATGAGCACCTGCTCGAGCCGGTTCTGGTCGCACCAGGCGATGGCCTGGCCGGGCTCGCAGCGGTTGATGAGGGTGATGCCAGCCTTGGTGAGGCGCTGGTCGAGCAGGAACAGGGCAGCGCTGACCGCGTGGGCCAGGTCGGTGGCGGCGGGCACCGCCGGCGACTTGCGGGCGAAAGTCTTGAGCGGCGTGATGATGCGCCCCATCTGGTCGGCCAGACGGGCGATGATCGTCAGATTCTGCTCGACGGTCGGCAAGTTGCCGCGCTTCATGAACTCGATGGCATTGCCCGACAGGGTGCGCATGGCGCCCAGCGGCTGGGCCAGTTCGTGGGTGATGCCGGCGGCGAGTTGGCCAAGCACGGCCAGCTTGGCGGCTTGTACCAGCTCGTCCTGGGCGGCGCGCAGGGTCTGCTCGGCCTGCTGGCGTTCCGCCACTTCCTTGCGCAGGCGGGCGTTGGTATCGGTCAGCGCGCGGGTGCGGCGGGCGACCTTGCTTTCGAGCTGGGCGTTGGCCTGTTCGAGCAGTTCCTTCGCCTCCAGCTTCTGGCGCACGATGCGCCGGCGCTGGGCCAGTACCAGCAGGAGCAGCAGCACGAAGCCGGTGGCGACCGCCGCCAGCGCGCCGTGGCCGAGGGCCTGGGTGCGCACCGGGCGCAGGTCGGAAAAGATCAGCAGGCGCCAGCCCACGTCCTGCAGGCCGCGCCCATGTACCAGGTAGCTGCCGGCGAAGCCGGCGTGGGGGCGGACGGAGCTGTTGTGCAGGGCCATGTGCACGATCTGTCCGTCCGGGCCAGGATCGTCATCGATGGGCACCGGAAAGTCGCCGATTGGACCTTCGTTGTAGAGGCGGCTCATCTTGACCTCGACCCGGGTGTCGAGGGGCAGCGGCTTGAGGGCGGTGTAGCGCCACTCGGGCACCGAGGACAGGATCACCACGCCGTTGCCGTCGGCGATCAGCGCCGGCGCGCCGAGCAGGCTCCAGGCCTGGTCGAGCTGGTCGAGGCTGATCTTGATGACGGCTACGCCGACGACCCGCTCGCCGTCGCGGATCGGGGTGGATACGAAATAGCCTGGCTCGCCGCGGGTGGTGCCGATGGCGAAATGGCGGCCGACCCGGCCGGCGAGGCCGTCGACGAAATAGCTGCGGAAGGACAGATCCTCGCCGACGAAGTTTTCGCTTGGGTGGTTCCAGTTGCTGGAGGCGAGCACGATGCCGCGCTGGTTCATGACGAAGATCGCGACACTGCCGATGTGTTCGTTGAGTTGCTGCAGGAAACGGTTGGCGGCCTGTACGCTGGTGGCGCTGTGCGGGCTGCGCATCAGGTTGAGGACTTCCTCGTTGAGCTGGATGGTGGCCGGGATGTGCGCATAGCGGTTGACGATGCCGTCCACCGCCGCGGCGAAGAGGTCCAGGCGGTGGCCGGCGTCGGTGCGCAGGGTCTGCATGCCCTGGTATTCGCTGGCCCGGTAACCACCGATGCCGATCAGGCTGATCACCAGCAGGAGGGCGGCGACGATCAGCGGGTTCGGAGACACGGAGCGCGAGGGCGGCAGCTGCGGGGTCGGTGCCGGAGGGGTATCGGTCATCGCCTGTCGGTGTGTTTCCGTTGAGGGCTTGTTCTTCTGTGTGGGCGAATGCATCCGCCCACCGGGGATGTGCTGTCTATTCAAGGATACAACCCCCGCGCCGCCCTTGCCGGGTCGGCGCGGGAGGCGGTTCCCCCCGGCGCGCGGGTTCAGTACTCCATGAACATCCGCTGCAGTTCCTTGCTGTCCTGGGTCTTGGTCAGGGCCACGGCGGCGAGGATGCGGGCCTTCTGCGGGTTGAGGTCATGGGCGACGACCCAGTCGTACTTGTCGTCGGGCTGCTCGGCATTGCGCAGCACGAAGCCGCCGCCAACCACGCGGGACGAGCGGATGATCTGCACGCCCTTGCCGCGCAGGGCTTGCAGGGCTGGCACGACGGCGCTGCTGACCGAGCCGTTGCCGGTGCCGGCATGGATGACGGCGCGGGCGCCGCCTTCGGCGAAGGCTTTGTAGGCGGTGGGCGTGGCGTTGCCGTAGCCGTAGGCGATGTCCACCGGGGCCAGCTTGTCGAGCTTGTCGATGTCGAACTCGGTGCCAGTGGTGTGGCGCTTGGCGGGGGCGCGGAACCAGTAGGTCTTGCCCTCGACGATCATGCCCAGCGGACCCCACGGGCTCTTGAAGGCCTCGGTCTTGATGTTGACCGCCTTGCTCACGTCGCGGCCGGTGTGGATCTCGTCGTTCATGGTGACCAGCACGCCCTTGCCGGCGGCGTCCTTGGCTGCGGCGACGGCCACCGCGTTGTAGAGGTTGAGCATGCCGTCGGCGGACATGGCGGTGCCCGGCCGCATGGAGCCGACCACCACCACCGGCTTGTCGGTCTTCAGCACCAGGTTCAGGAAGTAGGCGGTTTCTTCCAGGGTGTCGGTGCCGTGGGTGATCACGATGCCGTCCACGTCCGGCTGGCGGGCGAGGGCGGCGACACGCTTGCCGAGGGTCAGCAGGTTGTCGTTGGTGAAACTCTCGGAGGCGATCTGGAAGACCTGCTCGCCGCGGACCTCGGCGACGTTGGCGAGCTCCGGCACACCGGCGATGAGCTTGTCCACCGGCACCTTGGCCGCCTGGTAGGTGGCGCTGTTGGCAACGCTGGCGCCGGCGCCGGCAATGGTGCCGCCGGTGGCGAGGATCACCACGTGGGGTTTGCCGTCCGCGTAGGCGGCGGGGAAGGCGGCGGCCAGGCTGGCGGCGAGGATGGATGACAGGACGAAGGGGCGGGTGAGCAGACGGGTCATGGTGGGTCTCCTGGGGATGAGGGTTTGGGCGATCAGAAGTTGTGGCGGATGCCGGCGGCGATCGAGCGGTTGTCCAGCCCGGCCGCGGTGCCGAGGAAGTTGTAGGCGCCGCCGCCACCGACGGTCTGTGCGCTGTCGTTGTCGATGCGGGTGTAATAAGCGTAGAGCTTGCTGCGCTTGGACAGGTTGTAGTTGTAGGCGACGGTGTATTGCTTGCCGGCGGTGTCGTGGGTGCCGCTGTAGTCGCCGGCCACGCCGACGTTGAGGTGGAACTCGTGGGCGCCCACCGGTGCCATCAGGGCGACCCGGTAATAGTTGCGGCTGACCGTGTCGGTGAGGGTGTCGCGCCGGGAGCGTTCAAACAGCGCGCCGAGTACGAGAGGGCCGAAGTTGTAGCTGCCGCCGGCGCTGATCGCGCGGTCGTTGTTGAGGCGGACGGCGTCGCTGCCATCCAGGTCCTTGGTGTTCTGGGCGGACACGTAGGTGATGGCGGCGTGCAGGGGGCCGCGGTCGTAGCTGCCGACCAGGCCGAGGTGGTGGGGTGTGCGCTTGGTGCCGGTGGTCGTGGGGGCCTCGTCCAGCAGCGCGTAGTCGGCCTCGAAGGTGAAGCCGGCGAGGGTCGGGCTGGTGTACCACACGGTGTTGTTCATGCGCCCGCCGGCGGCGGTGGAGTTGCCGGTGACGGCGGACGACAGCAGCGCATCGGCGGAATAGCCCGAGTCGTGGTTGTGCATGCTGATGTAGTCGTAGAGCGCATAGTACGCCGGGCCGAGGGTGCGTCCGAGGCGCAGGGTGCCCTGAGGGGTGCGCAGGCCGACGAAGCTGTCGCGGCTGGCCAGGGAGGTGGAGTCGCTGCCGTCGACGCGGATGCGGCTTTCGACCTGGAACAGCGCGGCCATGCCGCCGCCCAGTTCTTCGGTGCCGCGAAAGCCGATCCGCGAGGCGTTGTCGTTGACGACGTTGTGGGCCGGGCCCTGTTCTGCCTTGACGTTTTCGAAGGTGGCATTGACGCGTCCGTAGAACACCACGTTGGACTCGGCGTGGGCATTCAGTGCGGCGAGGCCTGCAAGGGTGGCCAGGGTGATGCGGGTTGTCTTTTTCATGTCTGTCGGACTTTGAGGCGGTTGGGGGGCTTATTCGAAGGCTTTGTCGTTGGGGGCCTGGTAAAGCTTCTGCATGGCGTCGGAGAGCGGGAAGTTGAGGTTCAGTCCCTTGGGCGGGATGGGCTGG